>JBDZUV010000211.1:0-2951 GCA_040255345.1 Actinomycetota bacterium | reverse complement strand
GAACAGGAGCCGCTCTGCCTCGCCGATCGGAAGACCGGGAATGTCGTCCCAGGTCAGACCATCGACAGCGGCGCCGTCGCGCATGATGCGGTTCTGGTAGCGCCGCACGCGCGTCCCGGACCGATCGACGAACACTCCTTCGCGCTTGTTCGGCGTCGGGATGACTTCGAGGTTGCCGTGGTCAGCGGTGACCCACACGGTGAAACCGTGCGCTTCGGCACGCGCAATCAGCTCCCCGATCACCCCGCCGCGCAGCCACGCTTCCACGCCAGAGTGGAACCCGGCGTCACCAAGAAGCTCCGCACCGTGCATGAGTTCGTCGGGTGCACTCACGACCAACCCGATCGCCTCGCTGGTCGAGAACGGAACGGCATCGAGTTCATCGACGCGGGCACCGTCGATGCGGAGCCAAATCGCCGTCACCCCCTCGTCGCGCCAAGCCGAGCTCCATCGCTGGGATTCTTTCGTCGTCGTGTCGATCGAGTCAGCGAACCCATTCGGGGTCGTACCCGCGGCTATCGCCTGGCGGGACACGCTCGTCAATGTCGGGATCATGGCCAGTGCCGCACCGGGGCGGACCACACGCAGCGGCGCGGTTTCGGCGATGTGTGCCCACTGGGTGAGGCCGCACCCATCGAGGACGACGAGCAGGACACGCTCGTCTGTCTGGCGCTGACGGGTAAGGAACAGCTGGATCTTGTCGACGCTGACCGGGCCGTTCACCCAAGTTCGGGAGAGTTGTTCCCCGTAATGCGCACGCAGCCACGCCACGAAAGCGGTATCCAGTTCGGCCCACGTCGCCCAGGCGCGTTCCGCGAGCTCCACGGGGGCTGGGTGTGCAACAGCGAGCCCGTGCCGCACCTGTGCCCACCACTGGGCAACCGCAACCCAGTCTTCGAAGCTCACACATTCCGATCCACCGGGCGCCGCTTCGAGGAGCGCGCTCACACGTTCTGCAGCGTCCACATCGGCGATCCCCACGGTCGCCCACCGCGGGAGGTCCGCTCGCTTCGATGCGACGGGCCGAAGCACACCGCTCAAGAAGAGTCCGACAATCTCGCCGGCAGACTCATCGAAGTGTGCCCGCCACTGATCCCCGGCACTTCCATCGACGAAGGCGCGCCACGCATCCTGTATGGCGCGGGTGTTGGGCGGGTCGGCAAGAACCGCCTGAGCAAGCGGGTCATCGAATACGGTCCGAGCGAGTTCGATGATCGGGGTCGGTGCATTTCGAGACCACAGTCGCAGCGCCGCCCGAAACTCGCCCGGGCCACGTTTCGAACCAACCTGTTGCGATGGGAGCTGGGCCGCCACACCAACGATTGCCGCTTCGACGTGGGAACCCTCGGCTTCGATTCGGATGACGGCTTCATCGGACTGCGCGTCGTCGAGAGCGAACAGTGCGCGCCGCGCCGAAGGTTCGACCGGCACGCGCAACACGGCAATTCCCGCGCCTTTGGCGATGTCATGGGGCAGGTCGACATGCGATCCGATGTCGTCGTCGGTGACGACGATGACTACCGGCTCGATCCGCCTGGCGTGGCGACCGTGGTACTCCCACGCCTTTCGCAGTTCGTACCAGCTCCGGGCACGCACAACCTCAACGGACTCGGAATGGTCGCCGACGCATTCGGCGTCGGTGGCGATGCCCAATCGGTCGATGACGACAACGGCCCGATCGGTCGGCGTGGGAACCTGCCGTGCCACCCAGCTCCTCATGCCGTCACTCGCATGAGCAGACGCAAAACCAGCCCGGGCGGGCTCCCGCTGTCGACCAGATCGGGGCGCATGCCGTAGTCCCAACCGGCCTGCCACAGGCGCTCCCATGTCGAGTCGTCCAAGGGCGGGCTCGTCTCGACCATGTCGAGGTCGCAAGCGTCGCTCCATGCCTGCTCCGCGAGATCGGGTCGGTTCACGAAGTCGTCAGTGAGAAATACCGGCGAGATGGCTCGGACGCCGTCGCGCCCCATGATCTCCCACATGCACAACAGACCGCTCCGCGTCCCGGTGATCGTCGGCAGCGGCTCGGCCGGGCTGACTTCCGGAAGGCGACTGATCGGGTCGGCCTCGGCAGTGCCGGAAAACGCGCCCGGGTCACTCGCCTCGATGAACCGGGTCCGTGCGTTCGATGCCAGGTCGAGCCACCGGCGCGGGGGCGCTCCGCGGTTGACGCGCGGGGCGGTGGGCTCGGTGTCGATGAGATCGGCGAAGGTGCCCGCCTGCGCTGCGTCGACGCGCACCTCCTCGGCAAAGTCGTCTCCGGCCGCGTCGAGGTCACTCGCTCCGGCGAGTGCCGCGGTGTAAAGCGATTGGCCATGACGCTCGGCGCTGTCGAGGATGTCCCCCGTCTTGTCGGCGCCGAGTTCGGCGAGAATGGTCGCCAGTTTGGATTCGAGGACTTCTCGGACCCGGGCGTCGATGGAGTGTTCCATGACCAGGTTGAATGCCTGCACCGGGTGCGTCTGGCCGATGCGGTCGACACGTCCGATGCGTTGTTCGATCTTGGACGGCGACCACGGCAGGTCGTAGTTGATGACGACGTGCGCGCATTGCAGGTTCACGCCTTCGCCACCGGCATCGGTCGAGACCAGCACCTGAGCGTCGTCGCGGAGCCGCTGTTGTGCCACGGCACGCTCGTGAATGCTCATCGTCCCGTCCACGGAGACGGCTACGATCCCGAGGTTGCCGAGCACTCCCAGCAGCATGGCTTGGGTTTCGACGAACTCGGTGAACAGCACGATCTTGAGCTTCGGGTCACCGGATGCCCGGGTAACCTCGTCGATGAGTCGAAGCAGGTCGTGGGCCTTCGCATCGAGCCCCTGGGACATGGCCCGTTCGGCAAGGTCGATCAGCACTTCGACTTCTTTGAGTTCGTCTCCCCATGCCGCGCCGAGCGCGTCCTGAAGCGCCGCGACCTGTTCTTCGCCACTGAGGTCGCCCCACTCCTCCGC
>JBDZUV010000073.1:0-15521 GCA_040255345.1 Actinomycetota bacterium | reverse complement strand
GAACCGGCGTCTGGGGCCGGCGTCGATCGTCTGCCGGTGATCCGGAGCATTCCGTCAGGGTCGGTCCACCACCACACCGAGCGTTCGGCGTGATGTCTGGCGTCGATCTCGTCCTGGGATTCATTCCGGTGTGACCAGCAAGCAAGGGCCGTGGCCAACCCGGACGGGGGGGTGATCGTCGCGAGAAGGACGAGCTCGGTTTCGAGGCGATCGTTCGTCGGCCCGGCCGGATCCGCGCCGCTCCTGGGAGACTCCCATGGGAGCGTGGAGTCGTCACCCACGCTGGTCTCGTCCTTGGTTGAACCAGCATTTCCGGCTCTGGTCTCGTCTGCGATTTCCTGTCACATCCGATCACTCTTCTTACGCTGTTGATCTCTGATCAACAGCGTAAGAAGAAGGTGTGACCGTTTCGGCCGAAAACAGCTTGATTTGTCGATAGTTCTCACAAAACTCGTCAACACTGTTCCGCAGACGCGCGCTCCCATGGGAGTCAGCATTTCAGACCGCCTACCGCTGTTCGAATTCAGCCTCGTGGCCGCGCTCCCATGGGAGTCGCGGACAGGTGCGACTCCCCGCCCCACGGTGTTCTAGAGCGAAACGCCGAGAGGGATCGTGTGCCGATTCGGGTCGAAGACGTATCGCTCACCGATCAACTGGTTCGAATGGACCGCAGCGACGCGGCGGCCCATCTCCTTGGCGGCTTCGGCATACGGGCCGGCCCAGTCCGCGTCGATCGTCTCGTGGAACAGCCGCAGCCAGCGCTCGAAGTGATTCCGGGTGAAGCACTGCTGGTCGTGGATGTTCGCGTGCGCCCGGAAGGGATTGCCCGCGTACCCCGGCTCGTTCAGCAATGCCCGGCACCAGAACATGGTCAGCTTGTCGAAGTGCTCGGGCCAGTCGACCTTGGCCACGTCGTTGAACAGCGGACCGAGCAACGGGTCGATCCCGACCTTCTCGTAGAAGCGGTGGACCATCGTTTCGATGTCGTCGTGGTTGTCGAGGTCGGGTTTCACGGCTTCGGACATGTCGAGTCTGGCAATCTCCGGGTGGAAGGGTCCGCCCCATGCTATGCCGGACCACGCAGATTTCAGCGAGCACACTCCACGCACGTGATGATCCCTGGCAGCGCCAGCAGTCGTTCGGTGGCGATGGGCCCACCACAGACGGCGCACCGTCCGTAGGTGCCCGCGTCGAGTTCGGCGAGTGCCCGGTCGATCGCCGCGAGCGTCACTGCGGTTTCGTCTCGCAGTGAGATCACCTGGGCCCGTTCGAACGCGATGGTCGCGCCTTCGGGGTCGTGTTCGTCGTCGGTGTTGACGTACTCGGCACCCTCGACGAATTCATCGAAGTTCCGCTGCAACGCCGCAAGTCGCTCCTCGGTCCGTGCCCGTTGCGCGAGCAGCGCTGCCCGGAGCTCGGTATCTGACGACTCGGCCATCGATCCAGGCTACGGAGTGCGATGACCCGTCGGTCGTTCAGTCCAGCCGCTCGAGGGTGTGGCCCTTCTTCCCGTCGGATCGGACCACGAAGTCGCCCGAATCATCTCCGACCGCGACTCGGGCATTGCCGGGCACCGTCGAGTCGAGCATGCGCCAACCGCCGGTCGCCCCGAGCACGCCAACGTCATCGTGACCCGATCCTGGACCGTCGTCCTGATCGGGTTGCCGAGCCACCACGGCCGTCCCGGTCGCATCGACCGAATAGTGCGTGTCACCGGTCTCGAAGGGGCCGGCCGGCAGTCGGCGTACCGACATCGCGTCGCCGCCATTTTCCACGTTCAGGACACTCAGCCGCTGGGATCCGGTGGCTCGATTTCGCGATTCTACGACCATGCCTGCTTCGACGCAGCCCACGACCGACATCGACGACTCCGTCCCGATGGTAAGTGGATCCCCGGTGAGTGGCACCTGTTTGCTGACCGGTGATGGCAGCGGACTCCCATCGCTGATCGGCCGGATGAAGACACTCAGATGCTGGACGATATCGGCGGGTTCGGCGAATATGAACGTGCCGTAACTCCGGGGTGGGCGAACCCGGTAGAGTGGCCGCCTGCCACGGGCAACGGGCGCAACGGGAGCGACGACGAGGAGATCCGAGGATGAGTGAGGGGACACGCACCGCAGAGGCGGTGGTGACCAGGCGCGAAAACGGCGACATCGCTGCCGTCTCCTATTACCGGGACGGTGTGCCGCATGATCCCGATGCCGACACGCCCGCGATCACGATGTACCACCGCAACGGGTCGACCGCGATCGTCGAGCACTACCAGTTCGGCCAGCTCCACGACGCGGCCGACGGCTCCCCCGCCGTTGTCCACTATCACCCGGAAACCGGTGCGCTGAAGACCGTCCAGCACTTCCAGACCGGCGTGCTGTCAGACCCCGTGAACGGCTCACCCGCGGTGTGCGACTACGACACCGACGGTCGGTTGTTCTACCACGCCCACTACCGCGGTGGGCTGGCAAACGACCCCGACGACGGCAGCCCCGCGATGGTCTGGTACAAGCGCAGCATGGGGGTGCAGGCCGTCCGCCACTACCGACGCGGCAAGCAGATCGCCCCTCCCGACTGAGCGACGCCCGGAGCATCGTGGCGCGCTGGACGCGCCGGGATCGTTAGGGTCGACGGTGATGCTCAGAGTCGGAGCGATCACCAAGAACTACGCGTCGGTGCGCGCCCTCGATGCGGTGTCCTTCACCGTGGACCGCGGCGAGATCGTCGGTTTTCTCGGCCCGAACGGCGCCGGCAAGACCACCGCGATGCGCGCCGTGATGGGACTGATCACCACCGATGAGGGCCGCATCACCTGGGAAGGCGAGCCGATCGGTCCGGCGGTACGGCACCGGGTCGGCTACCTGCCCGCGGAGCGGGGCATGTACCCGCGGATGAAGGTCCGCGACCAACTCCGCTACTACACGCGCCTGTCGGGGTTGACCGGCACCGCGGCGACCGAGGCCACCGAAGGGTGGATCGAACGCCTCGAGCTCACCGAGTACGCCTCCGAAGAAGTCCAGGCACTCTCGAGCGGCAACCAGCAGCGCGTCCAGCTCGCGATGGCGCTCGCGGCCACGCCCGACCTGTTGCTGCTCGACGAACCGTTCTCGGGTCTCGACCCGGTGGCGGTCGCGGCGCTGAGCGACACGCTCCGGGGCGAAGCCGAGCGCGGCGCCGCGGTGCTCCTGAGCAGCCATCAGCTCGATCTGGTGGCGTCACTGTGCAGTTCGGTCGTGGTCGTGAACCACGGGCGCGTCGTGTTGACCGGCGGAGTGACCGCCCTACGGGCGGCGAGTCGCACCCGCATCCTGCAGGTCACCTTCGCCGACGACACCGAATGGCGTCCCGATGCGGTCGAGGTGCGCCGCGACGGCACCACGGGCTACGAGGTCCGGCTGGACGAAGAGCGTGACGTGCGCGGCCTGCTCGACCAGGCCATGGACGCCGGCCCGGTCGCCGCGTATTCATTCCGTCCGCCGGACCTGTCGGAGATCTTCCTGAGCGCCATCGCAGCGCCGGAGTCGACATGAGGGACCGCTGGTCGATGGTCGTGCTCGTCGCGGGACGCGAACTGCGCGACCGACTCGGACGGCCGTCGTACTACGTGATCGCCGGGCTGTTCGTCCTGTTGATCCTCGCGTTCGGCGTCGGTACCAGACTGGCGGGGTCGAGCGCTCCCGGGCCGGTCGATGTGGCGGTGACCGGCAGCGATGCCGGCGCCATGGCAACGTCGCTGCGCGCCGCCGGGCGGGCCGCCGACCGCACCGTTCACGTGCACCGGTCGGCCTCGATCGACGCCGCCCGGCAGAGCTTCGACGACGGTGACGCCGACATCCTCGTCGACACCGACACCCGGGCGATGATCACGGCCGACGGCATCGACGAGACCGAAGTCGCACTGGTCCGCCAGGCGTGGACGGTCACGGCTCTGCGGGCGAACCTGGCCGACGCGGGCCTCGATGCCGCGGCCTCCGCCCGAGCGCTGCAGGTACAACCGCTCGATGTGACCTCCCGGACGCGGCCGGGTGGTGCGGATGTGACCGCCGTGGTGACCGGCACGCTCGCCGCCGCCCTGCTGTTCATCTCGTTACAGATCTTCGGCGGCCAGATCCTCAGCGGGGTCGTCGAGGAGAAGTCGACCGCGGTGGTCGAGGTGCTCCTCGCCCGCATCCGGGCGGACGAGTTGCTCGCCGGCAAGGTGCTCGGGATCGGCATCGCGGCCATCGCCCAGTTCACGGTGCTGGTCGCCGCGGGTCTCGTCGCGCTCGTGATCGCCGGTACCGACATGCCGGGAGCGATCTGGACGGCGGTGCCGATGTCGCTGGTCTGGTATCTCATGGGGTTCGCGTTCTACGCGATGTTGTTCGCATTGGCCGGCGCACTGGTGAGCCGCCAGGAGGACGCTCCGGGGGCTGCCGCGCCGGTCACCACCGCGCTCATCGGCGCGTATGCGTTGCTGTTCGTGATCGCGGCTTCGCCCGACTCGACCGTCGCACGGATCCTCTCGGTGGTCCCACCATTCGCGCCCATCCTGATGCCGTTGCGCATGGCCGCGGGATCCGCGGCGATCATCGAGATCGTCGCGGCACTCGCCTTGCTCGTGACCGCGATCGTGGCGATCTGGAAGTTCACCGCCCGCATCTACGCCCAGGTGCTGCTGCGACGCGGGTCGCGGATCACCTGGGCGAGCGTGTGGGCGATCGCCCGGGGTGCCGATCAGCCGTAGGTGACCGGCATCGCCTTGATGCCGTTCAACCAGCCCGACCGCAGCCGACGCTGGGGGCCGGCCGACGCGATGTCGGGAATGTGATCGGCGATCGCATCGAACATCAGGCGGATCTCCATGCGGGCCAGGTGCGTACCCGGGCAGAAGTGGTTGCCGCCGCCACCGAAACCGACGTGGTGGTTCGGGTCTCGGAACGGGTCGAAGGTGTGGGGGTCGTCGAACACCTCGGGGTCGTAGTTGGCCGAGCCGTACAGCATCCCGACCCGTTGCCCCTTGGCGATCTTCTGGCCGCTGATCTCGGTGTCTGCCAACGCGGTGCGCTGGAACATCTGCACCGGCGTGCCGTAGCGGACGACCTCGTCGGGCATGGTCTCCGGGCGGTCGGCCTTGTAGGCCTCCCACGTGTCCGGGTTCTCGAAGAAGGCCTGCATGCCGTGGCTGATCGCGTTGCGGGTGGTCTCGTTGCCGGCCACCGCCAGGATCAGCACGAAGTACGCGAACTCCTCGGAGTTGAGCACCTCTTCGCCTTCGGCGGCCACCAGGCGCGACACGATGTCGCCGCGAGGGTTGGCCAGACGGTCTTCACCCATGTCTGCTGCGTAGCCGAGGATCTCCGCCGCGGCGAGGGCTGGGTCGATGTCGTAGTCGGGGTCGTCGTAGGCCATCATCTCGTTCGACCAGGCGAAGATCTTCTTCCGGTCCTCCTGGGGGAACCCGACCAACTCGGCGATGGCCTGCAGGGGCAGCTCACACGCGATGTCCTCGACGAAGTCACCTGACCCCTTCGCTTTCGCTTCGACGACGATCCTGGTGGCCCATTCCCGCAGCAGATCCTCGAGACGCCCGACGGCCTTGGGGCTGAACACGCCACGGGACACCACGCCACGTACCCGCGTGTGCCTGGGCGGGTCCATGTTGAGGATCATGTTCTTCTGGATGTCCCGCTCCTGATACCCCACGGTCTTGCCGTCGAAGCGCACGATCGCCGTGTTCTCCTCGCTCGACCACGTGTCACGGGTGGTCGAGATGGTCTTGACGTCCTCGTGACGGGACACGAGCCAGAAGCCGCCGTCGTCGAAGCTCGAGTCTTCGCGGGTCTGGGCGTTCCAGAACACCGGAGCCGTCTTGCGCAGCCAGGCGTACTCGGCGAAGGGAACCCCCCGGTGGAGAACGTCGGGATCGGTCAGGTCGAATCCCTCGGGGAGGGGTACGGGCATCGTCTTCTCCAGGTTGCGGCTTGGGCGGGGACACGGCTCCACGGCCATGTCTACCACCCGAACTGAAACACGTTCTCGTGACGTACGCCACTCGCGCACGCCCTGCAGACGCCCGCGCGGAGCGTCGTCGCCCGCCTCGGCCCGGCCCGGCTCAGCCCACCCGGCTCCGGGCCCGCTGGGCGGCGGCCACCAGGTTGGCGAGCGACGCCCTGGTCTCGGGCCAGTCCCGGGTCTTGAGCCCACAGTCGGGGTTCACCCAAAGCCGCTGGGATCCCAGTTTGGCGATCGCCCGATCCAACAGGTCGTCGAGCTCCCCTCCGGTGGGAACCCGGGGCGAATGGATGTCCCAGATGCCCGGACCGATCTCGTTGGGATAGTCGCCGAAGTCGTCGAGCAGCTCCATCGCCGAACGCGACGCCTCCATCGAGATCACGTCCGCGTCCAACGCGACGATCGCATCGATGATGTCGCCGAAGTCCGCGTAACACATGTGCGTGTGGATCTGGACCTCGTCGGGGGCGGAGCCCGCCGCGATCCGGAACGACTCGGTCGCCCAGTCCAGGTAGGCGGCCTGGTCCGAGCGGCGCAAGGGGAGCCCCTCACGCAGCGCGGGTTCGTCGATCTGGATGATCCTGATGCCCGCGTCGATCAGGTCGTCGACCTCGTCGCGCAGCGCCAGAGCCACCTGGGTCGCCGTGGTGGCCTCGGGCTGATCATCACGTACGAACGACCACTGCAGGATGGTCACCGGCCCGGTCAACATCGCCTTCATGGGCTTGTCGGTCAGGCCCGCGGCATAGGCGATCCACTCGAGCGTCATCGGGCCGTCGCGCACGATGTCGCCGAAGAGGATCGGCGGTTTCACCCCGCGGGACCCATAGGACTGCACCCAGCCGTTCGCGGTCGTCGCGAACCCTTCGAGTTGGGCTCCGAAGTACTCGACCATGTCGGTGCGCTCGAACTCGCCATGCACGAGCACGTCGAGGCCCAGGTCTTCCTGGAGCTGCACGGTTTCTTCGATCGCGCGGCGCAGGCCGGCTTCGTAGGTGGCGGCGTCGATCTCACCGGCCCGGAACTGTCGGCGCAACGTGCGGATGGCCGCGGTCTGCGGAAACGACCCGATCGTGGTGGTCGGCAACAGGGGTAACGCCAGCTCGGCGTGTTGCTTGCCGGCCCGCACCCCGTAGGCCGAGTCGCGCCGGGCCATCTGCGGGGTGAGCCCGGCGAGTCGTTCGGCCACCGTCGGGTTGTGCACCCTGGTCGAGGCACGCCGCGACGCCGCCGCGGCGCGGTTGGCGACGTAGGCGTCGGCGACGTCGGCCTCGTTCCCGTCGACGACCGCGGCGAGGATCCGCAGTTCTTCGAGCCGTTCGGTGGCGAACGCCAACCACGACCGCAACTCCGGATCCATCGTGTTCTCGGCCGTCAGGTCGACCGGCAGGTGCAGGAGTGAACACGAGGGCGCGAGCTGCACGTGTGCCGCGCCGATCCGATCGATGACGCGCTTCACCCGTCCGGCGACCGCTTCGAGGTCGGTGCGCCAGACGTTGCGGCCGTCGACAACGCCGAGCGACAGCCCGAGCCCGGCAGGTCGGGCGGCGAGCACGTCGTCGAGTTGGTCGGCGCCGCGAACCAGGTCGACGTGCACGACGTCGACGGGAAGCCCAAGTGCGAGATCGGTGTTGGGCCCGAGTGCACCGAAGGGAGCGGTCACGGTCACCTCGGCGTCACCGGCCGCCTCGCGGAGCCGCGCATACGCGGTCGGGAACGCGGCCCGTGCGGTGTCGGACAGCTCGGTGACCAACATCGACTCGTCGAACGCGAACGCCGTCGCTCCCGCCTGTCGCAGTGCCGCGACCAGATCGGCGAAGGCCGCGACCAGCTCGTCGATCAGCTCGAAGGGGTCACCCCCGTCGACGCGCTTGGAACGGCCCAGGAACGTGACCGGACCGACCAGCGCCATCCGTGCCGGCACCCCCAGGGCGAGTGCTTCGGCGAGTTGCGCCGCAGACGCGGCCGGACGGGCCTCGAAGAGCACGTCGGGGTCGAGTTCGGGGACGAGCTGGTGGTAGTTCGTGTCGAACCATTTGGTCATCTCCAGCGGCGCGACCTCGCGACCGTCGAGGTCGCCGCCCCGCGCCATCGCGAAGTATCGGGTGAGCCCGCCGTCGTCGAGGGGGTCGAACGCGGTGCCACCGAATCGCTCCGGAACGGCTCCGACGCTGCACGCTGCGTCGAGCATGTGGTCGTACAACGAGAAGTCGCCGACGGGTATCCGTTCGATGCCGTGGTCGGCCTGGAGCCGCCAGTGACGTGCCCGCAGCTCGGCGGCGACCTCACGCAATCCGCCGTACTCACCGCTCTTCCACGCCTTTTCGAGTGCCCACTTGAGTTCACGTCGTGCGCCGAAGCGCGGAAATCCGAGATTTGCCGTGCGGCTCATGGTTCCAGCCTAGGAGTGCGCGGGTTCACACGGCGGAGGGCACAGCGGCCAGCGCACGCGGGAACAGCACGTTGTTCTCTTTGTGCACGTGCTCGAAGGTGTCGCGCTCGAGCTGGGCGAGTCCTTCCATCGTCATCCGGTAGGCGTTGCAGCCGTCGGCGGGCACGGTGTAGCCGTCGGTGAGGTGCCGGAGCTTCTCGAGCAGGACGGCGACCGCTTCGTGTTCGTCGACCAGACGCTCGATCAGTGCCGGCAGTTCGTCGTCGGGCCGCGTCTCGACGCGGCCGATCGCGGGGAACACCCGGATCTCTTCGCGACGCATGTGGGGCTCGAACGCGACCCGCATGGCGGCGTACACGGTCGCGACCTCTTCGAGTTCGGGATGGTGGGCTCCGTGCACCTCGGCGATCTTCTCGGTGAGCATCGACAACCGGGGCAGTTCGTCCCACAGATACGAGTGGTGCTTGTCGCAGACGTGCTTGGCCAGCTCACCCAGTTCGAGGTCGACCCACGCCGCGTCCTCGACCGGCGCGTCGACGCCTTCGAGCGTGGCCACGACCTCGTCGAGCTCGAGTCCGGCCGCGGCGGTCGCATCGGCCAGGCTGCGGTTCCCGTGACAGCAGTAGTCGAGCTCGAGCTTCTCGAGCTCCCGGGCGAGCCCGGGACGGGTGGTCACCAGGTCACTCAGGGTCATCTGGCGGTCGATCGTGGTCATGAAGTCCTCGTTTCTCGCGACGCAGCACGCGCCGACGGCTCGGTTGTTTCCACAGTTCCACCTTGTAGAACTCGGGCGTAGGGTCGAAAGTCCCGGTCCGACCGATGGTGGCCGATGTCACCGCCCGATCGTGGTGGGTCTGGCGGGGGCCGACCGCGCCCGGGCCGCTTGCAGCCCGACGAGCGAGCCCGACGGTCAGGTACGGACGAGCTCCGCCCCGGATGACGGGCCGTCATCGGGGTCGCCGCTGCCATCGTCGCGCCCGGCCGCCGGAGTCGACGGGTCGACGTCCGCGAACCCGCTGCCCTCGAGGTCGACGTGGGGAAGGACCCGATCCAGCCACTTCGGCAGCCACCAGGCCGATTTGCCGAACAACGCCATCACCGCGGGCACCAGCGTCATGCGCACGATGAACGCGTCGACGAGCACCCCGAAGGCCAGCGCGAATCCCATCGACTTGATGATCGCGTCGTCACCGAGAATGAACGCCGCGAACACGCTGGTCATGATCAACGCGGCGGCGGTGACCACCCGTGCCCCACCGGTGAAACCGGCGACGATCGCTGCGGTCGGTTCGGTGCCGTGGTCGACCTCCTCACGCATCCGTGACACGAGGAACACCTCGTAGTCCATCGCGAGGCCGAACAGTACGGCCATGAGCAGGATCGGGAGGAAGCTCACGATCGGTCCGGTGGAGTGCACGCCGAAGAGTTCCATCAGCCAGCCCCACTGGAACACCGCGACCACCGCACCGAACGACGCGGCGATCGTGAACAGGAACCCGACCGCCGCCTTGATCGGCACGAGGATCGAGCGGAACGCGAACAGCAGAATCACCAACGCCAAGCCCACGACGACCACGGCGAACAGGGGTAGCGCCTGGGCCAATTTGTCGGAGACGTCGATGTTGAGCGCGGTCGTGCCGGTGATCTCCGCCTTCACCCCCGTCGACGCGGTGAGGTCGTCGGCCCCGGCACGGATCTCGTGAACCAGGTCGGTCGTGGCGACATCGCCCGGCCCGGTGCTGGGGATGGCGAGGAACACGGCGGTGTCGCCGGCGGTGTTGAACGTCGGCGGCGCGACGAAGACGACCCCCGGCACGGCGTCGATGGCCGCGGCGGCCTTCGCGACGGCCGCTTCGGGTTCGTCACTGTGGGCCGCGTCGACCACCACGGTCAGGGGCCCGTTGAACCCCGGGCCGAAGCCCTTGCTCAACAGGTCATAGGCCTTGCGTTGGGTCGAATCGGTCGGTGCGGTCGCGTCGCTGGGCAGGCCCAGCTCGATCGACGTCGCCGGCACGGCGAAGACGCCGAGGACGACCACGACGGCGACGACCACCACGACGCGATGCTCGACGATCGCGTTGGCCCACCGTGTACCGAACCCGTTCTCGGCATCGCCCGCCTGGTGCAGTCTCAGACCGGGAAAGCCGATCCGGTCGATCTTGTCGCCGGCGAAGCCGAGCAGCGCGGGCAGCAGGGTCACGGCGATGATCGCGGCGATCAGCACGGTCACGGCCGCCGCCAGAGCCATGACCGTCACGAACGGAATGTTGACCACGGTGAGGCCGACCAGGGCGACGATCACGGTGAGCGCCGCGAACACGACCGCCGATCCGGCAGTGGCGACCGCGTTCGCCGCGGCCTCTTCGGGCGCCAGCCCGGCAGCGAGGTTCTGGCGGTGTCTCGACACGATGAAGAGCGCGTAGTCGATGCCGACGGCCAACCCGATCATGGTGGCCAGAACCGGTGCGGTCGACGACAACTCGATCACCGCGGACAGCGCGGTGATCCCCGCGATGCCGGTGCCGACGCCGATCAGCGCGGTGAGGATCGGCAATCCGGCCGCGATGAGCGAGCCGAACGAGATCAACAGCACCACGACCGCGATCAGCAGACCGATCATCTCCGAGTTGGCGCCAGGATCACTCGAGGCGCCCGGCACGATCTCGCCGCCGAACTCGGCTTGGAGGTGTGCGTCGAGGGCCGGCTGCACGGCGGCCTCCAGCGCGTCCTTCGTCGAATCGGTGACCTCCGTGGACGACGCGTCGTAGGCGACGTTCGCGTAGGCGATGGTCCCGTCTGCGGAGACGCCGAGCAGGGCGTACGGGTTGGTCACCGACGCAACCTGTGGCACCTTCTCGAGGTTCGCGACGGTCGCCTCGACGGCCCGCTTGGCATCGGGCCCGTTCAGGTTCTCCCCCGTCGGCGCAGCGAACACGACCATGGTCGAGGTGCCGTTCGGCCGATCGGGAAAGCGCTCGGCGAGCAGGTCCATGGCGCGCTGTGACTCGGTGCCCGGAATCGAGAACGAGTCACTCGTCGGCTTGGCGAACGCACCGGCACTCGCCACGACCGCGACCAGCACGACCAACCACGCCGTGGCGACGATCCGACGGTGGCGGATCGAGAACCGCCCGATCCGATGAAGAATTCCAGCCATGACCAGCTCCGAACGACGACAACAGGGTCATTGAAGTGGCAGGTCTGTCGATTGTCAATCGTGCCATTTGGCACTCGTGACAAATAGAGGCGACGGGTCCATACTGGGCCAGGTGACCATCGACGTGCCGACCCGCCGTGAGCGGAAGAAATCGGCGACCCACCGGTCGCTGCTCGACGCGGCGCTCGATCTGTTCGCCGAACAGGGCTTCGCCGAGACCACCATCGAAGACATCGCCGCCCGGGCCGATGTCGCCCCCCGAACCTTCTTCCGGTACTTTCCGAACAAGGCAGCGGTGCTCCAACCCGCCACCGACGACTACCTCGAACGTTTCGGGTCGATCCTCGACGACGCGCCGGTCGACGACACGCCGCTGGCCACCCTGCAACGCGCCGTTCGGGAGACCCTGGGCGAGTTCCACGAGGACCGTGAACGGATCCTGCTGCAGAAGCAGATCAGCGTCGAGGCGCACATCGACCTGGGAGCCGACGAGTTCGCCCGCTTGTGGGCCGCGTTCGAGGCGCTCATCGCACAGCGGTTCGACCTCGATGCCGAGACCGACCCCGCACCGTCGCTGTACACCGGCATCGCCATCGGCATCGTGTCCGGCGCGGTGCGCGCCTGGCTCGCCGACGACGCCCGGGGAGACCTGCGGGAGCTCGTCGACGTCGGGTTCGACGCACTGCACGGCCTGGAGGCCTGAGACCGAAGAAATCGCGCCATCGGGATGATCCTGGGCACCGTGAGCGTTGGAGGGGGCATGACGGGTCTCCGATTGCCCACGTACTTCCTGTCTCACGGCGGCGGCCCGTGGCCCTGGATCAAAGACCGGCTTCCCGGCGACCTCGACCGGCTCGAAGCGTCGCTCGCCGCCATTCCGGGCGACCTTCCGAGTCGCCCGGAGGCGATCCTGTGCATCTCGGCGCACTGGATCGAACCGACGTTCACCATCCAGCGCAACGCGCAGCCGGCGATGCTGTACGACTACGGGGGCTTCCCGGACTTCACCTATGAGATCGAGTACCGGGCGCCGGGTTCACCCGAACTCGCCGACCGGGTCGCCTCGTTGCTCGGTGACGCGGCGATCTCGTCGGCCTTCGACCAGGCCCGTGGCTTCGACCACGGGGTGTTCGCACCGCTGTACGTGATCTACCCCGACGCCGACGTGCCGATCGTGCAACTCTCGATCCGGACCGGCTTCGACCCGGCCGAGCACCTGGCGTTGGGCCGGGCGCTCGCGCCGCTACGTGACGAGGGCGTCCTGATCCTCGGCAGTGGCCTGTCGTACCACAACATGCGCGGATTCGGCCCGGCGGGCCGGGACCCGTCGATCGCCTTCGACGACTGGTTGACCGCCACGCTCACCACGTCCGATCCCGAGGCCCGCGCCGAGGCCCTGCTCGGCTGGGAATCGGCGCCGGCGGCCCGCATCGCCCATCCGAGCGAGGACCACCTCATCCCGCTGCTGGTCGCCGTGGGAGCTGCCGAGCGCGATCCGGGAACGCGGACCTACCACCAGGACGACTTCATGGGATCGGTCGCCGCGTCGAGCTACCGCTTCGGTTGAGTGCGTCCGCCGGTCGGCGCGCGAGGCTCGGAGCAGTGCGTCGCCAACTCGTCACCGACAACCCGGCCCGGTCCGGCCCCGCCGACCACCGGCCGCGCCGTGGGGCTCGGTGACCGACGCTCGCCGCCGCGACCGACCACGAGCCGACGCTGGAGCCCGAGCCGACGCCGGCGCGCAGCGTGGCCGTCGAGACCGCCCCGCCCGCACGAAGGCGGCACTCGACAGTCCCGAACTGGTCGTCGTACTGGCCGCGTGCATGGGCATCTCGGCGCTGTCGATCGACCTGCTCCTGCCTGCGTTCCCCGCGATGCGCGCCGATTTCGGTCTCGACGCGGACTCGACCCGGATCTCGCTCATCATCACCTCGTACTTTCTCGGGCTGGGGTTCGGTCAGATCGTCTACGGACCCCTGTCGGACCGCTTCGGTCGCAAACCGGCGATGTACGCGGGCCTGATCCTGTACGTGGCGTCGACCACCGCGTCGATCTTCGCGGGGAGCCTGGCGGCACTCGTGGCATTCCGGTTGCTGTGGGGGCTCGGCGCCGCGGCACCCCGCTCGTTGGCGCTCGCCGTCGCCCGGGACGTCTTCAGCGGCGACCGCCTGGCCCGGGCGATGTCGTTGATCATGGCCATCTACATCCTCGTTCCGGTGATCGCACCGGGAGTGGGAACGCTGTTGCTCGACGTCGCCTCCTGGCAGGCGATCATCGTGGTGCAACTGTTCATCGGGGTGGCCATCGCGGTCTGGCTGCACCGGCTCCCCGAGACGCTCGCACCCGAAAATCGTCGCAGCGTCTCCCCCCGAGCGCTCCTGGGCGCGGCCCGAGCGGTCCTGAGCTGCCGCCCGGCCGTCGGCTACGGCCTGGCGGTCACCGCGGTGTACGCCATCATGATCTCCTACATCGGCAGCGTCGAGATTCTCATCCGCGACGTGTTGGGCCACGGCGAGCACTTCGCCATCCTGTTCTCGCTCGTGGCGCTGGCACTGGTCGCCGGTTCGATCTCGGCCGCGCGGCTGGTCGGGCGGGTCGGGACGAGTCGTCTCATCCGCACGGCGACGATCCTGTTGGTGGCGGCCGCGACGGCCCTGGCCTTCGTGAGCAGGATGCACCAGGGGCATCCGAACACGGTGGCGTTTCTCGGGCTCGTCGCGGTGATGTTGTTCTGTTCCACGATCGTCATCCCCTCCGCGAACGCGGCGGCGCTCCAACCGCTCGGCCACGTCGCGGGGATGGCGGCAGCGATCGTGGGTGTTGCCTCGACCGCAGGTGCGGCGCTGCTCGGCTCACTCACCGACCGCGCGTATGACGGCACCGCCGGACCCTTCGGTCTGCACGCGGTCTTCTACGCGCTGCTCGGCGCCGTCGCGGTGTTCCTGATCGCCGACCCGCGGCGCGCGACGCGCACCCGGGGCAGACGGTGACCGGCTCTCCGTTGCTCGATCACCTCACCCGTCGGGCGGCACAGGCCCCCGACGCGCCGCTGTTCACCTTCCCGGCCGAAGACGCCCGAGCCGCGATCTCCGCTGCACGGACCGTCGAGCTGATCGGCATGTTCGCCGAGGCCTTGCAGCGTGAAGGGGTCGGCGTGGGCGACCGGGTCGTCGCGCAGGTACCGACGAGCCCCGAGAGCGTGTTGCTGTGTCTGGCGACGCAGTGGACCGGCGCGGTCTTCGTACCGCTGAATCCTGCGTTGGGAACCGACGAGACCGCGCTGCTCGTCGACGACGCGGACCCGACGGTGACGCTCCTCGGGGCCGACGCGTTGGCGACGCTCGTCGATGTCGCCCACGGGTACGCCGTGGCCGCCACCGGGGTGGACCCGGCCGGACCGGTCCACCGTGACGCCGACGATCCGGCCGCGATCATCTACACCTCGGGCACCACGGGTCGCCCCAAAGGCGCGATCGTCACCCATGGCAACCTCGCCTCGAACGCGGAGACGTTGGCGGTGACCTGGGGGTTCACCCCTGACGACGTGACCGTCCACGCCTTGCCGACCTTCCACGCGCACGGCCTGTTCGTGGCGGTGAACACCGCGCTCGTCGCCGGATCGTCGTTGCACTTTCTCGGCCGCTTCGACCCCGACCGGGTGATCGACGCACTGGCCGGGCCGGGCACCGTCCTGATGGGAGTGCCGACCTTCTACACGCGCCTGCTCGCGTCAGAGCGGTTCACCCGCCGACTGGCCGACGGGGTGCGCCTGTTCATCTCGGGTTCGGCGCCGCTCACCGAGAAGGTCTTCCACGAGTTCGAAGCCCGTACCGGGCAACGCATCCTCGAGCGCTACGGCATGTCCGAGACCGAGATGATCGCCTCGAATCCCCTGCATGGGACGAGGGTCGCCGGCACCGTCGGCTTCGCCCTGCCCGGCGTGGACGTGCGGATCCGTCTCGACGACGACCCGGATCGACCGCT
>JBDZUV010000072.1:0-15926 GCA_040255345.1 Actinomycetota bacterium | reverse complement strand
TTGCTGAATGCAGCGCGAAAACCCGCGGCTACCGCCGGAAACGTCCCGAAGTTCGAGTGGGGGGCGGTGGGGAGTGGGGAGTTGGGTGGTGGGGCGGGCGCGTACAGCGGGAGTGGGGGCGTACGGTGGGGTGGCGATGGCGCCGAAGACCGACTGGAATCCGTTGCTGCGCGAGGAGTTCGCCAAGCCCTACTGGGGCGAATTGCAGCGCTTCGTCGACGGCGAACGGGCGCACCATCCCGTCTACCCACCCCACGACCTCGTGTTCGCGGCGTTGCACCGCACACCTTTCGCAGACGTGAAGGTCGTGATCCTCGGCCAGGACCCCTACCACGGCCGAGGCCAGGCGCACGGGCTGTGTTTCTCGGTGCCCGACGGGGTCGCCCAGCCGCCGTCGTTGCGCAACATCCTCGTCGAGCTCGAAGACGACCTCGGCGTCCCCGCTCCGCCTGGCGGCAACCTCGAGCGGTGGGCCGACCAGGGGGTGTTGCTGTTGAACACCACGCTCACCGTGCGGGCCGGCAAGGCCGCGTCGCACCAGGGGCGCGGCTGGGAGACGTTCACCGACGAGGTGATCCGCACCGTGAACGAGAAACCCGAGCGGGTCGTGTTCATCCTCTGGGGCGCCGCGGCCCGGCGCAAACGGGCACTGATCGACACCGCCCGACACGTCATCATCGAATCCGCCCACCCTTCCCCGCTGTCGGCATCTGGTGGGTTCTTCGGATCCAAGCCGTTCTCCCGAGCGAACGCCGCCCTCGTCGAGGCGGGCCGCGAGCCGGTCGACTGGCGCCTCGACACCTGAGGGTCCGCCCAGGACTCCCTTGGCAAGGTCGGGGTCAGAGGCCGCGGATCACCGAGTCGGGGCCCATCACGATCTGGGTGCCCGCGTCGATCCAGCGCAGCACCGACAACAGCTGCGACTCGGGCAGGCTCACACAACCGGCGGTCGGCCCGCCGGTCGAGACGTGCAGGAAGATCGCCGAGCCGTACGGTCCGGTCGGTGGCGAGTTGAAATCGATGACCGCGGCGTAGCGGTAGGCGACCGGGAAGTCGATCAGATGCTCCGACGAACTCCAAGGCGCATACGCCGGGTTCGTCGGTCCCCAGGCGTGGGTGTTGTAGTCCGCACGCGACGGGTCCGAGGTCCAGTAGTCACGTGCGGTCACCGTGAACCACCCCAGCCGGTACCCGGGGTTCGACGCCAGACCGAATCCGCCTTGGAAGCCGTAGCGTCCCACCGGCGTGGTGCCGTTGCCCTCCCGCCGCTGCAGAGGGCGTTCCCAGCCCCGCGACCCGTTGTGCGCGGTCCAGGATCCCAGCACCTGTCGCCAGCCGACCACCGTACGCTGCCACCCGGCGAACGACGCAGTGGTCGACGCCCATCCGGGCGCATGCACCGTCACGACCTTCGCGGCGAGCGCGTTCCCGGCGAGCTGCTCCGCCAGAGGAGGGGCCGGGGCCGCGACCACGGTCTCGCCCGGTTGCAACGGGCCGTATGCCTCGGCGGACGCGGCGAGACGTGCGGCGACGAGCGTGTCACCGAGGCGTGCTTCGATGGCCGACCACTGGTCGAGCCCCGCCGCGTCGGGAGCGCGCCCGAGCACGCGTTGGTAGTCGAGGGTGACCCGACGGCGCGCCGCCTCCGCCGAGCCATACAGGTTCCGGGCGGCCTGCGTACGACCACTTCGAGCCGCGACGTCCACCCAGTAGTCGAGCCCGGCCGGGTCGGCGCTGCGACCGAGAACCGCCACGTACAGCCGGCCGACCCAACCTCGGACGTCGGTCCGGGATGCGTACTCCGCTGATGCGTACAGCGCCGCGTCGAACGAGCCGAGCGTCGTCCGGTGGTAGGCGAGCGCGTTCACCCAGTAGCCGAGGCCGCCGGGATCCGCGCTGCGACCGAGGATCTTCTGATAGCGGTCCGCGACCGTGAGGAAATACCACGGGCCCGACGTGGTCAGATTGGTGACCAGCCGGAGTCGACCGGTGGGTGACGTCATCGACATCGCCGTCGCCTGATCGACTTCGGCCGGGCTCGGGGCGCGCCCCAGGAAGATCTGGAACACCTCGGCGACGTACGCGGCGGCATGCGAAGACGAAGCCCCGGCCTCGGACCGCGGAACCGACACCGACGCCGCGACGATCACGATGGCGACGAGCAGTCGACACGACCGCGGCGTCGCGACACGCATCAGGCCACCGCGTGCGCCGGCGTTCTCGCGAGCCACGGCTCCCAGGCCGGATCCGCGGTCACCCCCACGAGCAGCCACGA
Source organism: Actinomycetota bacterium (assembly GCA_040255345.1). Lineage (GTDB taxonomy): Bacteria > Actinomycetota > Acidimicrobiia > Acidimicrobiales > Iamiaceae > JAFDWI01. The sequence continues at coordinate 13,651 of JBDZUV010000072.1, read as the reverse complement.
CCAGCCCGACGGTGCGTGCGGGGTGACACGCAGCGTCCAACCCAGTTCGTCGAGGGTCCGGTCGGCCTTTCGGCCGTTGCAGCCGCCGCACGCGGCGACGACGTTCTGCCAGATGTGTTCGCCGCCCCGCGAACGCGGCACGACATGGTCGACGGTGTCGCCCTTCATCCCGCAGTACGCGCAGCGGTTCTTGTCGCGGGCGACGACGTTGCGACGGGTGAGGGGCAGGTGCGCCCTGAAGGGCACTCTGACGTAGTAGCGCAGGCGGATCACCGAAGGCACCGGCACCGTCAGGCGTTCCGAGTGCAACTCGCCGCTGCCCTCGGAGACGACGTCGGCCTTGCCCGAGAGCACCAGCACCACGGCGCGGCGGTGAGTGACCACGTGAAGGGGCTCGTAGGTCGCGTTCAACAGCAGCGTCGCGCTCACCGCGGCCCTCCTTTCGCTACCTGAGGCCGACCCGGCGACGCACGCAACGCTATCCGCTCGCAACACCCGTGCACGGCAGCTTTCGAAGGTGGACCCGCCTGGTCGTGCGCAGGTCGGATCCGTGGTCGAGCGGGACCGGGTCAATTACGCTCACCGGGGAAATGCCTGGCACGACCGAGACGCCCGTCGGCACGGAACGGTCGCGACCCGACACGGCCGAAGGTCACCACCGCCCGCCCGCCGGGATTCCGGTCGGCTACCAGCCGGCACTGGATGGTGTGCGGGCGCTGGCCGTGGTCATGGTCATGATCTTCCACATGGCCGCGAGTCGCGGCCTGGACGTCATCGGAGGCGGGTGGCTGGGTGTGGACGTGTTCTTCGTGCTCAGCGGCTACCTGATCACCTCGCTGCTCCTCGCCGAGCGCCGGCGTCACGGTCGCATCGGCCTGCGGAACTTCTACGTGCGTCGCTTTCTCCGTCTGGCGCCCTTGTCGGTCGCCCTGGTCCTGGTCCTGTGGCTGATCACCGCCGTCGGGTTGGATGACGCGACCGGTCTCGACCTCCACTTCTCCGGCGGGGTGTCGATCCTGGCCAACTACTCGAACTGGTGGAACATCGCCCATCCGCACGGGTTGGGTTCGCTCGGGCACGTCTGGTCACTGTCGATCGAGGAGCAGTTCTATTTCGTGTGGCCCTGGGTCGTGGTCGCGGTCTACGCGCTGGCCCGGAACTCGGCCCGGCGAGTGCTGATCGTGGCCACGGCGGGCGCGATCGTCACGATCGGGCTGGTGCGCCGCAGTCTCTGGCTGTCGGCGACGACGCCGGGCACCTCGGGTGAAGCGATCGTGAATGCCTGGCTGAGTTTCTTCCGCAACTCGCTGCTGCGTGGCGACGGCCTGCTGGTCGGGTGCCTCCTGGCGTTGCTGCTCCACGGGGTGACCGTCACGCCTCGCCTGCGCACGGTGCTCGGCTTCGTCGCCGTTCCGGCGCTCGTCGCGGCCGGCGTCATCGTCGGCTTCACCCACTTCAACCTCTGGAAACCCTGGGTGCCGTTCATTCCCGCCTGGGGCCTCAGCGCCTTCAACCTCGCGACCGCCGTCGTGGTCGCCTGGCTGGTGGTGGCACCACGGTCCCCGCTCGGCCGGTTCCTCTCCCTGGCGCCGATGACCTGGATCGGTCGACGTGCCTACGGGATCTACCTGCTGCATCCGCTGGTACTCGACCTCGTGGCGACGACCACGTCGTTGCGCCGGCTTCCCTTCGAGGCGGTGGTGGTCACCGGCACGTTGGTGATCGCCGGGCTGTCGTTCAGGTATTTCGAGACGCCGTTCCTCCGGCTGAAGGAACGTTTCTCGTCTCGTTGACCGCCCTCCACCGGTACGCTCCGAGCCACTCGACCGACACGACGGGTCGATGACCCGAAGCAAGGAGACGCTCATGGACCCCCGCGGAGCCCGCGCACTGATCACCGGAGCGACCGGAGGGCTCGGTCACGCGATCGCCGCGTCGCTGGCGACGCTCGGCGCCGAACTCGTCGTCACCGGACGCAAGGCCGACGTGCTCGACGATCTCGCGCAACGGCTGGATGCCGAACCGATCGTCGCGGACCTGCGCGACCGATCCGACCTGGAGCGTGTCGCCGAGGCGGCTCGGGGCTGCGACATCCTGGTCGCCAACGCGGGGATCGGTCAGGACTCACCGGTCGACACGGTCACGACCGACGAGATCGACACGCAGATCGACGTGAACCTGCGGGCCCCGGTGATCCTGGCGACCGCGTTCGCACAGGCCCACCTCGCGTCGGACTCGACCGGGCAGATCGTGATGATCGGGTCGCTCTCGGGCCTGGCGGCGAGTCCGGAGACCCGGCTCTACAACGCCACCAAGTTCGGCCTCCGGGGTTACACGCTCGCCCTGCGTCAGGACCTCGCCGGTCGTGGCATCGGGGTGACCCATGTGGCTCCCGGGTTCATCCGCGATGCGGGCATGTTCCACAACGGCGGCATCGAGTTGCCCAAGGGCACCCGCACCAAGACGCCGGGCGACGTGGCCGCGGGGGTGTTGCGTGCGATCCGCGACGATCCGGCCGAGGTGTTCGTCTCGCCGCTCGAATTGCGCAGCGGCGCAACGGTGGCCACCGTGGCGCCGGGGCTGAGCGCCCGGGTGCAGAAGCGGCTCGACGCGGCCGGCCGACAGCGGGGCGACTGAGCACCACGACCGTGTCCTGCGGAAACGGGTGCACCCCGACACTGGGCCGCGCCCGGGCCCCGGTCGTCAGGTGCCGGCACCGTGGTCGGCCTGGGTTCCATCGGCTCATCGTAGGAACGGCGCCGTCGGCGCCACCCCGATCGGCCGGTCGTCGACCACCGTAGAGTTGCAACGATGCCACCTCGGATGGGAATGGGCGGCCCGCACGGCATGCGCTCGTTCATGCGGGATCGGACCGTCGTCGACCACCGGGTCGCGCCGGGCACCGGTCGACGAATGCTGCGCTTCGCCGCACCGTACCGACGCCTGATCGTCTGGTTCCTCACCCTCGTCGTCATCGACGCGGCGCTCGGTGCGATCAATCCGCTGATCATCCGCTCGATCATCAACACCGGGATCCTCGGCAACGATCGCGGCCTCGTCGTCGAACTCGCACTGCTGCTCGCCGGGCTGGCGGTGGCCGACGCGGCGCTGTCGCTCGTCCAGCGTTGGATCTCCGCGTCGCTGGGCGAAGGCATCATCTTCGACCTTCGCTCCCAGGTGTTCGGCCACGTCCAGAAGATGCCGATCGCGTTCTTCACCCGCACCCAGACCGGCGCGCTGGTCACCCGACTCGACAACGACGTGCTCGGCGCCCAGCAGGCGTTCACCGACACCCTCGCCAACGTCGTGTCGAACCTGGTCACCGTCGTCATCGTGTTGATCGCGATGTTCTTCTTGTCGTGGCAGATCACGCTGCTGTCACTCGTGCTGCTCCCGGTGTTCATCGTTCCGGCGCGGCTGATGGGTCGCAAGCTCTCGTCGATCACGCTCGAGGCGTACCGGCTGAACGCCGAGATGAACACGACGATGACCGAACGATTCAACGTCGCGGGCGCGATGCTCGTGAAACTGTTCGGTCGCCCCGGCGACGAGTCCGGAAGCTTCGACTCGAAGGCCGGCCGGGTGCGCGACATCGGCGTGACCTCGGCGATGTACGCGCGGATCTTCTTCGCGGCCCTGATGCTCACCGCGTCACTCGCCACGGCGCTCGTCTACGGCTGGGGTGGGGTCCAGGCCGTCGACGGGCTGCTCGACGTGGGTACCGTCGTCGCACTGACCGCCTACCTCGGTCGGCTGTACGGGCCGTTGACCTCTCTGTCGAACGTGCAGGTCGACGTGATGACCGCGCTGGTGTCGTTCGAACGGGTCTTCGAGGTGCTCGATCTCGAGCCCATGATCGACGAGAAGCCCGACGCGCGCGCGGTGCCCGAGGGGCCGGTACGGCTCGACTTCGACCACGTGGCGTTCACCTACCCGAGTGCGGGTGAAGTGTCGCTCGCCTCGCTCGAATCGGTCGCCGTGTTGGACCCCACCGAACCGGCACCGGTGCTCTTCGACGTGACCTTCACCGCCGAAGCCGGCCAGATGGTCGCCCTGGTCGGACCATCCGGAGCGGGCAAGTCGACGATCTCGAGCCTGATCCCACGCCTCTACGACGTCCGCCGCGGTGCGGTGCGGCTCAACGGCGTCGACGTCCGCGACCTCACGTTCGAATCGCTGCGGTCGTGTGTGGGCGTGGTCACCCAGGACGCCCATCTGTTCCACGAGACCATCGGCGACAACCTGCGTTACGCGCGCCCCGACGCCGCCGACGACGAACTCTGGAGCGTGCTGAGCGCCGCACAGATCGAACCTCTGGTCCGGTCACTACCCGACGGGCTCGACACCCTGGTCGGCGACCGTGGCTACCGGCTCTCGGGCGGCGAGAAACAACGGATCGCGATCGCCCGCCTGTTGTTGAAGGCCCCCCGCCTGGTCGTGCTCGACGAGGCCACCGCCCATCTGGATTCCGAATCAGAGGTCGCGGTACAGACGGCGCTCGATCACGCGCTGGCGGGACGCACCTCGATCGTGATCGCGCACCGGTTGTCGACGATCCGGCGCGCCGATCAGATCCTGGTCGTCGACGACGGCCACATCGTCGAACGCGGCACCCACGACACGCTGCTCGCCTCGGGTGGGCTCTACGCCGAGTTGTACCGCACCCAGTTCGCCGCTCAGGCCGCCCTGGGAGAGCGCTGATCGGCCCCGACGACGGGCGGACCGACGACCGGGCGGCGCGCGCACGAGCACCTGTGCCGCCCGCGTCGCACCGCCGCCGTCGCATCGGAAAACCGACGATCCGGTGCGCCCGACGATCTCTAGGCTGTGGCGATGCAGCGGATCTCGGTGGTGGGAACCTCCGGGTCGGGCAAGACGACCTTCGCCCGCGCCCTCGCCGCACGCCTCGAGGTGCCCCATGTCGAGCTCGATGCCATCTTCCACCAGCCCGGCTGGACCGCATTGGACGACGACGAATTCGTCCGGCGCGTGTCTGGGGCCATCGCCGCCGACGCCTGGGTGGCCGACGGCAACTACCGGGTGGCGACCATCGAAGGGCCCATCTGGGCACGTGCCGGCACCGTGGTCTGGCTGGACCCGCCCGATCGCGTCGTCATGTACCAGGTGATCTCCCGGACATTGCGACGCACCATCGGCCGCCAAGAACTCTGGAACGGCAACCGCGAATCGCTGCGCAACGTCATACGCTGCGACCCGCATCGTTCGATCATCGCCTGGGCGTGGACGACCCGGAAGCGAAATCGTGACAAGTACCGCCGAGCAATGGGCGACCCGGCATTCACGCACCTGCGCTTCATCAGGCTGACCTCACGCCACGACGCGCGTGCGTTCCTCGACACGCTGGAAAAGGCCTCGGCCACGGCTCCAGGAACCGAGCGCGTTGCCGCCGACGGTTGAAAGCGTCGCGGCGAGAGCTGCGCGGCGGCGATCGACGACCGGGTCGCGCCAGGCCCGGACGCCTGGTGGAGTGTCGACCCGCGAGGATGGGACGATGACCGACGAGTCCGCCGTCCGGCGACGCCTGGGGGTTCCGGCCGAGGCGGGTGAGGTCGTCGTCGTGGCCGAGTCGACCCACTGGGACCCCGACTGGTTGTTGACGTCGTCCGAATATCTGCGCCTGATGGTCGCGCCCACCCTCGACCGGGCGCTCGACGCACTCGATGCCGAGCGCCGCCGGGTCTACAGCGTGGAGTGCGCGTTCTACTGCGACGCGTACCTGCGCGCCCGCCCCGAACGACGTGACCAGTTCGTCCGGCTCGCGAACGAAGGACGGCTCACGTTCACCGGCAGTGGCGTCACCACTCCCGACACGCTGCTTCCCGAAGACGAAGCGCTGCTGCGCGACCTGCTGGAGGGATCGGCCTGGTTGCGCGCGCAGGGCATCACCGCGGAGCCACGCACCCTGTATCTGCCCGACAGTTTCGGTCATTCGCCCGGGGTGCCCGCACTGCTCTGCGCCGCCGGGGTCGACCACGCGGGGATCTGCCGGATCGACGGCATGCGCTTTCCCGGCGCCGAACTCGAAGCGGCCGACCACTTCCCGTGGCCCGGCACTTCGGCGGCGCTTCTCGTCGAGGAAGGCACCGCCGATTTCGTCTGGCGCGCTCCCGACGGCGCGGAGGTGCTCGCCCACTGGCACGCGTTCGGCTACGGCCATGGCGACCTGATCGGCCACGCCGGGTTCACCCGGGCCATGGGGCTGCCCCTGGCCTGGCCGTCACGGCATCCCGCGAAGGTCGCCGCTCGCATCGAAGGGTTGCTCGGGGAACTCAGACCGCTGGCGCGTACTCCGTATCGCCTCTTGACGATCGGCTTCGACTTCTCCCGGCCCGTGCCCCGTCTCACCGAGCTGATCGACGAGTTCAACGCCGTGGCCTACGACCGCACCGGGGCGTGGTTGGTCAACGCGTCCCAAGACGACTACTTCGATCTGATCGCCACACACCGTGACGACCTGCCGACCATCGAGTTGGACCCGAACCCGTACTGGACCGGCTTCTACGCGACCCGGCCGGCGCTCAAACGAGCCGTCCGCGACCTGGGACGCGACCTGATCGGCCTCGACGAGGTGCGGGCACGCCGCCGGCTCGACGCGGACCGACACGTCGAGCGCGCCCGAAGCGCCACCCCACCGGAGCCGGACCGCTGTGACGAAGCCCGCTGGATCGTCGCGACGGCGAACCATCACGATCTGGTCACCGGCACCTCGCCCGATCGGACCGCCCGACGCGAACAGTGGCCGTGGTTGGAACGGGCCCGAGCACAGCTGGACACCGCGCTCGGGCGACCGGCCCGCGAACCCGCCGCGCCCGACCCGCCGCCGGCGACTCCGATCGGGACCCGCGAGGGCGATCGCATCACGGTCGACACCCGGTATTTCACCGCGATCTTCGACGAAGCCCACGGCGGCACGCTGGTCGCCCTCGTCGACACCGACGGCACCGAACTGGCCGGCCCACGCACGCTGTCGTGTGTGGCGGTCGCCGAGCGTGGCGGGCTGTGGCGGATGGGACTCGAGTTCCCCGGCGGCCGCTGGCGGCCGGTCGACGCGACCGCCGATCATCCGGCCACCGTCACGCCGACCCGCTCAGAGGCCGGCGTGCAGGTCGTGATCGACGCCTCGCTCGAGGGCCGCACCGTGCGCCTCGTTGTCGAATTCGCCGACGCCGCGCCGACCGTGGTGGTCACGTCGCTCATCTCCCCGCGGCTGCGGCGGACCGTGACGCTGGCCTGGCGGGGAATGTCGCCGATCACCGGGTTGGTGATGCACCAGCCCGGCGGCGTCGTGCGCCGACCGCTCCAACGGCGCTTCGAGCCGACGTTCTGGCCGCTGCATTCCTGGGCGGTCACCTCGCCGCCGTCGCCACCCGCCGCGACCTCGACACTCGCGCTCGCCACCGCCGTGCCCACGGCCGTTCACGGGTGGCCGAACGGAACGGTCGAGACGGTCGTCGCCCGGACCGCGCCACGCGAGTTGGCCTGGGGGGTCGTGCCGTTGCTGGGACCGGCGATGGGATACGAACGCGGGACACAGACCGCCCAGCTCGCGTTCGGCCGGCACGATGCGGCCGAGGCGCCCCATCGCACCGGGAGGGCCCTGCAGCGCCACGTGGACCGTACCGCGGGTCGCGTGACGCCGACCTGGCCCGTCACGATCGATGGCGGCGACGCCGACGCCGAACTGGTCAGCGTGAAACCGGCCGACCGCGGCGCCGGCGTCATCGTCAGAGTGCGGAACTGGGACCGCAAGCACCGCACGCTCCACCTCGGCGTCGATCCCGACTGCGGCGACCCGATCACCGAGGCGTGGCGCTGTGACGGCAACGAACGCGACCTCGTGGAACTGGCGGTGAGCCACGGGCGCGTCGAGATCGCTCTCGACGCACACCTGGTCTCGGTGCGTCTCATCACCTGATGTGACCCCCGCACCGCCATCGGCCCGTGCTGCCCACGGGCCCGTCCGATCGGCCACCTAGGGTGACCAAGATGAGCAGTGACGACCCGCGACCAGCCGGCGCGTCGACGGTTCCCGCCGGCGCAGCACGGTTTCCGACCTGTCGCAGCCGGACCGAGCTCGAAGCGAACCTGACCGACGTGCACGACCGCATCGCTGCAGCAGCACGCCGGGTCGACCGTGAGCCCCACGAGATCCGCCTGCTCCCGGTCACCAAGACCATGGGCGACGAGGCCATCACCTGGCTGGCCGACACCGGTGTCGGCCTGGTCGGGGAGAACAAGGCCCAGGAGGCACGCGCCAAGGCCGACCTGTTCGGTCGGCTCGGGCTGTCGTGGGCGATGATCGGACACCTGCAGTCGAACAAGGTCAACCAGGTGGCCGGTTCGGCCCTCGAGTTGCAGTCGTTGGATCGGCTGAGCCTGGCCCTCAGGCTCGACCGTCGTCTCCAGACCCTCGGCGAGTCGATCGACGTGTTCATCCAGGTCAATTCGTCGGGTGAGGAATCGAAGTACGGCCTCGACCCGGTCGACGTGCCCCGGTTCGCTGCGGAGATCCGCTCGCTCGACACGCTTCGGGTGCGGGGCCTGATGACCTTGGCGGTGTTCTCCCCGGACCGCGAACTCGTCGCCCGCTGTTTCACCACGATGGTCGACCTGCGTGAGCGGCTCCGCCAGGACGCCGCCGATCCGGAGCGGTTCGCGGAGCTGTCGATGGGCATGTCCGGCGACTTCGAACTCGCGATCGAACACGGCGCGACGACCGTTCGGGTGGGCCAGGCGATCTTCGGCGCCCGCGACCTGGGGCCCGACCACTACTGGCCGGACCGCGGCGCGTCGCCCGACGGACCGGGGGACCCGACGCCCCGACGTTCCGAATCGAGCCGGTAGACTCCCGTCCACGAGCCTGTCGGTGACGGGCACCGCCTCGACCCCGAAGGGCCCGGCCACCAATGCCACCGATGACACTGGCCGCCGCGCCGGGCGCCGACCACATCAGCTTGTCGGTGGAGCCGTGGCACTGGGTGGCCCTCGTCGCGTTCGTGGTGGGACTGTTGCTGATCGACGTGCTCGTCGTGCACCGCGTCCCGCACGAGATCTCCTTGAAGGAAGCCGCCATCGAATCGGCCGTGTGGATCACCATCGGACTGGGCTTCACCGGGGTCGTGGCGTTACTGGCCGACCCCGGTCAGGCCGGCGCCGCGGCCGGTGAATACCTCGGTGCGTTCCTGATCGAGAAGAGCCTGTCGGTCGACAACGTCTTCGTCTGGGCCGTGATCTTCTCGTACTTCGCGGTGCCCGCGAAGTACCAGTTCAGGGTGTTGTTCTGGGGGGTGTTCGGCGCGATCGCCCTGCGCGCCGCTTTCATCTTCGCGGGCGTGGCCCTGCTCGACGCGTTCACCGTGACCCTGGTCGTGTTCGGGGCGATCCTGCTCTCCACCGCCTACAAGCTCGGCTTCCAGGGCGATACCCAGGTCGACCCCGACAAGAGCGTGACGCTGCGACTCGTCCGCCGCGCCGTGCCCTCCACCAACCAACTCGACGGGCAACACCTGTTCACCCGGAAGAACGGCAAGCGCCTGGCCACGCCACTGTTCGCGGTGCTCATCATGATCGAGGCGACCGACGTCATCTTCGCCATCGACTCCATTCCGGCCATCTTCGGGGTGACCACCGACGTGTTCATCGTGTTCAGCGCGGTCACCTTCGCGATGCTGGGTCTGCGGGCGCTGTACTTTCTCGTCGGCGGCATGCAGGACCGTTTCCGCTACCTCCACTACGGCCTCGCGCTGATCCTCGCGTTCGTCGGCGTCAAGCTGATCCTGACGTTCACCGCCGATGCGCTGTCGTTCCCCAGCGACGACTTCCACATCCCGATCGCCCTGTCGCTCGGGATCATCATCGGCACGCTGGCCGTGACGATCGTGCTGTCGCTGCGGGCCGACGCCCGCCAGCAGGCACTCGGCGAACCCGACGACTGATCGACCCGGCCGAACGCCCCGCACCGAATCTGTACATGCTGTACAGTTCGTGTCATGGTGACGCAGGCGACCACGACGCGCCCCTACCTGCGCGAAGCGGATCGTCGTCGTCACCTGCTCGACGCGACCCTCCGCCTGGTCGCGCGCCGCGGTATCGAAGCCGTGACGATGTCGGCCGTGGCCCGGGAAGCCGGCGTGAGCCGCCGGCTCGTCTATGACCATTTCGCGGACCTGTCGAGCTTGCACGAAGCATTCCTCGACGACCGCGTCCGCCAGTACGGGGCGCTCGTCGACGCGACGATCGACGCATCGTCGCCTCCGGCAGCGCGCGCCGTGGCGATGCTCGGGCGGGCCCTGACCCTGCCCCGCGAGGAACTCCGGATCGCCCGCATGCTCGTCGCCGGCACCGGGAGCGCCGACCTCGACCGGGCACGTGCCCGTTTCCGTCGACACGTCGTCGCCCGCTGGTTCGCCCGACGACGGCCCGGCGACGAGGAGACCGCCGCGGCGCTCGTCTGGGCGATGGCCGCCGCGATCTTGACCGTCGCCGATCAGGTCGACCGTGGCGAACTCACCGTTCCTTCAGCCGAACGTGTCGTCCGCGCCCTCGTCGCAGACCCCGAAGAGCGACCCGCCCGACCCTGATCCCTCACCCCGAGAGGCCCCCCATGGCGATCTACCCCTCCCACGAGCAGCTCCAGGCCTTTCTCGATGCACCCGACGACGGCCCCGTGACGATGATCAACCTGTTGCGGTTCAAGGATCGGGCCGACCCACCACTGGATCATCTCACCGGGGCCGAGGCGACCATGCGGTACTCCCGGGAGATGAAGAAGTTCGTCGAACGCCACGGAGCCACCTTCGTGCTCGCCGGCACGATCGACTCCCAACTCATCGGCGAGGGCGGTGAAGATTTCGCCTTCGTCGGCATCATGCGGTATCCGTCGCGGGCCGCCTACCTCGCACTCGCCGGTGATCCCGAGATCGCCGCCACCATCGGCAAGCACCGCGAAGCCGGGCTCGAGAGCCAGTGGCTGCTCACGGTCAGCGAGATCGAGCCGTGAAGGAGACCGCGAGCACCGAAGCCGACGTGCCGGTCGCCTCCACGCCGCCAGGTGGCTACGTCGGTCCGATGCCCGATCCCATCCTGGCGGGCTGTGACGATCCTCTGGTCGACGGCGCTCCCGATCTACGGGGTGTCTGGAGGGTGGCGGAGCTCGAGGTCGACGGACGCACCGCGCCGGCGGATCATCCGGCGTGGCGCCACACCGAACGCATCGAGCAGGCCGCCGACCGCATCGTGATCACCGGCGGGGGTGTCGTCCACGACTTCCGTGCCGACGGGCTTCTCGAGCACGGGGTCGATGATGTGATGGCCGCAGATCACGCCACCCCGATCAAGGTGACCGCGACCTTCGAAGACGAGGTCCTCGTGCTCAGACCCGAGGGGATGCCGGGAGTCGTGGTCCGGAGACGGCGCGACGGCGACGACCTCGTGTTCTCCTACGCGGGACTGTTCGAAGCGAGGATGCGACCGGCCGAGTGACCCGACCGCGGCCGACCCGGGTTCGGGCCGCGGTCGCTCAGCCCAGATTGAGCACGACATGCCAATCGTCCGCTTCGAGGTCGGAGCGGTCGAACGACTGCGTGGCCAGCTTCCCGACATCGACGCGATAGCTCGCGGCATCGTCGACCTCGGCCCGGAACTCGATGACACAACGGACCGCGGTGGTGCCGTCATCCGGCGCGTCACTCTCCGACTGGTTCGTCGCCTTTCCCTTGCCGATGACCTCGCCGCTCCCGTCGAAGACGGTCACCACCAATCCGGGACCGAAGTCGGAGAACTCGTTCTTCCCCTTGCAGGAGGTGCCGCTGCCGGTGATGTCGCCGGGTGCCACGAGCGCGACCGTGCCGGTCAAGGTGTGTGCCTTCGTCCCACCCGACAGGAACATCGCGACGAGCACCACGACGACCACGAGCCCGACCGCGGCGATCACCCAGGGGATGGCGTTGGCCCGGTTCGGGGCGGCTGCCGCTCCTTCCGCGCTGGTCGACGGCTGCGGCGGCTGAGAATCGCCCATGATGTCCCCCTCATTGCGACTGCGGTGTCGGCTCGCTGCTGCGACCCCTCGACCGAACCTGCGTGACCTCGTACGGTACCACGACCGGTCCCGCCCATGTCTGCGAAACGCGAAGGGGCCGAATTCGATCACCACCGGTCACTTCGGCCACGCGCGTCGGCGAGCAACGGAGCGAACGTCGCGCTAGGATCGATTTCATGAGCGGTGGCCACGTCCCTCCTCCTCCGCCACCGCCGGTGGGTCCGGAGTCGACGACCGTGCCGCCCAGTCACGAGTTCGTCATCGACGCCGCACACCGGCCGACGACCTCACCGGTCGTCGTGAACCTCGACGGCGGCCAGGCAACGGTTCACATCGAAGGGCTGGGCGAGGGTCGCGGAACATCACACGCCCCGGAGCGCGCGATCCGCAAGTCCGAAGAAACCGAAGACACGGCCGACTGACCAGATTCTCTGCCGATCGGCTCGACCGATCAGCGCGCGAGCCGACGGTCGAGTCGGATCCACGCGCCCCGATGCGATTCCACCGGGCACCTGCTCGACGACCGACCGGCGGAGAACCGGCGGGATGTGCGCTGCCCGCGCGGCCGGCGATCTCAGCCGTCGACGCCGAGTAGGTGCGCGGCGTCGTTGAAGCGTTCGAGCTTCCAGCGCGAGCCGTCGTGGCGCCACTCGGTGATCGAGGTATTCGTCGCCGAGACCACCCGGTCGAGAGAGGCGCTGGCACCGATCCCACCCAGTTCGAAAAAGCTCGATCCGACCGTGCCGCCGTGGCCCGCCACCACGACACACTCCCCGGCGTGGGCCAGCGCCGTCTTGCGCAACTGGGTGCCGACCCGGTCGAACACCTCGGTCCAGGTCTCCATGCCTTCGGCCCGGCGGGCGCTGGGGTCGTCGAGTCGGGTGAGATCGGCGCGCTCGACCGCCTCGGCCCACTGCAGGCCCTCGACCGAACCCGGATGCATCTCACACCACGCGCATTCGGGCTCGAAGGAAGCGCCGCTCGCCAACGCCGGAGCGATGATCGCTGCGGTCTCCTGGGCGCGCTCGAGCAGGCTGGTCGCGAACACCGAGGCATCCCGCAGCTCGCCGGTGCGTTCGAGCCGTTCGGCGAGAAGCCGGGCCTGACGGCGGCCGAGGTCACTCAGCCCGGTACAGGTGTCGTGGCCCGAGATGAAGCCACGTTCCTGGGCGCGCGACTGCCCGTGGCGGATGATGACGAAGCGGGTGTCGGCGAGTGCGGCGGCCTCCTCGGTGATGTCGAAGGTGATCGGTTCGGTGGCAGGTGGTGATGACATCGCGGTGATCGTCGGACAGGCGGGCAGAACGGTGCGGTATCCGACCGTAGCGGTCTACGCGTCCGATGCAACCCGATCTTCGTGGTCTCCGATCCCCATCGGGGTGGATGCCCGGGGCGCGAGCGTGCTCGCACGTCTTCGGCGTCGGCCGCCGGTCGGAGCCGACTCGCTCGAGAAACCCACCGCTCAGGCCGCCGAATCTTCTCGCCGGGCGTTCACCCCGCTGCCGCGGGAGAACTCGGTCGTCGATCGTGACCGTCCAGCGCGCCCGGAGGGATTCGAACCCCCAACCTTCTGATCCGTAGTCAGATGCTCTC
>JBDZUV010000071.1:0-15996 GCA_040255345.1 Actinomycetota bacterium | reverse complement strand
TCGGTACCATCGCCACGTCGATCGGTCGAGCAGGATCCGGTCACACATCAGCACCGACGTCGGCCGACGAGGGAGTCCGTTCAGATGAAGATCATCCACACCAGCGACTGGCATCTGGGCCGGAGCTTCGGGTCGATCTCGCTGCGGGGTGATCAGGAGGCGTTCTGTGACTGGTTCGTCGACCTCGTCCGCGACGAGTGCGCCGATCTGGTGGTGATCGCGGGCGACCTCTATGACCGCGCGATCGCCCCCACCGAGTCGATCGGCCTGTTCCGTGACACGATCGGTCGTCTGTTGGCCGGCGGCACGGTCGTCGCGGCGATCACCGGCAATCACGACGGTGCCGACCGGGTCGCTCCCTACGCGGAGCTGATCGACCTGAGCGGGTTCTACCTGCGAGGTGGCTACGACCGTGTGGGTTCGGTGATCGCGCACCAGTTCGCCGACGGGCCGCTCGACATCGTGCTGCTCCCCTACCTCGACCCACGCGCTGCGCCCGACGAGTTCGGTGTGCCCGTGGGCACCTCCGATGATGCGCCATCCACCGTGCCCGCGGGCACGCCACCGGGCACGCCACCGGACACACCACCGGGCAGAACACCGGACGGCACACCGGGCCGCGGCGACGGACCGCTCGTGGCACGGCGCCTCGCGCGCACCCACCAGTCGGTCCTGGAGGCCACCACAGCGGCCGCTCGGGCTGCAGGTCGCAGCGCCCGGTCGATCGCCGTCGCCCACGCCTTCGTCACCGGAGGCAGCGAGAGTGAGTCCGAGCGGCCACTGGTCGTGGGCGGCACCGGCGCGGTCGACGCCTCGGTGTTCGACGGGTTCACACTCGTCGCCCTCGGCCATCTGCACCGGCCGCAACGCATCGGTGCCGACGACCGGCTCGCGTATTCGGGTACGCCGTTGGCGTATTCGTTCTCCGAAGACCATCCCAAGTCGGTGCGCATCATCGACCTCGACGAGTTCGGCGCCGTCTCGGTGCGGAGCGAGGCGGTGCCCGTGGGCAGACCGGTCCGCACGATCCGAGGGCCGATCGCCACGCTGGTCGATCCGGGCGCTCACCCCGACGCGCACGGCGCGTTCGTGCGGGCGATCGTCACCGACCGCGAAACCGTGCTCGACGCCAGGTCCCGGCTCGCCGCGGTGTACCCGATGATCGCCGAGATCCAGCTCCGCCCCGACGGCATGCTCACCGATACGCAGGCTGCTGCAGCGTCCGCCGCGACCAAGCGGCTTGCGCCCATCGACGCGGTGCACGAGTTCTGGGAAGCGGTGGAAGGTTCCCCGCCCGATGCAGCGGTCGAAACGCTGCTCGTCGAAGCCACGACCCGGGCCGCCGAGGCGATGGTCGCATGAGGCCGATCCACCTGTCGATGAAGGCATTCGGAGCGTTCTCCGACAGGGTCGACATCGACTTCGCGGCGCTCGCCCCACGCGGCCTGTACCTCGTCAGTGGCGAAACCGGCACGGGCAAGACCACGATCTTCGACGCGATGTGCTGGGCGCTCTACGGCAGGATGCCTCGCAAACAACCCCACGAGGTTCGCTCGGACCACGTCGCCGACACCACCCGGTGCGAGGTGACCTTCACCTTCGACGCCGGTGGTGCCCGCTACACGGTCACCCGCAATCCCGACCAGCTCCGGCCCGCAGCGAAGAACCCCGATCGGCTGGTGAAAGAGGCCGGTGCGGCCACCCTGATGCGCCTCGGTGACGACGGTGACCGCTCCGAACTCGTCGCCGACAAGGTTTCCGACGTCGCGCGTGCGTGCGAGGAGATCATCGGTCTGGACGCCGGTCAGTTCCAGCGGGTGGTCCTGCTCCCCCAGGGAATGTTCAACGCGTTCCTGCTGGCCAATTCCAAGGACCGCGAGGAGATCCTCGAACGGCTCTTCGGCGGGGAGATCTACGACCGGATCGTCGACGAACTCAAGACGACCCACGACGCCTGCCGGCAACTCGTCGGCGAGGCGGAGTCGGCCATCACCGCTGCCCTCGAAGCGGCCCGCGGTCACGTCGTCGATGCCGACACCGCCCTCGACGCGGACGGCGGCCACGGGAACGAACCGAGACCGATCGTCGGCGACGCGCACCCGCACGACTCCCCGACCGTCGCCCGGTCGGATCACGAGGCCGACACCACCGACGAGACCGGCGACCGCGAGCAGCTCGGCGCGGCCGTGACCCGGCTCGGCGGGGCGCTCGAGGGGCTCCGAGCCGAGCTCACCGAGTCGACCCGTCGGCGAGCTTCCGCGCAGGCGGCACATCACGCCGCGACCACCGGCGCCCGGCGATTCGACGACGCGGCCGAGCTCCGATCGAAGATCGCCGAACTCGCCTTGAAGGCCGAAGCCGTCGAGGTCGGCCGGATCGCCGCGACCGTGTCGGCGAACGCCCGACCGGTCGTGGAAGCCGCGGATGCGCTGACCGTCGCCGAGCAGGCCCACCGCGAGGCCGTCTCGGTTCGTGAGGATCGGAGCAGAGCGATCGTCGCGGTACTCACCGAGCTCGGGAAACCCACCGAAGACCTGAGGCCCCTCACCGTGCAACGTCGCCTGGCCGAACTCGCCAGCGCGCACACGCGCGACCACGACAAGCTCGACCGGCGACGTGTCGCCGGCGAGGCATTCGAAGGCGCGACGAAGTACCGGGCAGCCCTCGACAGCCGGGTCGCGGCTGTCGAAGCCGCCCGGGCGACGGCGACGAAGCGAGCTGCCGAGATCGATGCCCGACTGCCCGACCTGCGAGCAACAGCGGCTGATCCCGACTCGATCCGCACTGCGATCGCCGCGGCGGAGCACCTCGTGGAGGAACGTCTGACCCTGGATCATCTCGAGGCCGGGCTGGTGCCGCTCAGTGAACAGCGGGCGCGCACCGCCGAGGAACACCGCGACCTGCTGGCGAACTTCACCGACACCCAGGCACCCCGGCTCGCACTGACGCTGGTCGAAGGCGAAGGGTGTCCGGTATGTGGCAGCACCGATCATCCGGCACCGGCCACCGCGGACGACCGACACGTGGTGGGTTGGGATGAGGTCACCGCGGCCGCCGACCGGCATGCAACGGCCGACACGGCCGTGCTGGATCTGGAACGTCGGATCACCGAACTGCGCGGCCGTCTCGGCGATGCGGCCGTGCTCGAACCTGACGTGCTCCGCCAGCGTGTCGATGAACTGCAGGGCGATCTCGAACGGGCGACGACGGCGTCCGCGACGATCGACGCCCTACAGGGCGAACGCGATGAACTCGACGCCGAACTGGACCGACTCGCCACCGAGGCGGGGAGACTCGGTGAAGCCCGTGACCAGGCCACCCGCGACCTCGCCGCGGCAGACGAAAACCGCCACACCGCCGAGGAGGAGGCCGCGGGAATCGACGCCGAGCACCTCGAGGGTCGGGCCATGGCGCTGGAGCGTCTCGGTACGGCGCTCGACGGCTACGACGAGCTCGTCGCAGGGGCGGCGAGCGCCGAGTCGCTGCTCGAGAGTCGCCGGGTCGACCTGGAGACGCGGCTCGAGAACGGCGACCTCGATGATGTGGCCGCCGCCAGAGCCGTGGTGTGGACACCCGAGCAGGAGCAGGACGCGATCGATGCGGCCCAGACCCATCGGTCCGAGTACGACCGCGCCACCGGAGCGCTGAAGGCACTCGAGTCCGAAGGGATCCCCGACGCCCGCCCCGCCCCGGAGGCGACCGCGGCGACGCTGCAACAGGCCGAGGCCGACAAGAACCGTCTCGAGACTCTGGTGGCCACGGTCGACTTCGACGTCGCCGGCGCCACCAAATGTCTCGGGCAGGCCGATCAATTGGAAGCCGACTCGCGCGACCGGCGCGACCGGGCCGAGGTGGCGGCCCGGGCGTACC
The DNA here is from genome assembly GCA_040255345.1 of Actinomycetota bacterium. Lineage (GTDB taxonomy): Bacteria > Actinomycetota > Acidimicrobiia > Acidimicrobiales > Iamiaceae > JAFDWI01. The sequence continues at coordinate 12,126 of JBDZUV010000071.1, read as the reverse complement.
AGGTGTGTGCCAAGGGTGGGCCGGCCCTGCCCGTCCCGCTGAAGCGGTGGGTTCTCGCCCACGAGCTCGACCGGATCACCGCGTCGGCGAACGTGCATCTGGCCGGCATGACGAACGGCCGCTACGGATTGCGTCGCCTACGAGGCCAACGTGACGGCCGCCGCTCGTTCGGACTCGACCTCGAAGTGGACGACACCAACACCGGTCGAGCTCGTTCGACCTCGTCGCTGTCGGGCGGTGAACAGTTCCAGGCCTCTCTGGCCTTGGCGCTCGGTCTCGCCGATGTGATCAGCCAGGGTGGCACCGCCGGAGGCCAGGCCTTCGAGGCGCTGTTCGTCGACGAAGGTTTCGGATCATTGTCGGCCGACGCGCTCGACGACGCGGTCGAGACCTTGCACCGACTCCACGGTTCGGGCCGCACGGTCGGCGCCATCACCCACGTCGAGGCCATGAAGCAGGCCCTGCACGTCGGCATCGAGGTGACCCGTCGGGCCGACGGCCGTGGTTCGACCCTGACCGTCGACTACTGAGGCTCCGCGCCCATCACCCGACAAGGTGAGGGGTCGATCAGCGCCACGAGTCCCTCACCCCCGCACGGTGGGGGAGCACCGGCGCGTCGCGCACCCGACCGCTGCGTGTGGCATCTTGTGGGCAGGGGAAAGCCGAAGAGTCGCTCCACGAATAGGGGACGTGCACCATGTTCGACACCGTGATCAGAGGCGGTACCGTCGTCGACGGGACCGGCGCAGCACCCAAACCCGCCGATGTGGCCGTGACCGACGGCATCATCGTCGAGGTCGGCGCCATCAGCGGCGCGGCGACCCGCACCATCGACGCGGACGGCATGCTGGTGACCCCCGGATGGGTCGACGTCCACACCCACTACGACGGGCAGGTCACCTGGGACGACGCGATCGAACCGTCCGCGTCCAATGGCGTGACCACCGTGGTCATGGGCAATTGCGGTGTCGGGTTCGCCCCGGTCCGCCCGACCGACACCGACGCGTTGATCGACCTCATGGAAGGCGTCGAGGACATCCCCGGCAGCGCGCTGAGCGTCGGGATGCCATGGGGAACGTGGGAGACCTTCGCCGAGTACCTCGACGTGCTCGAATCGCGTCACTACGCGGTCGACATCGCGGCACAGATCGCCCACGGGGCCGTGCGGTTCTATGCGATGGGCGAACGCGGTGCGGCGAACGAGGACGCCACCGCCGAGGACCTGGAGGCGATGTCCCGACTGGTCGAAGAGGCGATGGTCGCCGGCGCGGTCGGCTTCTCCACGTCACGCACGATCGGCCACCGCGCCCGGTCGGGTCGACCCGTGCCGGGCACCTTCGCCGAGACCGACGAACTGCTCGCCATGGGTGACGCCCTTCGCCGTGCCGGCCACGGGGTGTTCGAGGCGATCGTCTCGGGCACGATCGGCAAGCTGCACGCGCTCGGCGGCGAACGGGCCAAACCGGTCGAGGAGATCCCGATGCTCGAGGAGGTGTCGCTCAGAAGCGGCCGCCCGGTCACCTTCACCACCGCGCAACTGTTCGAAGACCCCGACCACTGGCGCCTGATGCTCGACGCGGCCGCCGCGGCGAACACCCGCGGCGCGAACCTGCACCCCCAGATCATCCCCCGGTCGGTGACGATCATGACGAGTCTCGACACCTACCACCTGTTCATGACCAGACCCGCGTATCGCAAGATCAAGCACCTTCCCCTCGCTGAGCGGGTCGCGGAGATGCGCCGCCCCGAGGTGCGCCGGGCGATCCTCGCCGACGACGCCGGCGGCGACGAGCCGGTCGATTTCTCCGAGATGATCACCCAGGTGTTCACCCCGGGGCTGATCCTGACGTTCCCGCTCACTGAGCCGGTCGACTACGAGCCGGACATGGCCGACTCGGTGTACGCGCGGGCGACGGCTGCGGGCGTCGACCCCGTCGAGTACATGTACGACCTGTTGCTCGAGGACGACGGCCGTGCGTTCTACATGTTGCTCGGGTCGAACTTCGTGGGCGGCAACCTGGACGCGTGCCGGGAGATGCTGCTCGCCCCGCACACCGTCACCGGGCTGTCCGACGCCGGGGCGCACGTGAATCTGATCTCGGACTGTTCGGCGTCGACGTTCCATCTCACCCACTGGGCGCGGGACCGAACCGCGGGTGAACGTCTGCCCGTCGAGTTGTTGGTCAACAAGCTCACCGGCGCGAACGCGGCGCTCTACGGTTTCGCAGACCGAGGCGTGGTGGCGCCGGGCCTGCGCGCCGACGTGAACGTGATCGACTTCGACGCCCTCAGGATCCATGCACCCGAGCTGCGCTACGACCTGCCGGCCGATTCGAGTCGCATTCTGCAGGCGGCGTCGGGCTACGTCGCCACCCTCGTGGGCGGCACCGTGACCCGCGAACACGACACCGACACCGGTGAACGCCCCGGCCGCCTGGTCCGGGGCGGCCGCCGAGCTGCCTGAGACACCGGCCGATGGAGTCACCGGTCCTGCCCGAAGGTCTCGACCTCGTCCGTACGACCGACGTCTTCGACAACGAGTCGGTCCCCGTCGGGCTGCTCCGCGCCCACCGGGTGGCCAGCGGCGTCTGGGGTCGACTGGTCGTGTACACCGGCTCGGTCACCTTCGTCTTCGAGGACGAAACCGGTGATCCGATCACCGTTCACGCCGGCGATTCGGTGGTGATCCCACCCGACCGGCTCCACCATGTCGAGTTGAACGACCCGGCCACCTTCGTCGTGGAGTTCCACCGGGCTCCCCGGGCCGTTCCGGTGGAGCTCGGCCGTGAGAGCAGCGGCCTGGGCGACCACTCCTCCGATCAGGCCTAGTGCCGCGTCAGGGCGTTCACCAGCCTTCGAGCGCGATCTGAACCCGTACCGTGCCGCCCAGCGGTACGAGCACCAAAATGTCGGGCGGACCCTCAGGTCGTTGAAGTATCCTCGATGATGGCATCGCGCCCCGCTGTCGAGGTCACGCTCGCCCGTCTCGGCACCGGTTCGGGCAGGTCTCATCGTCAGCACAACGAGCCGTTGCGTGGAGGGAAGATGGCCGAAGCGACCCACTTCTCATCGCCCCCCGCTCCCGGACCGCTCAAGCAGCGGATCTCGACCGCAGCCGCCCAGGTCCTGGCATTCGCCCTCGCCCTGGTCATCACCGTCGCGGACTACCTCACCGACCCGTACCTGGCGTTCGCGACCTTCTATCTGATCCCGGTCGCGATCATGGCCTGGTATTCGACCCGTGCGCGCGCGCTCGCCTTCAGCGTGCTCGTCACCGTGGCCGGGATCGTGGCCAGAGCGATGGACCCGGGGGCCGTCACGCTCGTCATCATCATCGCGAACGGGCTGCTCCGCCAGGTCATGTTCTTCTTCGCCGTGCTGTTGGTCGAGGCCGAACGCTCCGCCCGGAGTCACGTCGCGAAATTGTCGACGACCGATCCACTGACCGGCATGTTGAACCGCAGGGCGTTCACCGACCTGGGTCGGGATCATCTGCTTCAAGCGGCGCGCCGGGGAGCGCCGGTGACCCTGGTCTACACCGACCTCGACAATCTGAAGGACCGCAACGACGCGCAGGGCCACGAGGCCGGCGATCGCATGCTCACCGGCTTCGCCGATGCCATGGTCGCCACCTTCCGCGAGACCGATCTGGTGACCCGTATCGGCGGCGACGAGTTCTGCTGTCTGCTCACCGATACCGACGAAGCCGAGGCCGAGGCCATTCTCACCCGATTCGAGGCGGTGGTTTCCCAGATCGGACCCGAGCCGACACGCGCGTCCATCGGCGCAGTGACGACGGTTCCCACGACCGGGACCTCGCTCACCGAGCTCATCCACGAGGCCGACGTGCTCATGTACGAGGCGAAGCTCGCCGGCAAAGGGCAGCGTCGTACCAAGACCCTTCCTCGTCGGGAACCCCCATTCGATCGGCGGTCGGACCCGAACTGACACACCCGGAGTTCGATCGGTCGCACGACCGACCCGACGCTCTACCGTGGTGGGAACGGCCAGCGAACGAGGAGACCCCGATGGCGGCCATCACGACCTGTCCCGAGTGCGGTACGCGGAATCGACTACCCACTTCGGTCACGGGCCGGCCGCGGTGTGCGAACTGCCACGCCGATCTGGCCTGGTCGGTCGACGCCACCGACGACGACTTCGACGACGCGATCGCCACGAAGCTGCCGGTGCTCGTGGACCTGTGGGCCCCATGGTGTGGACCCTGCCGCATGGTGTCACCAGCAGTGCAGCAACTCGCGGCCGGGCTGGCCGGCAAGCTCAAGGTCGTCAAGGTGAACGTCGACGAGGCACCCGGGATCTCACAGCGCTACCAGGTGCAGTCGATCCCGATGCTGCTCGTGTTGCGGGACGGCAAACTCGTCGACGGACACATCGGCGCCATGCCGGCAGACCAGCTCGCTGATTGGGTGCGAGCGGCGATCGGCTGACCCCGACCGCTCCGGTGGTCACTCACGCAACTTCGCGAGCAGCCGCAGCAACTCCAGGTACAGCCAGATCAGCGTGACCATCAACCCGAACGCGGCATACCACTCGAGGTACCGGGGCGCCTGCGCGGCGACGGCGCGCTCGACGAAGTCGAAGTCCAAAAGCAGATTGAAGGCCGCGATGCCGACCACGACGAGGCTGAACACGATGCCCATCGGCCCCGACGAGAACACCGCAGGGTTCTCGACCCCGACGAACGACAGAATCCACGAGACCAGATAGACGCCCAACACGGCGACGGTGGCGACGATGACCCCGGTTCGCAGCCGGTCGGTCACCCGGATCATGCGGGTCACGAACAGGCCGAGCATCACGACGAACACCGCTCCGGTCAGGAACAGCGCCTGCAGCACGATCCCGCTGTACTGCACGTCGAAGATCTTCGAGATCGCCCCCATCAACAGCCCTTGGGCGATCACGTACAGGTTCGCCGTGTAGCGGGCGATCTTCGGTTTGACCACCGTCACGATCGCGAGGACGAGGCCGACGATCCAGGCGGGCCAGAGCCAGCCGGGAATGCGCGTCGAGGCGACGACGGTCGCCCCGGTCAGGTCGGTCTTCGTGGAGATCTGTACGGCGTTCCAGCCGAAGAACGCGGCGATGAAGAGCACCACCGCGAGGAACATCGTGGCCGACGCGACCCCACCCACACGCATCACGTCGTCGACGGCGGTGGCACCACCTGGCGGTGTCCCGGCACCGACGGGACCTTCGGCGAACGGTCCCGTCGCCGCCGCCGGAGTGGGCGACTGGCCGGGGCCCGACGCGGCCGCGGTCGGTGTGGCGGTGCGGGGCGCGTACCCCGTACGGCCCGAGGCCTCCAGCTCGCGGGCGAAGACCTTCTCCTGCAGGACAGGATTCGAGGTTGACATGCTCGCCATTCTGGCCGATCGCGTCAGCGTCGGCGACTCGGTGGTATCGGGACGAGAGGTGTGGTCGGCCAGGGCGCCGGCCACACCTCTCGTCTCCTCCGAGGCCCCCTCCCGACCTCAGACCGTCGGCTCAGGCCGTCTTGCCGATGCGAACCTTCCAGACCTCCGGACCCTCTTCCTGGTAGTCCCAACTGAACTTGCCGGTGTACTCGGCGTCGAACTGATAGTAGAGCGGCTTGGGGTCGTGGTCGTTGACGAGGACGAACGCCTCACCGGCTCCCAGACCGTGGTAGTTCTCGAAGATCAGTTCGTGTCGGCGCATCGGAATCTCGTTGCGGACGTCGAGTTCAGGGTCAGCCATCGGTGTGCTCCATTGTTGGGGTTTGCAGGGACGGTTGTGCGTCGTCGGCCGATCCCGACCGATCCGTCTCGACGGGTTCGTCTGGCAGTTTGGCCAGGTAGTGCATGACGCCGCTGATCCGGTTGGCACCCTTGGGATCGTCGTCTCTGAGTGCCCACCATGCCTTGGCGGCCAGTCGATTGGCGGCCGCCGGGAACCCGGCGTCGCCGAGGAGACGGAGCGACCTCGAGAACAACACGACCAGGTCGCGATCGGCGGCGACCGGAACGGGCCCCGAAGGGGACACCGTCGAATCGGAAACGGCCGAATCGGATGCCAGAGGTGTCGCGGAGTCGGTCATCGTCGACCTTGCTGTCGCACGGCCATGCACTGTAGACGAGTATTTCTGTTATCCGCCAGAAATACTCGCGGTGGCGTCCGGCACACCGGTCGGCATGAGGGAGTCCGGGGGGTCCTCGTCGTAGGCTCGATTCCCGAGCCCCGGCGGTCTTCGTCCGGCGCACATCCCGAACCATGACGACCTCCGACGATCCCACGAGCACGAGCGTGCCCCCCAGCGCATCGAGCCCGCCCACCCTGTGGTGTCGTGGCCGCGCGCTCGACACCTCCCGAGCGCTGGTGATGGCCGTGGTGAATGCCACCCCGGACTCGTTTTCGGACCGTGAGCGTCTCGGATCCACCGCGGCGCGCACCGCCAGGTGCCTGGAGCTGCTCGACGCCGGCGCCGACATCCTCGATCTCGGCGGCCAGTCCGGTATCACGGGGGTGCCGGAGATCTCCGAGAACGAAGAGACGACCCGGGTGTTGCCGCTGGTCGAAGCGGTCATGTCGGAACGCCCCGAAACGGTCATCTCGGTCGACACCTACCGCCCTGGCGTGACCCGCGCGGTGATCGACGCCGGTGCCTCCATCATCAACGACGTGTCGGGCCTCGCCCACCCGGAACTCGTCGGACTGTGCGCGGCTTCGGGCTGCGGCCTGGTCGTGATGCACACCCGGGTCGCGCCGAAACACAAACTGCTCGACCCGGGTCTGTACGACGATGTCACCGGTGACGTGGTGGCAATGCTCACCGACCGCATCGCCACCGCGATCGACGGTGGCGTCGACCGCGACACGATCATCGTGGACCCGGGAATCGACTACGCCAAGACGCCGTACCAGTCCGTCGAGGTGCTGCGGCACGCCGAGCGGGTGACCGCGCTGGGTCGCCCGGTGCTCTGGGCGTTGTCGCGCAAGGATTTCATCGGCGCGATCTCGGGTCGGCAACCCGCCGACCGTCTCCCCGGCACGCTCGCGGCGATCGGGTTCATCGGGGCTCGACCCGGGGCGATCTTCCGGGTGCACGACGTCGTGGAGACCGTCGCCTTCCTGGCGGTCCAACGTGCCCTGGTCGACGGAGACGTGCTCGACCCCGACACCGACCTGGCGCTCGAAAAGCGGCGGGAACGATGACCCCCTGCTCGGTCGCCGCACTCGATCCGGTGGAACTCGCCGCGTCCAAGGGCTCGGCCACGGTGGCGGTGTGTCTGCCCGCACACGACGAGGCGGCCACGATCGGATCCATCATCGACGCCGTCCGCGCCGAACTCGTCGTGGGTGCGCCGCTGGTCGATCAGATCGTGGTGCTCGACGACGCGTCCACCGATGCGACCGCACGAGTCGCCCGCGACGCCGGAGCAACCGTACTGGCGAGTGCCGAGATCCTGGCTTCCGCCGGAACGCGGCGGGGCAAGGGCGAGGCCATGTGGAAGTCGCTCGCCGGGATCGATGCCGAGATCATCGCGTGGATAGACGCCGACATCGTCGACTTCGACACCGGGTTCATCACCCGCTTGGTCCGACCGCTGCTGGAGGACCCCGACTGCGTCTTCGTCAAGGGCCACTACGCCCGGCCCGTCGGAGACGACGGACTGCCCGGCGGACGGGTCACCGAGCTCGTCGCACGACCGGCGCTGTCGCTGTATCACCCGGATCTCACCGTGTTCCCACAGCCACTGTCCGGTGAGATCGCCGCCCGACGCTCCGCGCTCACCGGGCTGCCGTTCGCGTCCGGTTACGGCGTCGATGTCGGCCTGCTCATCGATGTGGTGCGACGCTTCGGACTCGACCGGGTCGCCCGGGCCGATCTGGGCATTCGGGTCCACCGCAACCGTCCACTCGCCGAGCTCGCGCCTCAGGCGTTCGAAGTTCTCCATGCGATCCTGCGCCGCGCCGGCATCGCCCTGCCCGACGTGCCCCGCCTTCTGGACCCCGACGGTGTTCCGCTCACCACGAACATCGCAGAACGGCCGGCGCTCGACTCCCTCCCCGGTGACTGGTCCTGATGGGGCGAGCGATGAGGTGGCGGGAGCGACGTCGTGCCCCGCAGTCCCGGTCTGGGGCCGGTCACGTCGAGAGGTTCGGACGGTAATAGGGTGATCTCGCTCAGTCGCCGATCTCCGAGGACCGAACACCGTGGCGCTACCTGAACACATCGATACTTCGCTGGGATTCGACGATGCGAAAGGCTCCCTCGATGAGTGGGGACCGCAACTCGCCGAGCATTACTACAACGCGACGATCACCTACTTCGACCGGCTGACCGACGAAGTCTGGATCTTCGGCGTCAAGCCCGACGACGGTCCGGTGTCCTTCGTGCCCGGCACGTATGCCTCGCTGGGTCTGGGCTACTGGGAACCGCGGTGCGACGACGCCCTCGAGGCCGACATCGACACCAAGTGGTCGAAGCTGGTGCGCCGTTCCTATTCGGTGTCGACGCCGATGTTCACCAGCGACGACTACCACGCCGATCACGGCACCGCCGACCTGGCGCGTTGTGAGGGCCTCGACGACATCGAGATCTACGCGGTGCTCGTCCGCCCCGAAGACGACTTCGTACCGGGCCTGACGCCGCGCCTCGCGCTCAAGGACGTCGGTGACCGGCTGTTCATGGGACGCAAGATGGCCGGCCGCTACACCGCCGAAGCGGTCACCGATCCGACGACGCCGTTGGTCTTCCTCTCCACGGGAACGGGTGAGGCACCCAATCTCGCCATGATCGTCGAGCTGCTCCGCACCGGTCACACCGGCCCGATCGTCTCCGTGGTGACCGCACGCCACTGGTCGGATCTGGTGTACCACGACAAGAACCTGGCCCTGGCGAAGCGCTTCGCCAACTACACCCATCTGGCGATCCCGACCCGGGAACCCGACGTGGAAAAGCGCTACATCCAGGACGTGGTGCGCACCGAGTTCACCCCGGAGCGGCTCGGTGTCGAACTCGATCCCGCCAAGGTGCACGTGTTCGTGTGCGGCAACCCCGACATGATCGGGCTTCCCGATGAGTCCGGCGACGAGCCCGTGTACCCCGAGACGACCGGAGTCGTCGAGCTGCTGGTCGAACGGGGCTTCAAGCTCGACAAGCGCCGCGACCCGGGCAACATCCACTTCGAGGAATTCTGGTGAACGAGGCGCGGCCCACGTCGACGTCGCCGCGCTGGTCGTTGTGGTCGCAAGGTTCGATCCTCTCGATCGGGAGCCTGGGCTCGGTGGCCTCGATCAGCAGCATCGGATCATTCGGATCGGTCGCGTCGATCGGGTCGTTCCTCTCGGTCGCCTCGGTGCTGTCGGACCGATCCCGGTTCGCATTGCTGTCGTCGCGCGCCCGTCGGGCGATGCTGCGCTCGGGCACCTGACCACCGTCGTCGACGACGGGGCCGGATGCCGTCGCGGCCTCCGGGCCCGCCCGCGGGTGACGCCATTCGAGCGGAAGTAGCCTGGCGGGTGACCGTCGACCGCCCGGGGGACCGATGTCTGCACACGACGACGAGCGCTACACCCTGATCTCGGCCGACACTCACGCCGGCGGCAGCCACGCGCAGTACCGCGAGTATCTGGACCCGGCCTTCGTCGACGAATTCGACGCGTGGCGTGGCAGGTACCGCAACCCCTACGACGACCTGGGTGACGACCGACGCCTCCGCAACTGGGACGACGACATGCGCAATGCCCAACAGGACGCGGACGGGGTGTCTGGCGAGGTGATCTTCCCCAACACGGTGCCGCCCTTCTTCCCCACCTTCGTGTTGTTCGCGCCGCCGCCGAAGCCTGCCGACTACGCCCGGCGCCACGCGGGGATCCAGGCCCACAACCGCTGGCTCGTCGACTTCTGCGGTCGGTTCGGTGACCGCCGGGCCGGCGTCGGGCAGATCTTCCTGAACGATCTCGACGATGCCGTCGACGACGTCCGCTGGATCGCCGACCACGGTCTCCGTGGCGGTGTCCTGCTGCCGAACGTCGCCCCCGACATCGACTGGATCCCACCGATCTTCGATCGCTCCCATGACCGACTGTGGGCCGTGTGCCAGGACCTCGACGTGCCGGTCAACATCCACGGCGGCACCGGTTTCCCCAGCTACGGGCGTGACCCCGCCGCGATGCTCTACATGCTGTCAGAGGTATCGCATTTCTCGCGACGGCCGTTGATCCTGATGCTGCTGTCCGGCGTGTTCGAGCGCTTTCCCCGTCTGAAGGTCGTGCTCACCGAGCAGGGCATCGGCTGGGTGCCACGCGTGCTGGCCGAACTGGATCACACGATCACCCAGATCCGCGACACCGGCGCGATCGGCGAGTTGCGCTTTGCGGCAGACGTGGTACTCCCCCGCACGGCAAGCGAGTATTTCGCCACCAACGTCTGGTTCGGCGCGAGTTTTCCCCGCCGCGCCGACCTGGACGCGGTGCGTTCGAGTGTCGGCCTCGACCATCTCATGTGGGGCAGTGACTATCCCCACGACGAAGGCACGTACCCGTTCACGACCGAGGCGTTGCGCCAGGTGTTCGCCGACTGGGACGTCACCGACGTGCGCCGCGTCACCGCCGAGAATGCCGCCGAGCTCTACGGGTTCGACCTGGCGGCACTCCAGCCACACGCCGCTGTCCACGGCCCGCGGGTCGCCGACGTGGCCCGCCCGCTCACCGAATTGCCCGAAGGCGCCAACGAAGCCCTGCTCGCCAACGCCTGAGTTCGCCACCCCGGGTGCCGTGCCCGTCGAGCGTCGCTACCCTCGCTCAGGTGACCCTCGAATCGACTCTGCCTCCCGACCGATCCACGCAGGCCGTCGCCGCCACACGCTTCTTGGACCTGCACCGGCCGGGCACTCCGCTGCTGTTGCCGAACCCCTGGGACCATGGTGCGGCGAAGTTGTTCGCATCGCTCGGGTTCGAGGCCTTGGCGACCACGAGTTCCGGGTTCGCCGCGTCCCGGGGCCATCTCGACGGTCAGATGAGCCGCGAGGAATCGCTCGCGCACGCAGCCGAGCTGGCCGCTGCAGTCGACATCCCGGTGTCGGCCGACCTGGAGAACGGTTTCGCGGACGACCCGGAAGGGGTTGCCCAGACGATCGAGCTCGCCATCGAGGCGGGACTCGCCGGGGCATCGATCGAAGATTGGAGTCGGGCCGGCGAGAAGTACCCCGTCGAATTGGCCACGGAGCGGATCGCTGCCGCCGCGGAGGTCGCCCATGCAGGCCCGGTCCACCTGGTGTTGACCGCACGTGCCGACGATGGCTTCCACGGCGTGAACGACCTCGGTGACACCGTCACCCGCCTCCAGGGGTTCCAGGAAGCCGGCGCCGACGTGTTGTACGCGCCGGCGTTGGCCGATCTCGACGCGGTCCGCACCGTCGTGTCCGAGGTCGATCGTCCGGTGAACGTGCTGGCCTTCGCCGGTATGCCGTCGGTTGCGGAGCTGGCCGCGGCCGGCGTCGCACGCATCTCGATCGGCGGCGCGTTCGCCTACGCGGCCTACGGTGCTGCCGCCGACGCCGCGACCGAACTGCTCGAGCGCGGCACGTTCGGGTTCCGAGAGAACGCCGGAGCCGGTCGCTCGGCACTCCGGCGCGCCCTCGACGCCTGAGGCCCGCCCCTCACCACTCACCCGCTGGGCAGGGACGATCCTTGCGTCGGGCCTGCGGGAACGACCGCGGTGAGTGACCAGTCGTCGTCGAACACCATCAGGTCCGCCCGCCGGCCCGGCGCGATCACCCCGCGGTCGTCGAGGCCGATGAGACGGGCCGGATTGGCGGCCGCTGCTTGCGCCACCACCGACGCGTCGATGCCCCAGGAGACCGCGTTGGCGATCGCCCGGTCCATCGTCAGGGTGCTGCCCGCCAGGGCGCCGGTTCGATCCAGGCGCACGACGCCGCCTGCCACCGTCACCGTCTGTCCTCCGAGCGAGAACGGTCCGTCAGGTGCCCCTGCGGCCGCCACGGCGTCGGTGCAGAAGGTCACGAGATCCGGTCCCTTGGCTGCCGTGGCGACCCGGACCGTGTCCGGGTGCAGGTGATGTCCGTCGACGATCAGCTCACAGCTCACACACGGGTCGGCGAGACACGCGCCGAATGCGCC
>JBDZUV010000070.1:0-16079 GCA_040255345.1 Actinomycetota bacterium | reverse complement strand
CGTCGGCTGCGCCCCGCCCCCGCCGATCGCCCCTCGCCTGCACCCCACCACGCACCGCGGTGGCCCGCGCCCCCACCGGTAGTTGTCGCAGTTGTGCCCGGATACCGGGAGTTACTGCGACAAGTTCGCTGGGTGGGTGGTGGGCCCGGTGGCTCTTCCGGTAGTTGTCGTAGTTGTGCCCGGATACCGGGAGTAACTGCGACAAGTTCGCTGAGGGCGGGAGTCACGGCAACGAGTTCGCCGGAATTGGACGATCGGCCTGGATAGGGTCGCGCCTCGTATGTCGAACGCCCACGTGCACGAGCCCGACCCTGCCGTCGAGGCGGCAGCCCTGCACGAGGTCGCTCCCGGGGTGTACGCGTGGATCCAACCCGACGGAACCTGGTGGATCAACAATGCCGGCGCCGTCACCGGCGAAGCGGGCACCCTGATCGTCGACACCTGCGCCACCGCCGAGCGGACCCGGCGCTTTCTGGGGTCGGTCGCCACGCTCACCGCGGACATGCCGCTCCGCTACGCGGTCAACACCCACGAGCACGGCGATCACACCTACGGCAACTGGCTGCTCCCGGCGACGACCACGCTGCTCGGCCACCCGAACATGCGCGCCGGACTCGCCGTCGACCCGGTCATCGAGGTCTGCCCGCCGGTGTGGGAACCGGTCCCCCACTGGGGAGCCGCCGAGCGTCGGCTACCGGACGTGACCGTCTCCGGCGACGCGACCGTGCACCTCGGTGATCGGATCGTCGAGATCCACCATCCCGGACATCCCGCCCACACGACCGGCGATCTGGTCGCCTGGGTGCCCGACGAACGGGTGCTGTTCACGGGCGATCTGATCTTCGCCGGGCTCACGCCGCTGGTGATGGCCGGGTCGATCGAAGGCGCCCGCCACGCGCTCGAGTGGATCGCCGGCTTCGACCCGTCCGTCGTGGTGCCCGGCCATGGCCCGGTCGTGCCCGCCGATCAGTTGCCGGCGGTGCTCGCCGAGCACGAGCGGTACTACCTGTTCGTCGCCGAGCTCGCTTCGAGGGTCCGCCGCGGCGGGCATTCGATCGTCGAGGTCGCACGCGACGCCGACCTCGGTCCGTTCGCCGAGTGGGACGACGCCGAGCGGCTCGTGTTGAACCTGCACCGTGCCGTCGCCGAAGACGGCGGGCCGACCTTCGACGTGCTCGCCGCGTTCGCCGACGCGATCGAATGGAACGGCGGCCCGTTGACCACCCACGTGTGCTGTGTGCACTGAACCGTCCGTTCATCCTTCCGTCCCGCCGAGCGACGACCCGGCACCGGGTATCGACTGCGCACCTGGTGTCGACCCGGAACCGACCAACGAGGAGTGACCCATGGATCTCACCGGCAAAGCCGTCATCGTGACCGGATCGTCGTCGGGCATCGGCGAAGCCATCGCTCGTCGGTGCGCCGCCGCCGGTGCCGGTGTACTGATCAATTCGGCCACCTCGGTCGAGGCCGGCGAAGCGGTCGCCGCGTCGCTGCCCGACGCGCTCTACGTCCAGGCCGACATCAGCGACCCCGGAGCCGGCCCACGCCTCGTCGAGGCCGCACGACAACGGTGGGGTCGCCTCGACGGATTGGTGAACAACGCGGGTCGCACCTGTGACGTGCCGCTGAGCGATCTCGACGCGCTCACACCCGAACACTGGCGGCGTGTGTTCGACACGAACGTCATCGGTACGTTCTTCGTGACCCAGGCCGCGCTCGCGCTGCTGCGCGAAGCCGAAGACGGCTGGGTGATCACGATCACCTCGATCGCCGGGATCCGCCAGACCGGTTCGTCGTTGCCCTACGCGGTGTCCAAGGCGGCCCTCGACCACCTCACCACCCATCTCGCGAAGCACGTCGGCGGCGAGGTACGGATCAACGCCGTGGCGCCGGGACTGGTCGCCACGCCCTGGACCGAGACCTGGGACGCGCTCAAGGACGGCGTGAGCGCGATCGCGCCACTGCGTCGGGTCGCGACCGCCGAGGACATCGCCGATGCCTGCGAGGGGCTGATGACGAGCCGGTATGTGACCGGTCAGACGCTGCTGGTCGACGGCGGTCTCGGCCTGGTCATCTGAGCGGCCCCCGCCGACGTCGGCCCGGGCCACGCACTGACGCCGCGGCCGGCCTCCCACCGACGGGTTTTCCGGCCACCCGTTCGGGGTGGGGTCGTTCGGGGTGATCGCCACGGTCCGCCGGGCGGCCACGGTCCGCCGGGACATCACGTTCCGCCGGGCGTTCTCCCGTCGGTGAGCGGTCGCGGCGTGCGGGCCACCCCGGGCGCGCTAGACAAGGCTGATCCGGAACCGGACTCAAGGGGACCACACAGCCATGGGAATCGCCATCAGCGATCAGCACCGCGAACTCGAAGCGGTCGTCACGTCCTTTCTCGCCGACCGTGGCGCACGCGCTGCGAACCGCGCCCGCCTCGACGATCCGAACGGCTCGCTGCCGCCCTACTGGGACGAGACCGCCGAGCTGGGGTGGCTGGGTCTGGGCGTGAGCGAGGCCAACGGCGGGTCGGGGTTCGGGCTCGCCGAGACCGCCGTCGTCGCTGAGGCCATGGGCGCAGCGCTCGCTCCGGGGCCGTTCACGACCACGGTGATCGCCGCCGCGGTCCTCGAAGCGTGTGCACCGCCCGGGGTCGCCGGTGGGCTTCTGGGTGATCTGGTCCGCGGCGAGGTGCGCTGGGCGTTCGGCTACGGCGGGAGAGGTCTCGCATGTGGTGGTTCGGCCGACGCCCCCACCGCGAGCGGCGCCACCGGAGTGCTGCTCGCCGGGGGCTGCGCGGAGCGCGCCCTGGTGCTCGCCGGTGACGACGCCGTGCTGGTCGACCTTGCCGGGTCCGGGGTCGACGTCACCTCGCCCGCCGACCTCGACCCGTCGAGGCCTTCGGTGACCGCGACGCTGAGCGACGCGCCGGTCACCGTGCTGTCGGGCGCGGCCCGCCGGGCGCGGGCGATCGCCTGGACCCTGCTCGCCGCCGAGGCGACCGGCGGCGCCCGGGCATGCTGTGACGCAGCCACCGCGTATGCCAAGGAACGCCAGCAGTTCGGTCGGGTGATCGGGTCGTTCCAGGCCGTCAAGCACCACTGCGCCAACATGCTGGTCTCAGCCGAGATGGCGACGGCCGCGACCTGGGACGCGGCCCGGGCCGGCGACGGCGGCGACCTCGACGCCTTCGAGTTCGCGGCCTCGGTCGCCTCGACGCTGGCGACCGACGCGTTCTACGACAACGCCCAGCTCAACACCCAGGTCCACGGCGGGATCGGCTTCACCTGGGAACACGACGCACACCTGGCGGTGCGCCGCTCCACGGCGCTCACGGCGATCGCTGTCGGCGCCGACCCGCACCCGGTCGTCATCGACGCGGCGCGGGCCGGGGTGACGCGCACCGCGGATCTCGACCTGCCACCGGAAGCCGATGCGATCAGAGAACAGGTCCGGGCCGACCTCGCCGAGATCGCCGCACTCGATGGCGACGCCCGCCGCGACGCGCTGGTCGATTCGGGGTACGCGGTGCCGCACTGGCCCAAGCCGTTCGGCCGGGGCGCGGGGCCGGTCGAGCAGTTGGTGATCGAGGCCGAGTTGGCCGCCGCCGACATCTCGTTGCCCCAGTACGGCATCACGTCGTGGGTGATCCTGACCCTCATCCAACACGGCACCGACGACCAGATCGAACGTTGGGTCGCGCCCGCGCTGCACCAGCAGACCGTGTGGTGCCAGATGTTCTCCGAGCCCGAGGCGGGGTCGGACGCCGCCTCGGTGCGGACCAGGGGTGAACGGGTCGACGGCGGCTGGTTGCTCAACGGCCAGAAGGTGTGGACCTCGGTCGCGCACCTGGCCGACCGGGGCCTCGTCACGATCCGGACCGACCCCGATGCCCCCAAGCACGACGGCATCACCGCGATGGTGATCGACATGCACGACCCCGGCGTCGAGGTGCGACCGCTGCGACAGGTCACCGGGCAGAGCGACTTCAACGAGGTGTTCCTCACCGACGTGTTCGTGCCCGACGACGACGTGGTCGGTCCCGTGAATGCGGGCTGGAAGGTGGCCAGGTCGACGTTCGGCAACGAGCGGGTCGGGATCGGTGGCGGCATCGGTGGCAGCTTCGCCGGGTTCGTCGACCCGGTGGCGCTCATGGACGCCCACCCCGACCGGGCCGCCGGTGTGGTCGCGGACGTGGCGAAGCACCTGAGCCGCAATCAGACGTTGCGGCTGTTGAACCTGCGCCGGGCCCAGCGGGCGGTCGCGGGCACCGAGGCCGGGCCGGAAGGCAACGTCACCAAGTTGGTCGTCGCCGAGCAGGGGCAGTTCCTCGCGCCGATCGCGCTGGCACTCGTCGGGCCGGAAGCCGCGTTCACCGAAGGCGATGGGGCGCCGGCCGCCTATCTGGCACTGGCGTGCCGGGCGATGACGATCGCGGGTGGCACCTCGGAGATCACCCGAAACCAGATCGCCGAACGCATCCTCGGCCTCCCCAGAGACCCGCTGCTGCGCTGAGGTGACACCGGGTCGCTGTGCCCGCGCCGGGGCGGAGCACCGTCATTCGGTGACTCGCTCAGGACAGGGAGAGATCGAACGCGTCGCTGATGGCCCGGGCGAGTTCGGGTTCCTGATCGTCGAAGAACACCCCGACGGTGTCGCCGAACATCGCCGCATCGAAAGGCGTGTACGGTCGCCACGGGAAGACACGGCCCCACGGGTCAGCAGCGCAGCGACGACCGAGGAGAGTTCAGTGGCAAACCAGGTTCCCCTGGTCGACTACCTGGTGTTGGACGACCCGCCCCACCTGGTCGCCAACCGGTGCGCCGCGTGCGGCGCCACGTACTTCGACCGACGCAACGGCTGCGCCGCATGCAGCGGCGCCGAGTTCGAAACCGTCGATGTCGCCACCGAGGGCACCTTGCGGGCCTACACGATCGTGGCGTTCGCCGCACAGGGCGTGCCCGTGCCTCATGTCGCCGCGGTGGTCGACTGTGACGGGATCGCGGTGCGCGGCAACATCGTGGGCGTCGACCCCGACCCGGCCGCATTGCCCTTGGGTATGCCGGTGCGCCTCACCACCTTCCCGATGGGTACCGACAGCGCCGGAACCGAAGCGATCGCCTTCGGCTTCACCCCCACAGCAACCAACTCCGGAGCACGACCATGAGCGACGACGTCTGGATCCTCGGCATCGCGATGACCAAGTTCGGCAAACACCCCGATGCCGACACGATCGACCTGGCGGCCCAGGCCGTACAGGCCGCGCTCGCCGACGCCCAGATCACCATGGCCGACATCGGCGTGATCGGCGCGGGCTGTCTCGTCGAATCCGGTGCCGGGGTCGGCCAGCGCCTGCAGAAACAGGTCGGCCAGACCGGCATCCCCGTCTACAACGTCGCCAACGCGTGCGCCACCGGCGCCACCGCGCTGCGCACCGCGATCATGGCGGTCAAAGCCGGTGAGGCCGACTACGGCCTCGCGTTCGGCGTCGAGAAACTCGCCGGCGCCGGTCTGCTCACCGGCAACACCCGTGACGAAGATTCCGACACCTGGGAACCCTCCGGGCGCTTCGGTGCCGTCGCCCCACTCGACGGTCGGGTCGGCACCGCTGCGATGCCCGGCGTGTTCGCCCAGATCGGCATGGAGTACCTGCACGAGCATCCCTATGCCGGCACCCCGCTGGAGCTGTTCGCCCGCATCAGCGAGAAGAACCATGCCCACTCGACGCTGAACCCACTCGCCACCTACACCAAGCGACTCGGCCTCGAAGCGATCATGAACGACGTGATGATCGCCTACCCCAACACCCGGCCGATGTGCTCGGCGAACTGTGACGGCGCGGCCGCGGCGGTGGTGGTGTCGGACACGGTCAAGCGCACCTTGTCGGCCGACCAGCAACGGCGGGCGGTCAGGGTGGCGGCCTCGGTGCTCACCTCCGACCCCTATGTGGACGGCTGCCAGGTGCTGCCCGACGTGAACACGCTCACCCGCAACGCCGCCCGGCAGGCCTACGAGGCCGCGGGGCTCGGACCCCGAGATCTCGACCTGGTCGAGTTGCACGACTGCTTCGCCACCGCGGAGTTGGTCCATTACGACAACCTCGGCCTGTGCGAACCGGGCGACGCCGTCGACTACTTCGAATCGGGTGCCACCTGGCGTGACGGTTCGATGCCGGTGAACGTCTCGGGTGGTCTCGAATCCAAGGGGCACCCGATCGCGGCCACGGGCATCGCCAACATCTTCGAGGTCTGTCACCACCTGCGCGGCGAGGCGGGGGACCGTCAGATCGAAGGCGCCAGATTCGGACTCGCCCACGTCATCGGACTCGGCTCGGCGTGCGGCGTCCACATCCTGGCGTCGTCCGCCGCGTGAGGCGCGCCCCGCACGGTGCGCGCATGCGCACATCGCCATGCCGCCGCATTCGATCGGCCCCCGGGTCAGTGGCGTCGGGCGGCGTAGTCGGGTGCGAGCGACGCGAACGTGGCAGCCACCTGGGCGAGAGGGAGCTGGCCCGGGGCCGTCGCGCGTCCCGCGGAGGCGAATGTCAGTTTCGAACCGAGAAACGGGAACAGCAAGCGCGACGCGGCGCCCGATTCGCCCATGCCGATCACGATCAGGCCGACGCCGTGGTCGTCGGTGAGCACTCGTGCCAACGTGCGCAGGTCGTCGGTGTCCCGCGCCATGGTCGCGAGCTTGACGAGGTCGGCGCCGTGGTCGCGGGCGTCAGCGATCGTCGCCGTCAGCTCGCTCGCCGACGGGGTCGTCTCGAAGTCATGGAACGACACGATCGCCAGACAGCCGTGTGCGTGGGCTGCGGCGATCACCGGCCCGCAGATCTCTGTCGAGGCGGCCTCGACGTCGACCGCTCCGACCAGGGGCACGACCGCCTCGAACAGCGCGAGTCGGGCAGCGTCGCTACCGGTCCACGAGCCGCCCTCGGCCACGGAGCGGATCGTGGCGATCGTCGGCACGCCGCTGAAACGACGGACCCGGTCGACGACATCGTCGACCTGCTGCGAGGCGAACAGGTCGATACGAATCTCGGCCATGTCCATCCCGGCGGCGCAGGCCGCAGCGATCTCGTCGTCGGCCGCCTCGTCGGCGAAGCTCACCGCGACACACGGCGCGGCGGCGTCGAACAGGTCCCGGATCGTGCCTCTGGGCTGTGTCGTGTCGGCCATGACGGCCTTTCGTGACGGGACCGGATCGGGTGGCATGCGTGCCACGTCCGGCCCAGGCTACCGGTGGGACGCTGCGTGATCGGCGAGGATCGCGTCGACCTCCGCGCACCATGCGCCGTCGCCGGCGCACCACACCGACCGCCACCCCGCAGCCTCGGCGGCCTGCACGTTCTCGACCGAATCGTCCACGAACACCACTGTCGCGGCCGCCGCCAGGCCGAGGTGGCGGTGCGCCAGGGGGTAGAAGGCCGGGTCGTCCTTGGTGACCCCGAGCGCAGCCGAATAGGCGACTCCCGACAAAGGCAGGAGTCGGCCGAGACGCGCGGCGAGGTAGGCCGCCCGTTCGTGCTCCTGGTTGGTGGCCAGCACGATCGGTACTCCGGTGCGCGCCCAGCATCCGGCGGCGTCGACGGCCGGGTCGTCGACCACGAAGTCGGTTGCGAGCCAGTGGGTGAGCACGACGTCGGCCGATACGGTCGAGCCCATCTCGACGAGGGCGTCACGTAACAGCGGCCGGATCGCCGCTCGGCCCGTCACCACGTCGTTCCAGTGGCGGGCGAAGAACACGTCACGCAGATCGTCGGGTGCGATTCCGAATCGGTCGGCAAGTGTCGCCTGCCACGAACCGGCACCACCCCGTGAGGAATCGAGGAGCACCCCGTCGACATCGAGCGCCAACACGACCGGTGCATCGGGCAGCGTCGGCCCGGTGATGAGTCGATTCGAATCCATGCGGCTCCGTGTCGTCGGGCTCGACCGATGAGAGCCCGAGATGGGATTCGAACCCATGACCTACCGCTTACAAGGCGGTTGCTCTGGCCAACTGAGCTACTCGGGCCGAGACGACAAGCGTAGAGGCCGCGGCTGGTGGGGAGGTCCCACCGATCCGAACGGACCGGCGCGGGCCCCTCATCGTCGCGTGATCACACGGCTCGGGGTACTGTTGAGGCCGTGTATGCAGCCACGGTGAGCCGACCATGAGCCCGAAGACATCTCCGGGCGCGCCGAATGCGGTGCGTGGCATCGTGATCGTCGTCGTGGCCGGCGTGCTCGGGTTGGTCCTTCTCGCCCGCGGCGGCACCACCAGTCTGTTCGACGACGGTGAACCCGTCGCGGCGAACACGCACGTGACCTCGACCACCGGCAACGTGCCCACCATCGCTCCGGCGCCGACCACGGTCGCCGCGCCCACCGACACCAAACCGCCGGCAGAGGTGAAGGTCGCCGTTTTCAACGGGACGGCCGGAGCCATCACCGGCGCGGCCGGCGACGCCCAATCGAAGCTCACTCCGTTGGGCTATGAGAACGTGACCCTCGCCGACGCCTCCCAAGCCATCGAGGCCACCGCGGTGTACTACGCCGCAGGCTTCGAACAGAACGCCACCGCGATCGCCCAGGCGTTGGGCTACGACCCTGGCGTGGTCGCACCGGCACAGGGTGCGACGAACAATCCCGGAGAAGGTCAGGGTGCTTCGGTCGTCGTGGTGATCGGCACCGACGCAGCCGCCAACGGGTGAACCTTCCCGCCGGCGACCCGTGGCAGGCCTTCGCGGCCGACCTCGCCGGCAGTGCGATCCTCACCGACTTCGACGGCACCCTGGCCGAGATCGTCGTCGACCCCGCAGATGCCGAGCCGCTGCCCGGAGCGGTCGAGACGCTCGAAGCACTGACTCATCGCGCCCACACCGTGGCCGTCGTGTCGGGACGCCCGTTGGCGTTTCTCACGGCCCACTTCGGCGACGATGTCACCCTGTCCGGCCTGTACGGACTCGAGACCCGGCGCGACGGCGTGGTCACCCGCCCGCCCGAAGCCGAGCGCTGGCGGTCCGTCATCACCGACACCGTGGAGCGGGCACGCGCCGAGTTGCCCGACGACGTGCTCGTCGAAGCCAAGGGACTCGCCGTCACGTTGCACTACCGGAACGTGCCGCAGCGACGAGCAGTCATCGAATCCTGGGCGGAGGGGTGGTCCGGCCGTACCGGACTTCACCGGGCCGACGCGCGTTGCTCGGTGGAGCTGAACCCGCCCGTCGACGTCGACAAGGGCACCGTCGTCGCCGGTCTCGCGGCGACCCCTGGTGTACGACACGCCCTCTACATGGGTGACGACCGGGCCGACGTCGCGGCGTTCCACGCGCTTGCCCGGCTCGAGGTGAACGGGATCCACACCCACACCGTCGCCGTGCGGGGCGACGAGACCCCCGACGAGGTGACCGCCGCCGCGGACCGGGTGGTGGAGGGGCCACACGAGGCGGTCGCCCTGCTGCGAGCCCTACTTCCCGAAGCCTGACTCCAGGTTCGGCCGTCGAGGTCGCCCGCGGTCGCCTGTCGGCCATCACCCCCCCGTCACGGCCCGCTCCGGCCCGTCTGGCCGGAACTTGTCGCAGTTGTGCCCGGTATCCGGGAGCAACTGCGACAAGTTCCCGTGGATCACGCGAGTGCGGTGACTTGGCCGGCCAACTGCGACAAGTTCCCGTGGATCACGCGAGCGCGGTGACCTGGTCGGCCAACCAGTCCGCAGGCGTGCGGGCGGCCGCCAGATCGCGCAGCCGGGCCGCAGTCGCCGCGCGGGCGGCTTCGGGCATGCTCAACAGGGTGTGCAGGACTTCCGCGGTCTGCACGACGTCGTAGGGGTGGACGGCCGCTGCCGCCTCGCCGAGCACCGACCACACCCCGGCCTGCGGGCTCAACGCCAACAGGGCGTTTCGCTCGTTGACGAGCATCGCCTCGGAGGCCACCAGATTGAGTCCGTCACGGATCGGGTTCACCAACACGACATCAGCCCGGGCGAGAGTCGCGACCGACGTCGGGAAGTGGTCGGAGGTGTCGAGCAGGATGGGGGTCCAGCCGTCGGTGGCCCACCGGTCGTTGATCGCCGCGACGCACGCCTCGGTGCGCCGCCGGTAGGTGACATAGTCGGGATTCGCTTCGCGGGACGGGTACACCGAGGCGGCGAAGACGACCTTTTCGCGCCACTCCGGGTGGGCCCTGAGCAGCACGTCGAACGCGGTGAAGCCCCGGATCAGGTTCTTCGACAATTCGATCCGTTCGGATCGGGCGATGCACCGGCGGTCACCGATCTGGGCGTACAGCTTCGCGGCGGCGGCGCGGCACGCGTCCGATGCGACGGTGGCGGCGAGATCCGTGGCGTCGGGGCCCAGCGGAGCCACGAAGGTCGTGGGTGTCGGTACCTCGTCGGCATCGCAGCAACCCAGGAAAGCGTCCCGCCAGGCGGCGGTGTGAAAGCCGCATGCATGGTGGGCTGCGAGCCCGGTGAGGATCCGGTGTCGGACCGGGTGGGGGAGCACCGCGAACTGGTGCGGTTCGGCGAAGGGCGTGTGGCTGAAGTGCACCAGTGCCAGGTCGGGGCGTCGCCCGCGCAGCAGCTCCGCGACGAGATAGAGGTGGTAGTCCTGCACGAGCACCGCCGACCCGGCCGGCGCGACCTCGGCGACCAGATCGGCGACGGCCGCGTTCACCCGCTCGTACGCATCCCACGCGGCGAACCAGCCGCCGTCGAACACGGGCCGATCGGCCAGTGGGAACAGGTGGTGGTGCGCATACCAAAGCGTCGTGTTGCACACGACGTCATAGCTGAGCCGCAGATCGTCGGCGTGGATCCCGGCGAGAACGGCGTGGATGCCGTCGAGTTCGACCCGGCGATGCGGCACCGTCGAGGTGGCACCCGTCGTGGGCGCCGAGTCGGCGGCGACGGCCGCCCGGTCGTCATCTGACAGGGCTGCAGCGATCCAGATCCGGTCGGCCTGGCGCATGAGCGGCGACAGTCCGGACACCAGCCCGCCGGCACCGCGACGGGCGACCAGCTCGCCGTCGCCGTCACGGCGGAACGACACCGGTCCTCGGTTCGACACCACCACGATCGGACGGTCGCTCATGGCCCCAGACTAGAAGTCGGCCCGACCGGACGGCTCGGAGGAGTTCCCGGTGCCGTCGTGCCCTCGACGCCGCCCGGGGCAGACTGACACCCGTGCGAGTGCTGGCAACCCCCGACAAGTTCCGCGGCACCGCGGATGCGTCGTCGGTCGCCGCCGCGATCGGTGAGGCCGCCTGGGAGACCGGCTGGGAGTGTGTCGAGCTGCCCTTTTCCGACGGTGGCGAAGGGCTGCTGGACGTGTTCGGGGGCGCGAACCGCACCACCGAGGTGCGCGGCCCCCTGGGCCGTCCCGTCGTCGCCCCCTGGCGCCTGGCCCGCGGATTGGCGGTGATCGAGATGGCCGCGGCTTCCGGTCTGGACCTCGTCGGCGGCGCGGCCGGCAACGATCCGCTGGTGGCCGACACCACGGGGACCGGGGAATTGCTGCTCGCGGCGGCCCGGGCCGGGGCGACCAGGATCATCGTGGGGCTCGGCGGCTCCGCGACGACCGACGGTGGCCGGGGAGCGGTGCAGGCCGTGGCCGACCCGTCGCGCCTGGCCGGTGTCGAAGTCGTCGCCGCCTGTGACGTGACGACCGCGTACCACGACGCCCCGGCCCGATTCGGGCCGCAGAAAGGCGCGTCGCCGTCACAGGTGCGCCTGCTCGAGCGCCGCTTGGCGGCCACGGCCGGCTACTACCGCGACGCCTTCGGTGTCGACGTTTCCGAGCTGCAACATGCGGGCGCCGCGGGCGGTCTCGCCGGCGGTCTGGCCGCGCTGGGCGCGGAGCTGCTGTCGGGCTTCGAGGTGGTCGCCGAAGAAGTCGAGCTCGACGAGCAGTTGTCGGAGGCGGACCTGGTGGTCACCGGCGAGGGATTCGTCGACGCCGCGTCCTATGAGGGCAAGGTCGTCGGGGGCATCGTCGAGGCGGCTCGGGCGGCCGCGGTGCCCGTGCTCGTCGTCGCCGGTGCGGTCTACGACGGGGTGGCCACACGCGCCGAGACGGTCTCGCTGACCGATCGCTTCGGTGAGGCGCGTTCGTTCGCCGACCCGCTGGGATGTGTGCGTGAAGTCGTCGCGGAGCGTCTGCGTGCGGTGCGTCGAACCGGCGCACGACGATCATGAGCACCCTGCCCCGATATCGTGTGCAACGAGCACGAGTGCGTGCGCTCCGCAATCGACACACCCAGAGGCAGCAACGATGACCGTCACCGTCCGAATTCCCACCACCCTGCGTACCCTGACCGGCGGGGCGTCCGAGGTGGAGATCGAAGGGGCCAAGGTGTCCGAGGTCCTGGCGAATCTCGAAGCGGCCCATCCCGGCTTCTCGAGCAGGATCTTCGATGATTCGGGAGCGTTGCGCCGGTTCGTCAACGTCTTCGTCGCCGATGACGACGTCCGCTTCCTCGACGGGCTCGACACCGTGGTGGCCGACGGATCGACCGTTTCGATCATCCCCGCGGTCGCCGGCGGCTGATCAGCCCGACGCAGAACGCGAGCGGATCCCGGCGACCCCCTCCGGTCCGCCGGGATACGACGCTCGTGCGGTCACTCCCCGGAGTGACCGCGGGCCCCCTCCGCATGCCTGGCCGAATGTGCGGTGACACTGGCCGGAGGCATGCATCCAGATCGTCGGCTTTCGCCGGTGCCTTGAGCGCCGGGAAGCGAAATGAACCACACGGCCTAGGCCCGAGGGCCCGTTTCGGTGGGAGATTGAGCCATGCGACCCACACCGGGGACACCTCGAGGGAACCGTCACCCGGCTGGCGGAGCGGCAGCGATGGGATCCAACGGCCCGATCCCCGGTACCCTCGCCGGTATGCCCGAACCCGCTGTTCCGACCGAAGGTACCGCCGTCCTCCACCTGTTCTGTCACGTGAAGCGAAAGACCGACCGGGCGGCGATCCGGGCGGCGGTCGCAGCCGCGGTCGCCGATGAATACCAGGTGGTGCCTGTCGCCCTGCTGGGGCACAAGGCCGACCTGGCGTTCATGATCATCGGGCGGGACCTGTGGCGGATCCGCCATCTGCAGAGCGAACTGCGTGCCGCAGGCCTGAAGATCGCCGACTCGTACGTGTCACTCACCGAGGTCTCCGAGTACGCACAGTCGCGACCCGACGATTACAAGCAGGCCAAGCTGTACCCCCAGCTCCCACCCGAGGGCCTGATGAACTGGTGCTTCTACGGCATGTCCCGCACCCGGGACGTCGGCGCCAACTGGTACACCCTCGACTTCGAGGAGCGACGCAAGCTCATGGGCGAACACGGCGGCACCGGGCGTGCCTACCGGGGACGGGTCGTGCAGTTGATCACCGGATCATCGGGCATC
This sequence comes from Actinomycetota bacterium, assembly GCA_040255345.1. Lineage (GTDB taxonomy): Bacteria > Actinomycetota > Acidimicrobiia > Acidimicrobiales > Iamiaceae > JAFDWI01. Next base: position 2,701 of record JBDZUV010000070.1, on the reverse strand, counting down.
GACGACTACGAATGGGGCGTGACCCTCTTCGCCCGACACCCCGACGACCTCAAGGAGATCGTGTACGAGATGCGCTATGACCGGGCATCGTCGATCTACGGCATCTTCGGACCGTTCTTCGCCGGGACGATCGGCACCCTCGATGAGGTACTCGACGCGGCGGGCGTCCCATGAGCACCGAGGCCCCTGCCACGGCGACTCCCGCGCGCATCCCAGCGGGGTCGACGACCGAGGCGACCGCCAGACTCGAAGCGTTCCGGACGCTGCTGCGTGACATGGGGAGCGTCGTCGTGGCATTCAGCGGAGGCGCCGACTCCGCCCTCGTGGCCGAGGTGGCCACCTCCACACTCGGGGCCGACGCGGCGCAGATCGTCACCGCGGTGTCGCCGTCGTTGGCCGAAACCGAACTCGCCGACGCTGCGGCGCTCGCCGAGGAGCGGGGATGGAACTGGCAAGGTGTCCCGACCGACGAGATGGAGAACGCCGCCTACCGGCGCAACGATTCGATGCGGTGCTACCACTGCAAGGACGCGTTGATGGACGCGCTCGACCCGATCGCCCGGGACCGTGGCGCGACCGTGCTGCTCGGGGTCAACGTCGACGACCTGGGCGAACACCGTCCCGGTCAACGGGCCGCGGCGACCAGAGGAGCGCGTTTTCCGATGGTCGAGGTCGGACTCACCAAGGCCGAGGTCCGAGCGCTCTCCCACGAGCTGGGCCTGCGCACCTGGGACAAGCCCGCGGCGGCCTGCCTGGCGTCGCGACTGCCCTATGGCACGCCGGTGACCCTCGAGCGCCTCTCTGCGGTCGAGCGTGCCGAGTGGGCACTCCGCCGCATGGGTTTCGACGAGCTCAGGGTCCGTCACGAAGGGGACCTCGCCCGTATCGAGGTGCCTCTGGCCGATCTCGACGGGATCCTCGCACGGCGCCTCGACGTCGTCGAGGCGGTCCGCAGGGCCGGCTACCAGTGCGTGACGCTCGACCTCGAAGGGTTGCGGTCGGGAAATCTGAACGAACGGTTGGACGGGGACCAGCGCGACCGAGGTTGACGGGACCGGGCTCGGGCACGCCGCGCCGTGCGACTCGCCGCAGAACTCTCGAATCAGCGGCTGATCGTCCGATAGAAGACGACTGTGCTGCTGCAACCCAGTCGAACCAAACGGCTCAGGAGGCGGACCTCCAAGCTGCGGCCGGTGCTGTTCAAGACGGTCGGCGTGATCGCGGTGCTCGTGCTCGTCGAACTGGCGGCACGTGGCTGTATCGGTGCGGTGGTCTCCCGGTCGATCGACGGCAACACCGTCGGGGTCTCTTCGGTGAACGTCGCGACGGGTGACGTGCCGGTCGTGTACCACTACTGGCTCTTCGGAGACCTGCGCAACGGCTCGATCACGATGCACGACGTCGTCGCCACGCCCGTGAACATCTCGACGCTGAGCGTGACCGCCGAGAAGCTCGAGTTCTCCCGTACCGAGCTGATCACCGGCAGGGCGAAGCTCACCGGCTCCCCGCCGTACCGAACGACCGTCATCCTGTCCCCGAAGAACCTGGGCGATCATCTGAACTCGACGGTCCACTTCCAGACCAACCATCTCGTCGCCACGATCGAAGGCCACAACATGAACGTCGTCCCCAGACTGGACGGCCGCAAGATCGTGCTCGCCGACGAGCGCTACACCTATGACGTACCGCTTCCCGGCAAGGCGTACCTGCCGTGTGAACCCGACAGCATCGGCGTCGGGAACGGCATCGCCGTGTCGTGCAGTTCCGACACGCTGCCGCCGTTCGTCGCGCGCGCGACGAAGTGAGCGAGGGGCAGGGAACCGGCAGCGAACCAGCTCGCGGGTCGATCGCCGAGGCCGAAGCCCGCTACCGGCAGGTGGCCGACGATCTCGCCGACGGCCTGGACGCTGCCGTGACCTCCTGGATCGTGCGGGTCGTGAACCGACGGCTGCCGACCGAGTGGCCTCCGGACCGGCGCGCCCGGCTCCGACCACAGGTGGACGAGGTCGCGGCACTGACCCATGCCGAGGTCGTGCCTCGACTCCGCGAGCTGCTCGCTGCCGACGTGGAAGCGCAGCGGTCGGGTCCACTCGGTGTGTTGCGTGGCGCTGTGGGCCCCGCGAACCGCTTGTTGGCCGAGGCCGGGGTGCCCCGTCCGAAGCGTGATCCGGTGACCGAGTCGATGTTTCCCGACGATCATTACGATCTCGGCCCGGCGAACTTCGACGACGTCGACCCTTCGCTTCACGACATCGGGCTCGTGTGGGGAGCCGCGAAGGCCCATGTGGTGCTCATCAGGCACCGCCACTGACACCCGTGACCCGTGACCCGCCGCTCTCCGCACGGTGCCGCAGCGCATGCGGGCGGCGCGTTCAGGGCTTGTCGAAGCGGTGCCAGCCCGCGTCGGTGATCGACCGGGACTCGAAGAACAGACAGTGGTCGGGGCACGCGAAGGGTGCCGTCTCGTTCGCGCCCACCCTGCAGCGCTGCACCACCTCGCCGGACGTCGTCGTCCGGGTCGAATAATGACGGCAATCGGTGCGCACGGCCACGATCTCAAGTGTGCCAGACGGCCGGGATGATCCAGAACCGGGCCTCGCGGGACGCTGCCCCGGTCGCCGCGGCCCCGGTCGCCGGCCGCGCCTCGACCCGCGCCCCGCCAGGGGCGTCGTCCTCTAGTCTGCTCGCGATGGAGCGTCCC
>JBDZUV010000069.1:1252-16082 GCA_040255345.1 Actinomycetota bacterium | reverse complement strand
ACCGACTTCTTCAGTTTCCCCACGGCCAAGCACGCCTATGTCGCGACCGACACGGCGGACACGCTCGTGACCGCCCGCGCGGTGGTGACACCGGGCGACACCGGAACGGTGATCTTCAATCTGAGCCACGTGTGCGGCGCCACGGCACCACCGGTGACGACCACCACCGGGGTCACCTCCACGACCGTGGAATCGGCCAGTACCCTGGCACCGACCACCACGCTGGCGCCCACGACGACCGAAGCGCCCACCACGCTGGCGCCCACCACCACCACCGAGGCCCCCACCACGCTGGCGCCCACCACCACCGAGGCCCCCACCACGCTGGCGCCCACCACGACCGAGGCGCCGCCCGCCACCGTCGACTCGGCCACGACCGTGGTCTCGCCCACGAGCGTGGACCCGACCTCGCCATCGACCACCAGCGCCACCGACCCCAGCACGACCGTCCTGGATGTGGTGCCGGCGACCGACAGTCGTCAGCCGGGCTCCAAGGCCGGCGCCTCCCCGGCGAGCGCCGAGATCCGGTCGAACTCGGCGGGAACGCTCGCCCAGACCGGGAGCCGTAGCGAAGTACTCGCATTCTTCGGATGCCTCTCGCTGGCGGTCGGTGTCGCCATGCTGGCAGCGGCCCGACGGGCCTCGGCTTCCAGCTGATCCGCGGCCATCCCGGCCGAAAATGTCACACCCGACGGTCATGATGCGACCATGACCCGTCAACAGCTCCACCTCATCGAAGTTCCCCAGCCGCCAGAACGCGACATCCGCCCGCGGGACACCCGCCTCGACGATCGGACCAAGGCGATCGGCCGGGCAGGGCTGGCCCAGGCACGCGCCGCCCTCGCAGCCGCCGACGGCCGCCGCACGTCACGCGACCGACCCGACCGTCCGGGACGATCGACCGCCGCCTGAGCGCGGATCTCACCCCGAGCGCTAGCGTGCATCTCATGCGCGAAGTCGTCATCACCGAAGCCGTCCGCACTCCGATCGGGAAACGCAACGGCGGTCTGTCCACCGTCCACCCCGCAGACCTGCTGGCACAGATCCAGCGTGAAGTGATCGACCGTTCCGGCATCGATGCCGCCGAGGTCACCCAGGTCGTCGGTGGCTGCGTCAGCCAGGTCGGCGAACAATCCTTCAACGTCACGCGAACGGCGTGGCTCACCGCGGGGCTGCCGATGCACACGGCCGCGACCACGGTGGACACCCAGTGCGGGTCGTCGCAACAGGCGACGAATCTCGCCTATTCGATGATCGCCTCGGGTGTCGTCGACGTGGCCGTCTCCTGTGGGGTCGAGTCGATGAGCAGGATCCCGATCGGTGCGAACTCGTCCAAGAAGCTCGGTCTCGGGGTGCCCATTCCCAAGTCGTACTTCTCGCAGTACGAGTTCACCTCGCAGTTCGAAGGCGCCGAGCGGATCGCCGAGAAGTGGGGCGTCACCCGCGACGACACCGACGCATTCGGGCTGCGGTCCCAGCAACTCGCCGCACAGGCCTGGGACGAAGACCGATTCGGCACCCAGGTCGTGCCCGTCGAAGCACCCGACGTCGACGACGAGGGCAGCCCGACCGGCACCACCCACACGGTCAGCCGCGACGAAGGGCTGCGGGCGACCTCGCTGGAGAAGCTCGCCGCGCTGAAGCCCGTCGCCCGCGAGAACGGCGTGCACACCGCCGGCAACGCATCCCAGATCTCCGACGGTGCCGCCGCACTCTTGCTCACGACCCCCGAGAAGGCCGCGGAGCTGGGCCTCACGCCGCTCGCCCGGATCGTCGACACTTGCCTCGTCGGCGTCGATCCGGTGCTGATGTTGACCGGCCCGATCGACGCCACCCAACGGTTGTTGCAGCGCACGGGCCTGGGCATCGACGACTTCGACCACTTCGAGATCAACGAGGCGTTCGCGTCGGTCGTGCTCGCATGGCAGGCCGAAGTGGGCGCGAATCCCGACAAGGTGAACCCGAACGGCGGGGCGATCGCCATGGGTCACCCGCTCGGCTGCACCGGCGCGTTCCTGCTGACCAAGGCCGTCCACGAGCTGATCCGCACCGACACCCGGCGTGCCCTGGTCGCGATGTGTTGCGGTGGCGGGCTCGGCACCGGCACGATCATCGAACGCGTCTGAGCCGTGACCGCACTCGCCGAGGCGCTCGGCTACGCCGGTGACACCCCGCTCCTGATCATCAACGCGGACGATCTCGGGATGTGTCATGCCGCGAACGTGGGCGCGTTCGAAGCGCTCACCGACGGCTGCGCGACGAGCGCTTCGCTGATGGTGCCGTGCCCGTGGAGCCGGGAAGCCGCGACGCGCTACGCCGGTGAGGACATCGGGGTCCATCTCACGCTCAACGCGGAGTTCGCGCGCTACCGCTGGGGCCCGACCACCCACTCCCCCACGCTCTTCGACGGCGACGGCGGCTTCCCGGCGACGGTCGAAGACGTCTCCGAACACGCCGATGTCGACGAGGTCCGCCGTGAGCTGGCCGCACAGATCGAGCGTGCCATCCTGTGGGGATTCGACGTGACCCACCTCGACTCCCACATGGGCACCCTCCAGTTGCGTCCCGAATTGTTCGACGCGTACCTCGAGGCCGCCGTCGACTTCGACCTGCCCATCCGTCTGTCGGGAGCCACCAGTGAGGCCGCCATCGGGTTTCCGTTCCGCTCGCTGGCCGCCGACGACGGCATCCTGTTTCCCGATCACTTTCTCTATGAACCCGGCGGGTCGATCCGCCCCACGCTCGACAAGTACCTCGAAGCGCCGCGACCGGGGGTGACCGAGATCCTGGGACATCCGGCAATCGACACTGCAGAACTCCGGGCGATCGCCTTCGACGCCGAGACCCGTGTCGACGACCACCGGGTGCTGGCTGCCGAGCCGGAGCTGCGGTCCCGGATCGACGACGCCGGCGTCGCGCTCATCGGCTACCGGGAACTGCGTGACGTGCAACGGTCACGGCGCGCCGCCATGACCGTCTGAGGGTGACCGAGACGACTCCGGTGGTGGTCAGGACGGGTCGGTGGTCACCCCGTCGAGCGCTCGACGCGCGCTGACCGCGCCCGGCCGACGGTACGCCGCCAACAGTGCCAGCAGCGGCCCGGTCGGGCCGTCGGTCTTGAGGTCGCCGGCCATGAACGCGACATTGGGATCGAGGTCGCCGCGCAGCATCGCCCGCACGTCGCCATGGGTCGACTTCAACTTCAGATCCGGCCCGTCGGCCGGCTCGGGAACGCACGACACCAGGCGCCCACCTTCGACCGTGAAGGTGATCCGACCGCGCCCCCGCGGCGCTCCGGTGATCTGCACCTCGACCACACAATCGCGCAGTACCGGCTCACTCGACGCACTGTGGCCCACCAGCTCGTCGCACCACTCCGGGCTCAGGAACTCCATCGCGACACGCCTCGGGTCGGGTCGGTCCAGCTCACGACAGGTCCTCGATCCCCGCGAACAGGTCGGTCTCGGGTATCTCGGTCGGCACTCGGCTCTGGGCCAGGCGGTACACCTCGAAAGGAAACACCGCCTCGGCGATGTCATCGGGCAGGCCGAACCAGAACGGCGAATCGGGATCGATCTGGGTGGCGTGCGCGATCAGCGCGGCCTTGCGCGCCCGGTAGGTGCCGGTGACGTCGATCGTGGTGGTCGGCGGGGTCTCGGGTTCGGGCCGCTCCAACCAACGCTCACCGTAGGGCGACTCGAGCCCGAGTTCTTCGAACTTCTCGTGGAATCGCCGCATCCGTTCGTGCGACCACATCGTGTAGTACAGCTTCAGCGGCGTCCAGGGTTTGCCGAGCTCGGGATACCAATCGGCATCGCCGGAGCGTTCGAAGGCCGGGACACTGATGTCGTGCACCCTGAGATGGTCGGGGTGCGGGTACCCCTGCTGGTCGTCGCCGTAGGTGATGATCACGTGCGGCCGAAAGGTCCGGATGATGCCGACGAGGCGACCGACCTCGACATCGAAATCCTGATTCGCGAACGCATCGGGATGGTCGTTCGGTGGCGTGTCAGGCATCCCCGAGTCGCGGTAACCCAGCAGCACCACCTGGGAGTAGCCGATCGCATCGGTGGCCCGATCCAGTTCGTCCAACCGCACCGCCGGGAGGTCGGCCTCGATCTCGGGTCGCCGCATCGCCTCGTTGAGGATGTCGCCTGCCTCACCGCCGGTGCAGGTGACCAGCAACGCTTCGCCGCCGTCGTCGACCACCATCCGCACCGTGCCGGCACCCTTCGACGACTCGTCATCGGGATGGGCGTGCACCGTCAGTACCCGCGGGACTCCCAGCGTGCCGGGTCGGGTCGCGGCGAAGTCGACGGGGAGGACCATGCAGCCAAGCTACAGGTTCGGCCGGAACCCGACGATGCCCCGGCGCGTTGCTGCCCCGCCATCCGATCGGCTTGCGGGCGGAGTGGCGGGGCAGCTGAAGAGGTGCAACGGTGGCCGTGCCATCGTCGAGTCTTGAGTGACGGACTCGGTGTCACGTAGCGCCCGGTGGCGGTGAAGGGGTCCGGTCCCTCGGCCGTCACGCTGAACTCCTCGGCCTCGGACCGACCCACCGGCGAATGTCACCGGGATCGGACGCTGTGTGCGCATCCACGAGTCTGCAGGGATCGAGGACGACGATCGTTGCACCCGATGTCCTCGCGGCGACCCGACCCGTGCGGGCGAACCCGAGCGGTGCGGTCGCCTTCAATCGAGCGGAGGAGACCGCTGCCGGTGAACTCGGTCCAGATCGACGTGCGCGAGGACGGCACGACGCAGCATCGGGGAACGGGCTTCGGTCGAGAAGGACTCCCTGACGGCGGTTTCTCGCATGTCGGCGGCACCTCCTTGCTAGACGTCCACACGGACACCGTCCCCGGTAGCACCGGGAGCTTGCCCGTACCTGGCATGCAACACCATGGGACGCGCTGCGTCAAGGGTCGATCGGGTCGTGCGGCGACCCCCGGGTGCACACCCGTAGCGTGACCTGGCCGGGTACGCTCTTGCCCATCGTGCAGCTCTGTGAACGACCCGACCGGGAACGCGTCCCAGCTACGCGGTATCCCGAAAGGCGCGCGCCTTGACCACCGCGGAATCGACGGTCGTGCTCGCAGCGCAGCGCCCGACCCGCAGCGCGATCCGATCGGCGCTGTACGTCTTCGGGGCGCTCGGGGCACTCGTCGCCGCGGTCAGCGACAGCACCCCGGTCCGGCTCGCGATCCTCGTGACCGTCGCGGTCGTCGCGATCGGGACCCTGCTGCGCGGGGTCGTCCGCAACCGCCCCGCTCATGCCTGGATCTGGTTCTCGTTCGCGACGGGGAGCGCGCTGGTCGTGCTCGCCACCGTCGTGGGAGGCGTGCAGCGCTCCTCCGATCCGGACGGTGCCCGCAGCATGTTCCTGTCGCTGCAGTTCTGTGGCCACGTGCTGCTGTTCCTGGCGTTCTGCGGGTCGGCGCGGATCCGACGCCGTACCGGCGACATCTCCACGATTCTCGATGCGCTCATCCTCGCGCTCGCCATCGGCCTGTTCGCATGGCGGTCACTGCTCAGTGGCGCGATGAGTTCGTCTGATGTCCCGATGCTGAGCATGTTCACCGTGGCGCTGCTGCCCGGACTCGATGTTCTCGCCTGCGCGGCGCTGCTTCGTCGGGCGTTCAGCGCGGAACGGACCTCGGCATCGTTTCGCATGATCATGATCGCGGCGGGCCTGGTGACCGGCGCCCATCTGGTGTCCGGGCTCTCGGTCCTGGACGGATCCGCTCTCACCAACCACGTTGCCTTTCAGATCGGTTTCATCAGTTTGCTCGCGGCGGCCGCCGGGCATCCGTCGATGCGACAGGTCACCGAAGCCGACACGATCACCCAGAACAAGTTCGGCGTGACCCGGATCGCACTCTTGGCGCTCGCCCTGCTCGACACGCCCCTCGTCATCCTGTTGGACCAGGGCAGATTCGATCGCGACAATGCGCCGTTGCTCGTCGGCGCCTGCGCGATGTCGGTCATCGTGGTCGTCCGGCTGATCAGCCTGGCACGCGAGATGGAGCAGACGCGACAGCGTGAACGTCGCCGCGAGCAGCGATTCGAGTCGCTCGTGCGGAACTCGTCGGATCTGATCGTCGTGCTGGATCGTGACTACCGGGTCACCTACACCTCGCCCGCGGTGCGGGACATGTTGGGCTTCTCCCCGGCGGACCTTCTGGGCAGGACCGCTCTGCAGGGCTTCCATCCCGACGACGTCGACCGGGTCCGGGACATCCTCGACCACCTCGGCCCCGAGGCGACGTCTGATCTCGACCTGGTCCGGATCGGGCACGCGAACGGCACCTGGCAGTGGACCGAGGCGCGGGCGGTCAACCTGATCGACGATCCGACCGTGAACGGCATCGTCGCGAACTGTCGGGACGTCACCGAACGCGTCATCGCACAGGCGCTCATCGACGAGAGCATCGCTCGCCAGGGGGCGATCGCCGGCCTCGGCCGTGTCGCCCTGGCCGCGCCCGACGCCCACGCGCTCACCGAACGCGCCGCGGGGCTGATCAGGTCGACCCTCGACGTGCACCGTTGCGAGGTGCTCCTGTTCGATCAGGGCGCGATCGCTGATGCGGTCGTCGCGGTCCGCGACGGCGCCGGACCACTCGAGGCCGACGCCCGCCCCGGTGGTCGGATCATCGACGCCTGCCTGGCCGCAGCCGAGCCGATCCAGTTCACGGATCCCTCGCCCGAGGGAGCGCTCCGGACGACCGTCGACCTGGTGTATGCGGATCTCGACGCCGCCCCGAGTCACCCCGAGAGCATGTTTCCCGACACCGTCGTCGCGCCCGAACCCCAGGTGCTCGCCGTCCAGGTGGCCGACGGTGCACAGATCCTCGGGGCGATCCTCACCCGTACCGGCGCACCACGCCGATTCACGCAGGACGAAGGCGCCTTTCTCGCCACGATGGCGGGAACCCTCGGCCTCGCGCTCGGACGTCGCGGTGCCGAGGCGACCGCGCAGCATCAGGCCCTGCACGACAGTCTCACCGGACTCCCGAACCGTGCGCTGTTCGTCGACCGTCTCTCCCAGGCCCTCGCGCGGCTGAGCCGCTCCGACCGGCGCCTGGCGGTGCTGTTCCTCGACATCGACCACTTCAAGGTGATCAACGACAGTCTCGGACACTCGATCGGTGACCGGATCCTCACCGACGTCGCCAGCCGGTTGCGTGCACTGATCCGTCCCGGTGACACCGTCGCCCGGTTCGGCGGCGACGAGTTCACGGTGCTTCTCGACCCGTTGCACGACCGGGCCGAGGCCGAGGCGATCGCCGAACGCATCCGACACGACGTGTCCCAGGCGATCCACGTGGGCAGCGCGACCCTGCAACCGACCGTGAGCGTGGGCATCGCCGTCGCCGCCACGGGAACCTCGAACGCCGAGACGCTGCTGCGCGACGCCGACGCGGCCATGTACCAGGCGAAGGACCGGGGGCGGAACAACGTCGCCGTGTTCGACGACACCATGCGCGACCGGGTCATCCACCGCCTGCAGACCGAGATCGACCTGCCTCGGGCGATCGAGGACGGGCAGCTCATGATGCGCTATCAGCCGATCATCGCACTGGCCGACGGCACGGCCCCGGGGGTCGAGGCTCTGGTCCGCTGGCAGCATCCCGAACTCGGCGAGATTCCCCCTGACCAGTTCATCCCGGTGGCCGAGCTCTCCGGCCTGATCGGCGATCTCGATCACTGGGTCATGCGCCATGTCATGGCCCAGTGCGCGGCAGAGCACCGTCGACTCGGCGCGTCGGCGAAGTGGTATGCGCTGAACATCTCGGCGCGGACCATCGCGGGCCGGGAGCTCCCGTCGCGGGTCGCCCAGACGCTGGCCGAGACCGGCGCTCCGCCCGAGCGGATCTGTCTCGAGATCACCGAGAGTGCCCTGATGCACGACCTCGAGCATTCGATCCAGGTGCTCCGGTCATTACGCGACCTCGGCGTCGGCATCGCCGTCGACGACTTCGGGACCGGGTACTCGTCACTGTCGTACCTGAAACGACTTCCGGCGAGCGTGCTGAAGATCGACGGCTCGTTCATCGCCGGGCTGGGCCACGACGATCGTGACCGGGCAATCGTCGAATCGATCGTCAACCTGGCGTCGACCCTGCACCAGATCGCCGTGGCCGAAGGCGTGGAGACCCGCGCCCAGGTCGACGCGCTGAGAGACATGGGTTGCCCGATGGCGCAGGGGTACTACTTCGGGCGTCCGGTCGATGCCGTCGACCTCGAAGGGAACTCGTCCGCGCCGGACCGCCACGCCACCGAACCGTTGGGGCTCGTCCGGTCGAACGAGACGAGACGATGACGCCGAGGTTCTCCAAGGGCCTGGCCTGCGTGGCGGTGGTCGCCTCGAGCGGAGTGCTCGCAGCGTGTACGGCGACGGGCTCGAATCACCTGACGTGCGACTCCACCGAAGTCGCACCGAGCTCGCAGCCCGGGTCTTCCCGACCCGGCGCCGCACTCGAGTGGTATCTGAAGAACGGCGACTCGGGTCTGCCCCAGACCGGGTTCCGCCTGACCGGATCATCGGCCACGCGTTCGGTGTACTCCGACGGCACGAACCAGATCTCGGTCGGTGCGCTGCCCTCCGAGAAAGGTACCGACCGCACCTGGGTCGTGCTCATGACCTACGACTGCTCCTGACCGGCCGGCGCTCCGTCCAGGACCGCTCAGATCGTCGATCGGCGCTCGTCACGGCGGGCCCGCAGCGCTTCCTTGCCCGCCACCCGCCGCTCCCGCTCCACTTCGCGCAGGACGCGCGGGTCACCGCCCACGTCTTCGAGCGCGGCCTTCCGCGCCTGCCAGCAACCCCAGGCCAGGCAGGCGATCGGGATCACATAGATCGAGATCAACCCGGTCAGGAAGGTACTGAGGGTCAACAGCGCCAACGCGAAGTTCCAGCTCCGTCGACGGTCCCAGGGGCGAGCGGTGAGGATGAACAGTCCCAGGATCACGATGGGCGGCAGGAGGTAGTACAGCGCCGGTCCGACGCCGAAATGCCAGATCGTGAAGGTCCGGCCGGTCTGCTCCCGATGGCCTTTGGCGTTCTCGACCACCTCGGGGACGACATGGACGAAGTTCAACACGATCGAGGCGAGCAGGACCGTCGCGAAGCTCACCATCACCCACCGGCCACCGGGCTCGTTGCCACCGAATCTGTCGAAGAACGGCGGCAACGGCCTCGCCGGGGGCCGGTACGTCTTGCGCGGCATGGCGGTCGAACCGCTGCTCGAACGACCGGCGGAACCCGAGCGGTCCCCGCGTTTCCGACCGGTGTCGGTGTTGCGGTCGCCACCCGTCGCGGCCGCCCGAGAGGTTCCGGCTCGCGGCGGAGTCGACGTCGCCGCCGCGGACCGGGTCTTCGACCCCGTTCGGGGGCCGACGAGTTCGGTTCCGGTCGCTTCGGCGACTCCGGCGTGGGTCCGTGCCGGGGCACGGCCGATCGTCGTTGCGGCGACCGCGGCGCGGTGCCGCGACGAGAACACCGGCGACGAACCCCGCCTTCTGGTTACCACCCGGTCCGTGGAGGGCACCACGTCGTCGAGGTCGTCGTCTCCGGTCTCGCCGAGGTCGGCGGCATCGACATCGGGGGCGATCTCGTCGTCGTCCGCTCGCTTCGCCTCGGCCTCGATGACCGACCGTGCCTGCGCGCGGACCTCATCCTGGCCCTTGCGCGAGCGACGACGGCTCCGGCGACCCTCGTCCGGTTCGTCATCCGCCGACACCCGACGCTCGGTGACCGGCGTGTTCGCCGCTTCCGAACGCGCCCGGCGCGCTTCGCGCATGGCCCGGTTCTGTGCCTGGCGGCGTTGCTTCGACGGATTGCGTTCAGCCACGACCCTCCAGCCTAGAGGTCGAGCCCGCAGACGCTCGGATCACTGCGCCGAACCGTGTGACGGCCACGGCCCGCACCACGACGGACGGAGGGCACGTCGCCCCGCCGACGAGGATGACACCGCCGAGGCGAACCCGATGCGCGGCGAGCCCGTCGGGCCGAACGGGTCCGGTTGCCAGAGCGGGTGCGGGGTCAGGCCGCCGGGTAGCTCAGACCGGTCGCCGAGTGGCAGCGGTAGCCGTTCGGGTTCTTCGCGAGGTACTGCTGGTGGACGTCCTCCGCGTAGTAGAAGCGCTCGGCGAGCGGTTCGACACGCGTGGTGATCGTGCCCCAGCCCGCCTCGGCGAGCACCGGTGCGAAACGGTCCCGTCCGGCCTCCGCGGCGCGCTGCTGTGCATCGGAGGTGGTGAGCACGATCGAACGGTACTGCGACCCGATGTCGTTGCCCTGACGCATCCCCTGCGTGGGGTCATGGGTGGTGAAGAACACGGCCAACAGTTCGTCGTAGGTGACCACATTCGGGTCGAACACGACCAGGGTGACCTCGGCATGGCCGGTCGACCCGGTACAGACCTCCTCATAGGTCGGGTTCGGGGTGACCCCGCCGCCGTAGCCGACCGCGGTGGTCCACACCCCGGGCACCTGCCAGAAGATCTCTTCGGTGCCCCAGAAGCAGCCGGTTCCGAAGACCGCGATCTCGTACCCTTCGGGAAAGGGTGGCACCATCGGGTTGCCGGTGACCAGGTTGGCCGGCGCCACGGCGACGGGCGTGTCGCGTCCGGGCAGGGCCCGCCCCGGGTCGATGACGCGGTCGGTCGAATCGAGTGTCATGAGCATCGTCCTCTCGATCGGGTGATGGGGTCAACCTATCGGCGATGCACGACGAACACCGCGCAACGGTCGGCGGCGCGAGGGTGCACCGCGGTCAGGGCGAAGCGAACAGCGTCGGCTCGCGTCGATAGCGCTCGTGACCTTCCAGATCGTCCATGAACGACCAGGAACGTCGGTGCCAGTCGGTCGGCCCGAGGCGGCGCAGCGCGTCCCGGTGCACGGGCGACGGATACCCCTTGTTCGACGCGAATGCGAACTCGTCGCAGGAAGGTGAAATGGCCCGCATCAGCCGGTCACGGGTGACCTTGGCCAGCACCGACGCCGTGGCGATCGACAGACAGGTGGCGTCGCCCCTGACGATGGTCCGGGTACGACCACCCCCGACGAAGTCGAACGGACCGTCGACCAACACCCGGTCGGGCGTGAGCCCGAGCCCGTCGAGCGCCCGACGAGCGGCGAGGTGGAGGGCGGCGCTCATCCCCAACTCGTCACATTCGGTGTTGCTCACGTGCCCGACCGACCACGCCACGCACCACTGCGTGAGACGCGGAAAGAGCTGCTCCCGTTCGTCTTCGCGCAGCAGCTTCGAGTCACGCACCCCGCGCACCCGCCGGTCGGTCGGCAACACCGCCGCGCCGACACTCAGCGGCCCGGCCCAGGCGCCACGGCCGACCTCGTCGAGGCCGACCACGACGCGGTGACCCCGGGCCCACAATTCACGTTCGACCGTGAGCGTCGGCGCCAGCCCCCTGGTCATGTCGGTCCACCGTAGCCAGCGGGTCGACCTCCGGCAGGCCACGTCGGCGAGACGATCGTATGCTCGTGCACGATGGATGCCGTGGAATCGCCGAGCAGCCGCGGGCGCCACGCCGTCGATCCGCTGCCGACGGGCACCAGGGTCGAGGTGCGCAACGGATTCGACCGCTCATGGTCGAACGGCTTCGAGGTGATCGGCCACGCCGCCGGGGGCTATCGGCTCCGACGGCACAGCGACGGCGCCGAGCTCCCCGGCATCTTCTCCACGGACGACGTCCGCAGGGAGCGCAGGCGGTCCACCTGGTGGGTCTGACGCCGCGACCCGCGCCGGTGGACCCGTCCAGACGGGCCGACTCCCTCAGGTCGACCTGATCAGAGACGGTCGCCCATCGCGGCGACGAAGTCGTCGACGTCGACGATCGGCATCGTCATGGTCTTCAGCGTGCCCCGTGCGGCGAGCGTGGTCGCCACCCGGGCCATGACGATCTCGTCGGGCGCGTCGAGGACGTTCAGGAAGTCCCACTGACCCAGGACCGCATACTGCGCCAGCACCTTGACGCCCATCGCTTCGACGTCTGCGTTCACCTCCTTGAGGCGGGCGGGGTTCTCGCGCATCCGGGCGGCTCCGTCTGGGCCGAGCGTCGACAGCATCATGAACTTCACGGGCGTGCATTGTACCGGTGACGGCCACGCCCCCGACGGCCGAACCGACGCCCTACGCTGGGCGCCCATGACCCGCACCGTCCACATCATCCCGCACACCCACTGGGACCGCGAGTGGTACCGCACGTTCCAGTCGTTCCGCATGGAGCTGGTCGACCTGGTGGACGAGACGATGGATCTGCTCGAATCCGATGCCGGGTTCCGGCACTTCATGCTCGACGGTCAGATGGCCGTCGTCGACGACTACCTGGAGATCGAACCGACCAAGCAGGCACGCCTCGGCCGGCTCGCCGAGGCCGGACGTCTGGTGATGGGTCCGTGGTACATCCTCATGGACGAATTCGGCGTGTCGGGTGAGACGATCGTGCGCAACCTGGCGCGGGGTATCGACCGGGCCGAGGACTTCGGCGGGGCGATGGACGTCGGGTATCTGCCCGACATGTTCGGCCACATCGCGCAGATGCCCCAGATTCTCTCGAGCTTCGGCTTCGCCGACACGGTCGTGTGGCGTGGGGTGCCCGAGTCGTGCACGTCGGCGGCGTCGTTCGCCTGGACCGCTCCCGATGGATCATCGGTGGTCGCACAATTCCTGCCCCGTGGCTACGGCAACGGGGTGGGTCTGCCGCCGGACGCGGCCTCGCTGGTCCGCCGGGTGGAACTGTTCTGTGCCCAGACCGGGAAGGCGTCGGGCGGAGACGGCGACCCGGTGCTGTGGATGCACGGCACCGATCACCGTCACCCGATCCCGGCACTGCCTGGCATGATCGCCGAGGCGAACGCCGCCCAGGACGAGTGGCATTTCGAGATCTCGACGCTGCCGTCCTACATCGCCGCGCAGCGGGCACGGGCCGAACCCGGCGCCTCGTGGTCTGGTGAGTTGCGGTCGGGCGCGAGAGCGAATCTGCTCATGGGGGTCTCGTCGAACCGGGTGGACGTGAAGCAGGCGGCGGCACGGGCCGAGCGCGGCATCGAGCGGGTCGCCGAGCCGCTGAGTGCACTGTTCCGGAGTTCCGGTGACTGGCCGGCCGCATTTCTCGCGCAAGCGTGGCACCGCATGCTGTTGAACTCGGCGCACGACTCGATCTGTGCGTGTTCGCACGACGACGTGGTGCTCGCCGTGCGCGACCGGTTCGCCGAGGCCGAGGCGATCGCCGAGGGATTGACCGAGCGGGCCAAGCTCGCCGCCTACCTGCATGCCGCCCCCGCGATCGACGCCGCCGCGCCGATGTCCGCGGTGGTCGTGAACCCGTCGGCGCGACGTCGCTCGGGGCTCGTCGAGCTCTCGGTACCGATGGGCGCGCAGCTCGAAGGCACCCAGGAGCTCTGGGAGTTTCCTGCCCGGCTGCCCTTCGTCACCCGCCCGGCATCGCGCGCAACCGAATGGGTCGAGGTGGTGGTCGACCAGATCGGTGACGTCCACGACGCAACGGTGACCCGCACCGCAACAGGGGCCGACGTGGACTTCCTGGTCGACCCGCGCCGCTTCGGTCTGTTCGACCCGACCGAGGTGCTGGCCGAACTCGACCGCATCGCCGCTGACACGCCCGAGGCGCCGGTGCGGTTCTTCTACGTGGGCACCGGCGAACACCACGTGCTGGCCCACGCAGCCGCCGTGCCGGGATTCGGGTGGTCGATCTGGCAACCGGCGCCGGTCGACGGTGCGGTCAGTGTCGACGACGACGGTCGGGGTATGACCAATGGTGCGGTCAGCGTGCGGGTCGCCGACGACGGGACGTTCTCGATCGACGGGCACGAGGGACTGGGCCTGTTGGTCGACGTCGGGGATCGTGGCGACACCTACAACTTCTGTGCCGTGGGCGACGGCGCGGCCGTCGCAGGGCTCGACGACGTCAGCGTGGTGGTCACCGAATCGGGACCGCTGCGGGCACGGCTGCAGGTGACCGGTACGGCCCGGTGGCCCGAGCGGGCCTTCGGCGATTCCCGGATCGGCGAGGTGGCCACCCGGGTCGAGACCGCATTGGAGCTCCAGGTCGACCAGCGCCTCGTGCACGTGACGGTGTCGTTCGACAACATGAGTCGCGACCACCGGCTGCGCGCCCATTTCCCGTTGCCGACGCCGGCGGCGCATTCCGAAGCGGAGTGCGCCTTCGCAGTCGTGACCCGCGGCCTCGACGCGGAGGGCGGCCCGTCGGAGCCCGCACTGGCGACCTATCCGAGTCGACGGTTCGTCTCGGCTGGTGGCCTCTGTGTCGTGCACGAGGGATTGTGTGAGTACGAGCTGGTCGACATCGACGGAACCGACGACGACCGGGCCGCGCACACCCTGGCGGTGACGCTGCTCCGCGCCACCGGCAAGTTGTCGGCACCGCCGATGCCTTCGCGGCCGCTGCCGGCCGGCCCGTTCGACCCGGCCGAGGCGGCGCAGCTCCAGGGGCCAGTGTCGATGCGCTACGCGGTGCACGTCGGCGACGCCGACCCCTACGAGCTGGTCGATGAAGCGTTCCTGCCGCTCGTCGTGGCCGGCACCGGCACGCCAGACGATGCCGGTGACGCCTCGGGCGTGCGCGACGACCGAGCGCCCCGATCCGAGTCGTTGCTGGCGGTCGCCGGCGCCGAGGTGTCGGCGCTCTACCGCCTTGCGGACGACCCCGACGTGCTCGTGCTGCGGGTGTTCAACCCGTCACCTGCTTCGACGACCGTGACCGTCGAAGGCCGCACCGGTGTGCTCGTCGACCTGCGTGGTGACGGCGACGAGCACTTCGACGG
>JBDZUV010000069.1:0-1152 GCA_040255345.1 Actinomycetota bacterium | reverse complement strand
TCGCACTGCGCTCTTCGCACGACACCTCCCGAAGTTCGTGGCGCTGGCGCCCGTGGCCTTCAGCCGGCGATGTCACGTCGGGCGAACACCGGTGCGGCGGCGGCCACGGCGACCACTCCGACCGCCGGCATCGTCCACACCAGCCACGGCAGGCTCGACCCGAGCGGCCCGCCGGTGGTGGCGGCGTGGAACGGGCTGATCCACCGCAGCCACTGCAGTGCATCGACCAACTGTGCTGCGAGAAACGCCACATAGGTGGCGGCGGCGATCCCCGCCGGGATGCCGACCGCCAGCGCCCGTCGCCCGGTCACCGCGGCGGCGGCGATCGCGAGCAGACCGAACTCGCTGCCGATGAACCACTGGGTGAGTGCCGCGAAACCTGCAGCGCGCAACGACACGTCCATACCGAAGATCGGGGAGGCCGCCGCCAGGGTCGCCGCCAGCACCACGCCGAGGATGCCGACGCCGACGACCAGGCCGCCGGCCTTGTGGACCAGCACCCCGCTCCGCGGGATCGGCATCGTGAGGATCGTCTCGAGGATGCCCGCTTCCTCTTCACCGGCGACCAGACGTGCGCCGCGACCGATCGCATAGACGATGAACATGACCGGCAACACGATGCTGAACAGTTCCGCGTTCAGAAAGCCCGTTCCGGTGTTCATCGCGTGCACGTTGAACGCTTCGAGCAATTCCGACGGATAGTTCTCGAGCACGGCGTCGATGTCGGCGTTCGAGAACGACGGCCAGATCGCCGCCATCGCAACGAGGGTCGCCGCGACGCCGATCCCCCATCCGAGCAGTCCGCGTCGCTGATCACCGAGCGACTTGATGAACACACTCGTGCCCATGTCAGCTCTTGTCGCCGTAGTAGCTGAGGAACAGCTTTTCGAGGTCGACCTCGGTGGAGACGAACCGTTCGACCCTCAACGGTGCCATCCGTTCGACCACTGCGGCCATCGAACCCTCCACGGTGAACGAGGTGGTGCCGCCGATGTGCGCCACGTCACGCACCGACTCCAGGCCTTCGAGCGCGCCGACCGCACGATCAGATCGATCTTCGAGGGTCACCCCGACGTGATGGCGGGCGGCCGCCCGCAGTTCGTCGACCCCGGCGTTCATGACCAGTCGCCCGTCACGCACGATCGCCACCCG
>JBDZUV010000210.1:0-3114 GCA_040255345.1 Actinomycetota bacterium | reverse complement strand
CGTGCATGGCGTCATACTCGCACGGCCCTACGACGAGGAGGCTTTTTTGTGCGCCCGCGAAACCGTGCGCGGGCGTCGCTCGCACGAGCCGACCAGCGGCGATGTCACCCTGTCGGTATCCCCGCCTAGCATGGGTGATCGTGAGCGATCAGCAACTCATCGTCCGTGGTGCCCGCGAGCACAACTTGCGCAACGTCGACCTGACGCTGCCGCGCAATGCTCTCGTGGTGTTCACCGGACTGTCCGGGTCGGGGAAGTCTTCCCTGGCCTTCGACACCATCTTTGCCGAGGGCCAGCGCCGCTACGTCGAGTCGCTGTCCAGCTACGCACGGCAGTTCCTCGGCCAAATGGACAAGCCGGATGTGGACTTCATCGAGGGGCTTTCGCCGGCGGTATCCATCGATCAGAAGTCGACATCGCGCAACCCGCGGTCCACGGTCGGCACGATCACCGAGATTTACGACTACCTGAGGTTGCTGTTCGCGCGCATTGGGCATCCACACTGCCCGGAGTGCGGCGAGCTGATCGCACGGCAAACCCCGCAGCAGATCGTCGACCGGGTCCGGGAGATGCCCGAGGGCACGCGGTTCCAGGTGCTGGCTCCGGTGGTTCGGGAGCGGAAGGGGGAGTACACCGACCTGCTGGATTCCCTGCAGGCACAGGGGTATTCGCGCGCCCGGATCGACGGTGTGGTGCATCAGCTCACCGACCCGCCGACGCTCAAGAAGCAGGAGAAGCATTCCATCGAGGTCGTGGTCGATCGGCTCGCCAACAAGGCCTCGTCCCAGCAGCGGATCACCGACTCGGTCGAGACTGCCCTCGCGCTCGCCGACGGCGTGGTGATCATCGACTACGTCGACCTGCCGGAGGACGACCCCGGGCGGGAACGCCGGTACTCGGAGCGACTGGCCTGCCCCAACAACCACCCGCTGAGTGTGGACGAGCTGGAGCCCCGGTCGTTCTCGTTCAACTCGCCGTTCGGCGCCTGCCCGGTGTGCACCGGTCTAGGCATTCGCAAGGAGGTCGACCCGGACCTGATCGTGCCGGACCCGGACCTGTCCCTCGCGGACGGGGCGATCCATCCGTGGTCCCGCGGCACCACGTCGGAGTACTTCGTCCGCATGCTGGAGGGCCTGGCCGGCAGCATGGGCTTCTCCACGGCCACGCCGTGGCGCAAGCTGCCGGCGAAGGTGCGTGACGCCGTCCTGGGCGGCTCCGACGTCCAGGTGCACATCAGCTACCGGAACCGCTACGGACGGCTGCGCTCGTACTACGCCGATTTCGAGGGAGTGATCCCGTTCATCGAGCGGCGGGCCGCCGAGACGGACTCCGAACTGGCGCGCGAGAAGTACGAGGGCTACATGCGCGACGTGCCGTGCCCTGCCTGCCGCGGAACACGGCTCAAGCCGGAAATCCTGGGTGTTACGCTCGCGCACCCGACCCGCGGTGAGCTCAACATCGCCGACGTGTCCGCGTTGTCGATCAGGGAGGCCGCCGACTACTTCCCCGGGCTGGAGCTCTCGGAGCGCGAATCGATGATCGCCCGCCGCGTGCTCAAGGAAGTGGACGCGCGACTCGGCTTCATGCTCGACGTCGGGCTGGACTACCTCTCGCTGGATCGGGCCGCGGCGACCCTCTCCGGCGGTGAGGCTCAGCGCATCCGGCTGGCGACGCAGATCGGCTCCGGCCTGGTGGGTGTGCTGTACGTGCTCGACGAGCCATCCATTGGATTACATCAACGCGACAATCACCGGCTGATCCAGACGTTGACCCGGTTGCGCGACCTTGGAAACACGCTGATCGTCGTGGAGCACGACGAGGACACGATCCGTGCCGCCGACCACGTGGTGGACATCGGCCCCGGCGCCGGCGAGCAGGGTGGACACGTCGTCGTCTCCGGCACCGTCGACGAACTGTCCCGTAGCGCGGAATCGATCACCGGCGCGTTCATCTCCGGCCGACGGTCCATCCCGGTGCCGAACAAGCGGCGGCCGGTCGAGCCCGCGCGGCGGCTCACCGTCGTCGGGGCCCGGGAACACAACCTGAAGAACATCGACGTCGCATTCCCGCTCGGATGCCTGGTCGCCGTCACCGGCGTGTCCGGCTCGGGGAAGTCGACACTGGTCAACGACATCCTGCACGCCGTCCTGGCGAACCGACTCAACGGCGCCCGGCAGGTGCCCGGGCGACACACCCGGGTGACGGGCATCGATCTCGTCGACAAGATGGTCGGCGTCGACCAGTCACCGATCGGGCGCACCCCGCGATCGAATCCCGCCACCTACACGGGCGTTTTCGACCACATCCGCAAGCTCTTCGCCTCCACCAGCGAAGCGAAGGTGCGCGGCTACGGGCCGGGCCGATTCTCGTTCAACGTGAAGGGCGGTCGGTGCGAGGCCTGCCACGGCGACGGCACGCTCAAGATCGAGATGAACTTCCTCCCGGACATCTACGTCCCGTGCGAGGTGTGCCACGGTGCGCGCTACAACCGGGAAACCCTGGAGATCCGCTACAAGGGCAAGACCATCGCGGACGTACTCGCGACCCCGATCTCCGAGGCGGAGGAGTTCTTCAAACCCATTGGTGCAATACATCGACATTTAAAGACATTGGTCGATGTGGGTCTTGGCTACGTGCGCCTGGGCCAACCGGCGCCGACACTGTCCGGCGGTGAGGCCCAACGTGTGAAGCTCGGGTCCGAACTGCAGAAGCGGTCCACCGGCCGCACCGTGTACGTCCTCGACGAGCCCACGACGGGCCTGCACTTCGCCGACGTGGAGAAGCTGCTCGGCGTGCTGAACGGCCTGGTGGACAAGGGCAACACGGTCGTCGTGATCGAGCACAACCTCGATGTGATCAAGTGCGCCGACTACGTGATCGACATGGGCCCCGAGGGCGGGTCCGGCGGTGGCCAAGTGGTCGCCCAGGGCACTCCGGAAAGCGTGGCCGCGAACCCCGATTCCTACACAGGGCAGTTCCTGGCTCCGATCCTGGCCGGGCGCGGCCACGTCCCGGGGAAGGAACAACCCGCGGCCATCGGCATCCGCGCTCTCGACATCGCCAGCGGACACACACCGCCAGCACAGAATGGGCACGGAGTCACCGAACAGATCG
>JBDZUV010000068.1:0-16366 GCA_040255345.1 Actinomycetota bacterium | reverse complement strand
CGCGTCGCGCCGTCGGGCAGCTCGAAGGAGTCGCCGTGCCAGTGCAGGACCTCGGTGCCGGGGGCGAGGCCGCCGAGGACGGGATCGTCGGGGTCGCCGACCTCGACCGGGGCGACGCCGATCTCGGGCCGGCGCCCCGGCCGCACCGCGGCGCCGAGCGCCCGCGCCAGCAGCTGCGACCCGAGACAGATCCCCAGCACCGGGATCCGGCGCCGCACCGCCTCGGCCAGCCACTCGCGCTCCTCGGCCAGGGCGGGGTGGCGCTCGGTCTCGTCGACGTTCATCGGCCCGCCCATGACGACCAGGCGTTCGACCTCGCCGAGCGAGGGGAGCTCGTCGCCGTCGAACAACCGGTGCGTCCTGACGGTCATGCCCCGGTCGGTCGCCCGTGCGGCGATCGCACCGGGCCCTTCGAAGGCCACGTGCATCAGCACGTCCAGCGAACCCGATCGGTCACCCACCCCGGTGAGCGTAGGACGGCGGCAGCTCGCGTCCAGCAGCCCCGACACACGGATGCTGCGACAATGGGACGATGGCGATCGAACCGATTCCGCTCCGACGCGACGATGTCGACCATCGTCCGCCCGGGATGATCGGTCGGGACCTCGACCGGGTGCTCGCGGGTCTGGGCGCGCCGCCGGCACCGGTGCTCACCCGGATCGCGCAGTCCTGGGCCGATCTGGTGGGCCCCGCGGCCGCGGAACACTCCCGGCCGGGTCGTCTGGTCGACGGACGCCTGCACGTCGAGGTCGATGATCCGGCGTGGGCGTCGCAGATGCGCTGGCAGGCGACGACGCTGCTGGCCCGGATCGACGATCTGGTTCCCGGCGCGGGCGTGACCGAGGTCGTGACCCGGGTCCGCCCTCGCTGACACGTCCGCGGCGACGGTCGGTCGCGCCCGCGTCGTGGTGTGGTCCGGTGGCCGACACCACTGGGTCGAGATGCTTCCGGGCCGCCGGGGCGAGGGCCCGCCGGGGCCCCGAAAACCGCCAGAATGTCGTCCCCTCCTGGTAGGATGAACGGCATCGTGAGCCAAGTTGTTCACCGGCGTCGAAGGGCCGATCCCGCAGCGGACGGCCAAAAGCGAACACCAGACGTCGTGTGCCTCGGGTCACCCGTCCGCTCGCCGGACCGATTCGTCTTCGGTCGACACTGAAAGGTCGCGCATTGGCCCGCTCCACCACCAAAACGTCCGAATCCTACGGGGCATCCGACATCCAGGTCCTCGAAGGGCTCGAACCGGTCCGTCAGCGTCCGGGCATGTACATCGGCTCCACGGGGCCGACCGGCCTGCACCACATGGTGTGGGAGGTCGTCGACAACTCCGTCGACGAAGCGATGGCCGGGCATTGCTCCCGTATCGACGTGACGATCCTCGCCGACGGCGCCTGCCAGGTGGTCGACGACGGCCGTGGGATCCCGGTGGCGCCGTACCCGCACAAGGACCCCAAGTACAAGAACATGTCGACCGCCGAGGTGGCGGTGTCGATGCTGCACGCCGGTGGCAAGTTCGACGGTGGCGGCTACAAGGTCTCCGGCGGCCTGCACGGCGTGGGGGTGTCGGTGGTCAACGCCCTGTCGGAGCGTTTCGAGGTCGAGATCGACCGTGGCGGCGAACACTGGGTGATGGACTTCGCCAAGGGCGGCAAGATCCAGAACAAGCTGAAGGCCGTGGGCAAGGCGCCGCGGGGGCGCACCGGCACCACGATCCGCTTCTGGCCCGACCCGACGATCATGGAAGAGACCAGCTTCCGGGCCCAGACCATGCTGGACCGCTTCCAGATCATGGCGTTCCTCAACCGGGGTCTCGAGATCGTCTTCAGAGACGAACGCCCCGGCCATGAGCCCGGTCCGGTGACCTTCAAGTACGCCGGCGGGATCATCGACTTCGTCAAGCACGTCAACCGCACCAAGGACGCGCTGTTCGCCAAGGTCGGTTACTTCGAGGGGTCCGATGACACCTCCGAGGTCGAGGTCGCCTTCCAGTGGAACACCGGCTTCAACGCGGACGGCCTGCATTCGTTCGCGAACGGGATCTCCACCATCGAAGGGGGCACCCACGAAGAAGGGTTCCGCTCGGCGTTGACCGGCGTGGTCAATCGGTATGCGCGGGCCCGCAATCTGCTCAAGGAAAAAGACCCGAACCTCGGCGGTGAGGACGTCCGTGAGGGCCTCACGGCGGTCATCTCGGTGCGGCTCACCAACCCGCAGTTCGAGGGCCAGACCAAGTCGAAGCTCGGCAACACCGCGACCCGCTCGCTGGTCACCAAGGTCACCAACGACAAGCTCGCCCAGTGGTTCGAGGAGAACCCGACCGAGGCCAACAAGATCGTCAAGAAGGCGATCGCCGCATCTCAGGCCCGCGCCGCGGCCCGCAAGGCGCGCGACGTCATCAGGAACAAGACGCTGCTCGACGGCGCGGGGATGCCCGACAAGCTCAAGGACTGCTCGTCGAAGGACGCGGCGGAACGCGAGCTGTTCATCGTCGAGGGCGACTCTGCGGGCGGCTCGGCCGTGCAGGCCCGCAATCCCCACACCCAGGCGATCCTGCCGATCCGCGGCAAGATCCTCAACGTCGAGCGGGCCCGCATCGACAAGATGCTCAAGAACACCGAGATCCAGGCGCTGATCGCCGCGATCGGTGCCGGGGTCGGCGAAGAGTTCGACGTCGAAAAGCGCCGCTACGACAAGGTGATCGCCCTGTGCGACGCCGATGTCGACGGCAGCCACATCCGCACCCTGCTGCTCACGTTCTTCTTCCGCCAGATGCGCCCGCTGGTCGAGGCCGGATGCATCTACATCGCCCAGCCGCCCCTGTACTCGACCGAGGTCGGCAAGGAGAAGGTGTACCTCAAGGACGATGCCGCGAAGGACGCCTTCCTCGCCGAGCGGCCGAACCACAAGAAGGACTTCGCCCGCCTCAAGGGCTTGGGTGAGATGGACTACGACGAGCTCAAGGTGACCACCATGGACCCGGATCACCGCACGTTGCTGCAGGTCACCGTCGAGCAGGCCGCGATCGCCGACGAGGTCATGTCGATCCTCATGGGTGACGACGTGGCGAGTCGCAAACAGTTCATCCAGTCCAACGCCAAGGACGTGCGCTTCCTCGACATCTGATCGTCGATCCGTCGCCGCTCCACCCACCGATCCAGCCGTTCCACCACATGGCCCCAGAGGAACCCGAGAAGAAATGACCGACACCCCGCCAGCCGAATCACCGCTCTCCGTCGAGGAGATCGAGATCCAGGAGGAGATGGAACGCTCCTTCCTCGACTACGCGATGTCGGTCATCGTGTCCCGCGCGCTGCCCGACGCCAGAGACGGTCTCAAGCCCGTGCACCGGCGGATCCTGTGGGGGATGTACGACATCGGGGCCCGCCCCGACCGCTCGCACATGAAGAGCGCCCGGGTCACCGGGCACGTGATGGGCTACTTCCACCCGCACGGTGATTCGGCGATCTATGACGCCCTGGTCCGCATGGCGCAGAACTTCAGCCTGCGTCACCCCCTCGTCGACGGCCACGGCAACTTCGGCTCGCCCGACTTCGGGCCGGCTGCGGCGCGCTACACCGAGTGTCGACTCGAACCGCTCGCCATGTCGATGCTCGCCGACATCGACGAGGACACCGTCGATTTCGCCGACAACTACTCCGGCGAGGTCACCGAACCCACGGTGCTGCCCGCGCGGTATCCGAACCTGCTGGTGAACGGGTCCCAGGGCATCGCGGTGGGCATGGCCACGAACATCCCTCCCCACAACCTGGGTGAGGTCATCGACGCCACCATCCACCTGATCGACCACCCCGACGCCACGCCCGACGATCTGATGGCGTTCGTCAAGGGTCCCGACTTTCCGACCGACGCCATGATCCTGGGTCGTTCGGGGAGCATGGATGCCTACCGCACCGGCAAGGGCTCGATCCGCCTGCGGGCGCGCACCGAGATCATCGAGGGCTCGGGTCGCCAGCGTGACCGCATCGAGGTGACCGGACTGCCCTACCAGGTCGGCATCGCGAACACGGCGGCCAAGATCAAGGAACTGGTCGAGACCAAGACCGTCGAGGGCATCGCCGATGTCAACGACGCGTCCTCGGGCGAGGACACCAAACTGGTCATCGAGCTCAAGCGCGACGCGCCGGCTCTCGTCATCCTGAACAACCTCTACAAGCACACCCAGTTGCAGACGAACTTCGCCTTCAACTTCGTGGCGCTCGTCGACGGCGTCCCGCGCACCCTCGACCTGGCCCAGGCCCTCGGCGCGTACGTCGACCACCAGGTCGAGGTGGTGCGCCGCCGCTCGGAGTTCCGCCTCGGCAAGGCCCAGGCCCGGGCGCACATCGTCGAGGGGCTGCTCAAGGCGATCAACGTGATCGACGAGGTGATCGCCACGATCCGCGCCTCTGAAGACCGGGCCGCCGCGTTGGCCGCGCTGATCGCGGAGCCCTTCGAGTTCTCCGAGACCCAGGCCGAACACATCCTCCAGATGCAACTCGGCCGCCTGACCCGTCTGGCGCGGATCGACCTCGAGGGCGAGATGGCCGAGCTGTCGGCCACGATCGCGGACCTGCAGGCGATTCTCGGCGACGACGGCCGGCTGCGCGAGGTCATCAAGACCGAACTCGGCGAGGTGCGTGAGAAGTTCGCGACCCCGCGGCGTTCGGAGATCACCTACGATCCGGGCGACCTCGACATCGAGGACCTCATCGACGACGAAGATCTGGTGGTCACCCTGTCGTCCAAGGGCTACATCAAGACGATGCTGCCCGACTCGTTCAAGACCCAGGGTCGCGGGGGGCGCGGCGTGGCCGGCACCAAGCTGCGTGACGAGGACTACGTCATCAGGATCATCACCACCACGGCACACGCGTACCTGCTGTTCTTCTCGAACCTGGGTCGGGTCTACCGGCTCAAGGCCCACGAGATCCCCCGCAAGGAACGCACCGCCCGGGGCACCGCGATCGTGAATCTCTTGCCGCTGCAACCCGACGAGCGGATCGAAGCGGTGATCGACACCCGCGACTACGAGACCAACCAGTACCTGTTCTTCGCGACGCGCAAGGGGCAGGTCAAGAAGACCCGGTTCACCGAGTACGACTCGTCGTTGCGGGCGGGCATCATCGCGATCAAGTTGCACGACGGCGACGAGCTGGCCAAGGTCATCCCCGCGAACGACGGCGACGACATCTTCATGGTGTCGCGCCAGGGCATGACCGTACGTTTCGCCCAGGACCAGGTGCGGGCGATGGGCCGCTCGGCCGCCGGAGTACGGGGCATCAGGCTCAGAGAAGGCGACGAGGTCGTCTCGTGCGACGTCGCCCGCGACGACGCCACGATCTTGATCGTCACCGACACCGGCTACGGCAAGCGCACCAAACTCGAGCACTTCAACGCCAAGCACCGCGGCATCCAGGGTGTGCGGGGTATCCGACTGACGGCCAGCCGGGGCGTGGTCGCCGCGGCGTTCATGGTCGGACTCGACGACGAGATCTTCGTGATCGCCTCGGGCGGCACCGTGATCAGGATGCCGGTGCGCGAGATCTCGTCCCAGGGTCGGGACGCCACCGGGGTCCGGGTGATGAACCTCGATGCCGGCCAGTCGGTCGCCGCGGTCGCGCCGGTGCTCACCCCGGACGACGAATCGGCCTGACCGACCAACCTCGTGCGGTTTTTCTGTGGACCCCGGTCGAGGTTTGGACCGGTCCCGGTGCGGGCACTGCATCGGTGTGATCGAGAAGCCCGCGTGGCCGTCGACCCAGTCCGGGCAGGTCGTCCCGCTGATGGCGGGGGTGATCGTGCTCGTCGCGCTGTGCGCGCTGGGGGTCGCCTTCGTC
This sequence comes from Actinomycetota bacterium, assembly GCA_040255345.1. Lineage (GTDB taxonomy): Bacteria > Actinomycetota > Acidimicrobiia > Acidimicrobiales > Iamiaceae > JAFDWI01. The sequence goes on along the minus strand of JBDZUV010000068.1, from coordinate 10,532 downwards.
GGTCGTCAGGCGGTGGAGCGCGCCCGTGCCCAGAACGCCGCCGATGCCGCGGCGCTGGCCGCGGCGGTCCAGCTCGATCCCCGTCGGGCGACCGTGGTCGCCCAGACGATCACGTCCCGGAACGGGGCGCGCCTGGTCGAGCTGCACCGTGACGGAGCGGTCGTGGTCGTCCACGTCACCGTGGCCGGCCACGGTGCGGTCGCGGCGGCGCGACCGGTGGCCGGTCCGTCGGCGGCCAGCCCGTAGAATGGCCGGATGACTTCGTCCGAGTCGGCCCCGATCGGGAGCACCACACCCGGCGGGTTGGGCACCGGGCGGGCGGCAGAGGTCGACCCGGACGCCGACGGGGACGTCACGACCCGATTGCCACCGTTGGAGCGGACCGCCGAGACGTCGTCACGCGCGACGCGGTGGCGTCGTGGCCGTGCCGGAAGAGCCGAGCAGATCGAGGGACCGGAGCGGGAGCCACTGTTCGCGCCCAAACTGCGCCCCGGTCGCCGGGTCGTCCGCATCGTCCGGCACGTGCAGCTCTGGTCGGTGTTCAAGGTCGCGTTGCTGGGCGGGTTGGTGTTCTATGTCATCTTCCTCATCACCGTCGGCCTCGGGTGGTCACTGGCGAACGCGACCGGCCAGGTCCATCACGTCGAACGGTTCATGCGCCAGATCGGCTTCGACAACTGGTCGTTCGACGGTCCACAGCTCTTCCGCGGCGCGGCACTGATCGGGGCCCTGTTGCTCGCGGCCGGCAGCGTGCTGATCACCTTGGGAGCCGCCATCGTGAACCTGATCGCGGAAGCAACCGGTGGGATCCGGTTCACGATCATCGAAACCGATGAGACCGACGACGACGAAGACGCCCGGCCAGACGAGGACCCGGGCTGACCGGCTCTGCGATGACCCTGCACGCGTGGTGGCACGGTCGGCTGGCCCCCGCGAAGCGTGAGCCACTAGCGTCGAAGACTCACACGAGCGGGGCTATAGCTCAGTTGGTTAGAGCGCACCCCTGATAAGGGTGAGGTCGCAGGTTCGACTCCTGCTAGCCCCACGACCGCGAGGATCCGCCGAACCGGTACCGTTCGAACCACCGGCTCCGGACCCTCGACCCAGCTCCAGCCCCATCTTCAACAGGCGATCTGCAATGGCCCGCACCTCCATGGACAGCTCCGGCTTCGCCATCATGACGTTGGTCCGGCGGGCCCTCGTGGCGATCGGTGCCGCGGCGATCGTCGCCGCGGTACTGCGTCTCAGGGGCTCCGGCGGCGTCCCGCCCCGCGACGGGGGATGGCGGGAGCTCTCCGGGCCAGACCTGAAGTGACACGCGTCGCCGTCGTGGGGCTGGGCGCGCTCGGCGCGCGGGCGGCCCGCCAATTGGCGTCGACGCCCGGGGTGACCGAGATCGTGCTCGGAGAACCCGACGTGCACAAGCGTGCCGCCGTCGCCGAGGTGCTGGGCCCCATCGCGACCGATGCCGAATGGTCCGCCGACGACGGTCTGCCAGTCGGGGTGGCCGATTGCGACGCGGCCCTGCTCGCGGGCCCCGCGGCCGCGCACGTCGACCAGGCCCGGCGACTCATCGCGCTGCGGCGCCCCTTCGTGTCGACCGCCGATGCACGTCCGACCGTGCAGGGGCTGCTCGATCTGGGAGACGATGCGTCCCAGGCGGGCGTGTCAGCGGTCGTGGGTGCGGCTTTTTCGCCGGGCCTGAGCTGCGCGCTCGTCCGCCACGGGGCGACGTGGTTCGACGCGGTCGACGAGGTCCACGTCGCCTGGCTCGGCACGGGGGGCCCGGCCTGTGCGCACCAGCATCACCGGAACTTCGCCGGAAGCGCACTGGAGTGGCACGACGGCGCGTGGATCCAGCGACCGTCGGGTTCAGGTCGTGAACTGTGCTGGTTCCCCGACCCGGTCGGGTCGGCGGACTGCTACCGGGGCGATCAGTGTGAGCCGTTGCTGCTGCAGCCCGCCCTCGACGGGGTGAGCCGCATCACCGCCCGCATGGCGGGCACCCGGCGTGACCGGATGCTGGCCCGGCTCCCGATGCTGCGGCCCCCTCACCCCGAAGGGGCCGTCGGCGCGTTACGGGTCGAGATCCGTGGTCGACGGTCCGGAGCGACCGACACGGCGGTACTCGGAGCGATCGACCGACCGGCGGTCGCCGGCGCCGCGGTGGCGGCTCTGGCCACGGTCTGGGCCGGCGAAGGTCGGGTGAACGCACCCGGTGTGGGGGGTGTGGCCGTCCAGATCGAGGTGCTGGACTTCTTGACCGAACTGGCTCGGCGCGGCATCCGGGCGGCGGTCTTCGAGGGTTCGTCGCCGGTGAGCTGATCGGCAGGTCAGGGGTCGGAAGGAGCATGACGGACGTGTAACAATCGGCACAGGTTCTCTGGTGGTTTCATACCATTTCAGTGGATGCAGCGTGTTCTCCTGCTTGTCACATCGGGCCGGCCGGAGTATTCGATAGGAGCTTCCTGCGCTCCCGGCGCATCCATGGCGCAGGATGGGGTTCAAGTACTCGGGGTCGGATGCCGAGATAAGAGGTCGACTCCAAGAGAGGGGTTCTCGATGGGCACAATCAGCGATGCAGAACGGCGGCGACTGATCGAAGCGAACTTGCCGTTGGTGCGGCACGTCGTGTTCCAGGTCGCGGTGCACTTCCCTCGCCATGTCGACCGTGAAGAGTTGGCGACCGCCGGGTCGCTCGGGCTGGTCGAGGCGGCCCGACGCTTCGACCCCGACCGGGGTGTTCCCTTCGATCGATTCGCGGCACGTCGGATCCGTGGTGCGATTCTCGACGCGGTCCGGGCCGCGGACTGGGCGCCACGATCGGTGCGCAACAACGCGCGCCGTCTCGAGGCGATCGAACAGCGTCTCGCCTCCGAGTTGGGCCGCAGCCCCACCAACGACGAGATCGCCCAGGCGCTCGGGATCACCAGCGACGATCTGCACCGGCTCCGTGACCGGCTGTTCCGCTCGGTCGTGCTCGCCCTCGAGTACGAGGTCAACGAGGCCGACGAGGAACTCACCCTCGTCGAGGTGCTCCGTGACGATGCATCGGTCGAACCGTCCGACGAACTCGAGCACCGAGAGCTGCTCGCCTACATGCGTGACGCCGTCGAGCTGCTGCCCGACCGTCACCGCACGGTGATCAGGGGCTACTTCCTGCACGGGCACAAGTCGCAGGCACTCGCCGACGAGCTCGGGGTGACCGAGTCGAGGATCTCCCAACTACGGTCCGAGGCGTTGATCATGTTGCGCGAGGGGATTCAGGCGCAGTACTCGATGAACCAGTTCGACCATGCCGAGCCGGTGGGCCGGGTCGCCAAGCGCAAGGCACGCTACGCCGGGGCGATCGCCGAGCGCAGCGCCTGGGCGGAGCGGCTGTCGAGCTGACCCGCCGGCCGATCGGGGGACCGCCGGACGCCGGGGCACCACGTGCCACACGCCGGTGGGTGCCGAGAGCGTCCAGCGATATTCTGACGGCGTGGACACCGACGGCGAGCCCGACCCGGCGGCCACACCACTCGATGTCGGCGCATCGGTCGATGTCGGCGCGTCGCCGGCACTGAACCGGGTCGTCGTCGACGAGGCGCCCGACGCGATGATCGTGACCGGCTCCGACGGTCGCATCGTGCTCGGAAACCGCCGGGCCCGTGAGATGTTCGGTTACGACGCGGCGACGCTCCTGGGTCTGGGCATCGACGACCTGCTTCCCGAGAGCCTGCGCGCGACCCACGCCAGGCACCGCGGCCGCTACGCGAGGCACCCGCGGGCCCGCGAGATGGGGTCGGGTCTGGAACTGCTCGGCCTGCGGGCCGATGGCGGTGAGTTGCCGGTCGAGGTCAGCCTGTCGCCGGTCACCGTCGACGGTGAGCACTTCGTGGTCGCGGCGGTCCGGGATCTGGCCGAGCGGCGGGCTGCGGAAGCATCGTTGAATGCCACCCGGGACCGCCTCGCCCTGACCGCCGAGCGCGAGCGCATCGGTCGGGATCTGCACGACTCGGTCATCCAACGGCTGTACGGCGCGGGCCTCGCGATGCAGGCCGCGCTCGACGCCGACCCAGCGCGACTGCGGACCGCGGTCGGCCGGGCGGTGGACGAGATCGACGACACGATCGCGGAGATCCGGACCGTCATCCATGATCTGCTCCGAGATGTGGGCGAACCCGATCGCCTGGCCGATCGACTGCAACAGGTGGTCGATGCCCAGGCGGCCGCACTCGGTATCGACGTACGGCTGAACCTGGTCGGCGAGGTGGGTTCCCAACCGTCCGAGCCGGTGGCGGATGCCGCCGTCGCGGTGGTCCGGGAGGGAATCGCGAACGCGCACCGCCACGGTCGGGCGACCCGCGTCGGCGTCGACCTCGAGATCGACGGCGACGGTCTCCGGCTGACGGTGCACGACGACGGATCGGGCTTCGACCCCGACGACGCCCTCGACGCGCCGGGCTACGGCCTGAAGAACCTGCGAGCCCGGGCGGCGGAGTTCGACGGCACCTTCGACATACGGTCCGAACCCGGCGCCGGCGCATCGCTCATCTGGACGATTCCCCAGAGCTGACGCCATCTGCGGCCCGGCTTCGACGGGGCCGCGACGCCACCGCCCGGGCAGGTCACGGCCGGTTCGCGTCGCGCGGCGGCGGGAGGTGACCGGAGTCGCATTGCAACCGGGACCTTGTACCCTGTGCGATACATCCCGGATGAGCCACGATGGAGCTGCTCGAGAATGTTTTCACAAGGAGCCGAATCATGACTGAGCCCAACGACCAGACCACCGAGGACACCGGAGTCGATCTAGACACCACCGGAGAAGACGAGGTCCGCTCACAGCAGCGTCGCAAACTGCGCGACCGCATGGGTGACGTCGGTCTGATCGCCACGATGGCCTTTGCCACCATCGTCGCCGTGGGGGCCGTGCTGGCGTGGGCCCTGTTCACCGGTGACGGGCAGAAGAGCGACCTCGGTGCGGGGTCGACGAAGCCCACGACGAAGACGATGGACGTCTCACTCGGCGAGTTCTGGGTGAAGCCCGCCTCGGTCGACCTGCCGAAGAACACCACGTTGGTGCTCAACGTCACCAACGACGGTGCGCAGACCCACGATCTCAAGATCGGTTCCAAGCAGACCCCGATCCTGAAGCCCGGCGAGAAGGCCGTGCTCAAGACCACCGCGATCGAGGCCACCGTGCAGGGCTACTGCACCTTGCCCGGCCACCGCTCGGCCGGCATGGTCATGGACATCAACGTGGTCGGCGACAGCGGGCCGGCCACCCAGCAGGTGTCACAGGGCGCCGCGAACACCGGCGTCGGCGAGGGCATCAACCCGAACGACGCCAAGATCGACAAGAACGCCGAACCCGCGAAGGGCTTCAAGGCGGCCGATCCGGTGCTCAAACCAGCTCCCGGTGGCACCGTCCACGACCTGACCTTCGAAGCGACCGATGTCGAGATGGAGGTCGCACCGGGGGTCAAGCAGCTCATGTGGACCTTCAACGACACCGTGCCCGGCCCCACCCTGCGGGGCAAGGTCGGCGACGTGTTCAACATCACGTTGGTGAACAAGGGGGCGATCGGCCACTCGATCGACTTCCACGCCTCACAGACCAACATGGACGGCGACATGCGCACGATCCAACCCGGTGAGTCCCTGGTGTATTCGTTCAAGGCGCAGCATGCGGGTGCCTGGATGTACCACTGCGGCACGCCTCCGGTGCTGCATCACATCGCCAACGGCATGTACGGTGCGGTGATCATCGACCCGGCCGACGGGCTGACCCCGGTCGACCACGAGTACGTGCTGGTCCAGTCGGAGTTCTACCTCGGGCCCCAGGGCCAGGAGGCCGACCTGAAGAAGGCCGAATGGGGTTTCCAGGATGCGGTCGTCTTCAACGGCTACTTCAACCAATACGTGTACGACCCGATCAAGGTGAAGGTCGGCGAGCGGGCCCGGCTCTGGATCGTGAACGTCGGCCCGAACGAGATCTCGGCGTTCCACATCGTGGGGCTGCAGTTCGACGCCGTGTTCAAGGAGGGCGCGTACCTGTTGCAACCCGGTAATCCCCAGAACGGCGGTTCGCAGGTGATCGACCTGGCCCCCGCGCAGGGCGGATTCGTCGAGTTCAACATCCCCAAGAAGGGCAAGTATGCGATGGTCACCCACAAGTTCAACGACGCCGAACGTGGCGCCACGGGCCTGATCCTCGCCGAGTAGCTCTGCTGAGTCGCTGCCCGCCGGAGCCCTTCGGGGCCCGGCGGGCACTTGCCGTTCCCGCCCGAGACCGCGTCGTTCGCGGGGTGTTCGGATCGGGATCGGATTCAGCGCACGAACGCGATGAGCGAGGGGATCTGCAGCTTGCCGCTGGCGGTGAGCGCGTCCTGGTAGGCGGACTCGGTGGTCAACAGGGTCAGGTCCGCGTCATCGGGCGCGAGGTCGTCGCCGAAGGGCACCGGCGTCCAGGTCGACAGCTTCGGCCGCGGCGACGCCGGGCGGGCCTCCACAGGGCTGCTCACGGGCTGGCGAGTCGGCTGGCGGGATGCCCCGCGGCGCCGTTCCTCGGCCGTCTGGGCGTCGGCCACCCGTCGGATCCCCTGCCGGGCACGCTCGGCGCATCCGTAGCGCACGACCTCGATCTCGGCGATCATGTTCGTCAGGGCGTCGTGATGATCGCGCAGAATGCCCGACCACGGCTCCCGGGCCAGCGAGGCGAGTTGTCGCAAGGTGGGAGTGGTGCGGCTCGGACCATACACGCCCAGCAACTGCACCTGGGCGGCCCGGAGCAGATCGACCTCGCGGACCTGGTTGCGTGCCGTTTCGACCTCGCCTGCCGCCCACGACAGAAACGCCTCGTCCCGACCGGCCAGCAGGGCGCGCAGCGCCGTGAGCCGGTACAAGAGCTGCTCCAGGCTGTTGCGTTCCTGCCGAAGTACGTCGGCGACTTCCTGCATGTAGGCGCCTCCCGAGGCGCTTACCCATCGGCGGCGTGGCGCCACGGCTCAAGGGTTGGTCGCCAGGATTGACCGAATGACTCAGGTCACTTCCCGCGGGCGGCAACGGGAGTACCAGGCCCGCATCCGGGCCGCCCGACCCACGGCAGGCTCTCAAGGGCGCGGATCGTCGACGACGGTGGGCGGCACCGGGTCGTCGCCGGTCGGAACCGGGGGCGTCGCTGCGTGGTTCACCGGTACCGTCGGGGCCGACTGGGGCGGCAGCGCCCGGGTCGGATCATGGCCGATCCCCCCGGTGATCTTCACGGTGTGTGCGGTGTTGCGCTGGGTGCGTCGGTCCATCTCCCGTGCACTGGTGCGCTCCTGTGCCGCCTGCAGACGCTCGTAGGGTCGCCGGTAGGCCCGTGCGATCTTCTCGGCGATCTCCATGATCCACCACGACACCGCGATGATGCCGACGACCGCGACCGTGGTGAGCGGCGACGGCATGCTGAGCGCGAAGAACTCCCGGCCGAACGGCACGACCAGGACCAGCGCGAACGCACCGACCAGCGTGCCCACGAGAACCCTGCGCCACCCGTTCAGTGGGCGGGCCAGCCGGATGAGGATCAGGAAGCCGACACCGACGAGCACGAGGGTGGCGGTGGTACGGCGTTGATCGAGGGTCAGGGTGGACGAGTTCAGGTTCGCCAGGTAGTAGCCGCCGAAGGTGGCACTCGCACACAACACTCCTGCCGGCACGGCGAACCGCATCACCCTGGCGACGAAGTTGGGTTCGGCCCGGGTCGTGTTGGGCGCCAACGCCAGGAAGAACGCGGGGATGCCGATCGTCAGCGACCCGACCAGGGTGAGATGCCGCGGCAGGAACGGGAACGGCAACCCGGCGACCCCGACGGCCAACGCGAGCAGCATCGCGTACACGGTCTTGGTCAGGAACAGGTTGGCGACCCGTTCGATGTTGGCGATCACCTGGCGGCCTTCGGCCACGACCGGGGGCAGCGACGAGAAGTTCGAGTCCAACAGCACGAGCTGTGCCGCGGCCCGGGTGGCGTCCGCTCCCGAACCCATCGCCACGCCGATGTCGGCGTCCTTGAGGGCGAGCACGTCGTTCACGCCGTCACCGGTCATGGCGACGACGTGCTTGTCGGCCTGCAGCGCCCGGACCATCGCCCGCTTCTGGCGGGGTGTGACCCGACCGAACACCGTGTTCGCCTCGAGCGCCTCGGCGAGGGCGGCGTCGTCACCGTCGGGCAGCTGGGTGGCGTCCACGCCGCCGGCCACGTCGAGGCCGGCCTTGCGGGCCACGGCGGCGACGGTGGCGGGGTGGTCACCGCTGATGATCTTGACGGTCACGTCCTGGGAGGCGAAATAGGCGAGCGTGTCGGCTGCTTCGGGCCGGATCCGGTCTTCCAACAGGGCGATCGCACAGGGCCGCAGACCGGGGGGCAGATCGTTGCCCTCGGGCGGTGTCGTGGCGGCCGCCAGCAGCAGCACCCGCTGACCTTGGGCGGCGTAGGTCTCCACGGCCTCCGACAGCGCCGCGGAGTCGGCGATGCGCCGCAGCAGCACGTCGGGTGCGCCGAGCACCCAGGTCGTGCCGGCGAAGGTGGCCGACGACCACTTGCGCGCGGACGAGAACGGTGTGGCGGCCTGACAGGTGGATCGGATCGTGGCGACCCGGGCCGAATCGGCGCGGGGTGACCCGACCTCGTCGACGTCGTCGGGGGCGACACCGCGGGCGAGGGCACGCAGGGTCGAGTTCGGGCTCTCCTCGATGAGGGCCAGGGTGGCGAGCGCGCGGTGAGCGTCGGCGTCGGACACGTTCGGCCCCGGCACGATCCGGTTCAGTGCCAGGTCACCCTCGGTGAGCGTGCCGGTCTTGTCCAGACACACCACGTCGACCCGGGCGAGCGTCTCCACCGCCGGCAGTTCCTGGACCAGCACGTCGTGCTTGCCGAGGCGCACGACGCTGGCCGCGAAGGCGATGGAGGTGAGCAGGACGAGTCCTTCGGGGACCATCGCCACCAGCCCGGCGACGGTGCCACCCACCGAGTCGGCGATGCCGATGTGCAGGCGGATCTGGTTGACCAACAACAGGGTGCCGGTCGGGATCATCAGGAAGCCGACGATCTTGATGATCAGGTCGATGCCGCTGCGCAGCTCCGAACGGGCCAACGTGAACCGGCGCGCATCCGCGGCGATCTGGCTGGCGTACGCATCGGCGCCGACGCGGCGGGCCTGGAACGCCCCCGACCCGGCGGCCACGAAACTGCCCGAGAGCACCTGGTCGCCGGCCTCTTTGACGATGGCGTCGGATTCGCCGGTGAGCAGGCTCTCGTCGACCTCGAGCGCGCTCGACACCACGACCTCGCCATCGACGGGGACCTGGTTGCCGGGGACGAGTTCGATGATGTCGTCGAGCACGATCTCGTTCACCGCGACGTGCTGGGCGGCGCCGTCACGACGTACGGTCACCTGGGGGTCGGAGATCACCGAGAGCCGGTCGAGGGTGCGTTTCGCCCGCACCTCCTGGATGATCCCGATGAGGGTGTTGGCGACGATCACCCCGCCGAACAGCGCGTCGTTCAAGGGGCCGACGATCAGGATGACCACCAGCAGCCCACCCAGCAGGAAGTTGAACGGGGTGAACAGGTTCGCCTTGGCGATCTCGCCGACCGAGCGCGTCGAGGTGTCGGGGAGGTCGTTGACCTCCCCACGGGCACGTCGCTCGGCGACCTCGTTGGCCCGCAATCCCTCCAGGAGTGCGGCGATGCGGCTCGGATCCATGGCGGTCTCAGCGTAGATGGCCCATGCCGACGAGAGCGGCCCGAACCACCGCCTCGGCCACTCCGGCCCGGCGCCGTCGATGCACTAGACAGGAGGGCTATGTCTGTCACCGAGAACGCCGACTCGACGGGCGCGTCCCCGAACGATTCCGTGGTCGTCACCGGCGCGGCGGGGTGGCTGGGCGAGAACCTGATGCGCACGCTCGCCCCCGAGCGGGCCCAGATCAAGGCGCTGGTGCGTGACGAGCGCGAAGCGGCGCTGGTCGACGTGCTCGCGCCCGGCGTCACCTCGGTGATCGGTGACGTGCGCGACCCCGCGGCGATCGCTCGTCTGTTCGCGGGTACCGAGTCGCCGACGGTGTTCCACACCGCCGGGGTGATCCACGCCACGACCGGGGTGCGCGAGTTCTTCGACGTCAACACCGGTGGCACCGAGTTGGTGCTCGACGGCGCCAAGCGGGCCGGGGCCCGCAAGGTCGTGCACGTGTCGTCGAACTCGCCGTTCGGCGCGAACCCCACCCCCGACGACACCTTCACCGAAGACAGTCCGTTCAACCCCTACATGAGCTATGGCGCGTCGAAGCTCGAAGCCGAACAGATCGTGCAGCGCCATGCCTCCCATGGCGATCTGGACATCGTGATCGTCCGGCCGCCGTGGTTCTACGGGCCCTGGCTTCGCCACATCGCCTCGCAGGGGAACACGGTCGTCTACCCGGTCGGCCAGGGACTCGGCCTGCGGCCTGAACCAGTCGCCAGGAACATGCTCGCCGGCGACTACCCGCTCGGCTTTCGCACGCGCCTGCAT
>JBDZUV010000067.1:0-16566 GCA_040255345.1 Actinomycetota bacterium | reverse complement strand
CGACATCATCCTGTTCATCGACGAGCTGCACACCCTGGTCGGGGCCGGTGCCGCCGAAGGCGCGATCGACGCCGCCAGCATCCTCAAGCCGATGCTGGCCCGCGGCGAGCTGCAGACCATCGGAGCGACCACCACCGACGAGTACCGCAAGCACCTCGAGAAGGACTCCGCCCTCGAACGGCGTTTCCAGCCGATCAAGGTCGAAGAGCCCTCGGTGGCCCACACGATCGAGATCCTCAAGGGCCTCCGCGACCGCTACGAGACCCACCACCGGGTCACGATCACCGACCAGGCACTGATCGCCGCGGCCAACATGGCCGACCGGTACATCTCCGACCGGCACCTGCCCGACAAGGCGATCGACCTGATCGACGAGGCCGGCAGTCGGCTGCGCATCAAGCGCATGTCGACGCCGCCCGACTACAAGGAGCTCGAGAACTCGATCGCGCAGGTCCAGCAGCAGAAGAAGGAGGCCGTCGACGCCCAGCGTTTCGAAGAGGCCTCCAAGCTGCGTGACAAGGAAAAGGAGCTCCTCGCCGAGAAGGAGACCAAGGAAGCCGAGATCAAGTCGTCAGGGGTCGACCTGTTCGACGAGGTCGACGAGGAATCCATCGCCGAGGTGCTGTCGATCTGGACGGGCATCCCCGTCTACAAGCTCACCGAGGAAGAGACGGCCAAGCTCCTGCGCATGGAGGACGAACTCCACAAGCGGGTCATCGGCCAACAGGACGCCATCAAGGCGGTCAGCCAGGCGATCCGGCGCACCCGTGCCGGCCTGAAGGACCCCAAGCGCCCCAGTGGCTCGTTCATCTTCCTGGGCCCCTCGGGTGTGGGCAAGACCGAGCTCGCCAAGACGCTGTCGGAGTTCCTCTTCGGCGACGAGGACAGCCTCATCCAGCTCGACATGTCCGAGTACATGGAGAAGCACACGGTCAGCCGTCTGGTCGGCTCGCCTCCCGGGTACGTCGGCTACGACGAGGGCGGCCAGCTCACCGAAGCGGTGCGGCGCAAGCCCTTCAGCGTCGTGCTGTTCGACGAGATCGAAAAAGCGCACCCCGACGTGTTCAACACGCTGCTGCAGATTCTGGAGGAAGGTCGTCTGACCGACTCCCAGGGTCGTTCGGTCGACTTCCGCAACACCGTACTGATCATGACCTCGAACCTGGGCACGCGCGATCTGCGCAAGGCGAACGTCGGGTTCGGCAAGGCCGACGAGGCCATCACGTACGAGCGGATGAAGGAGAAGGCGCACGACGCGCTCAAGGAGCACTTCCGCCCCGAGTTCCTGAACCGCATCGACGAAACCGTCGTGTTCCACGAACTGTCCAAGGACGAGGTCACGTCGATCGTCGACCTGATGATCCGCCGGGTCGTCGGCCAGCTCGAGAGCCAGGGCATCGGCCTGGAGCTGACCGAGGCGGCGAAGCTGCACCTCGCTGAACGGGGCTACGACCCGCAACTGGGCGCCCGTCCGTTGCGTCGGGCCATCCAACGCCTCATCGAAGATCCGCTTTCCGAGCGGCTGCTCTGGAAGCAGTTCCGTGCCGGCGAGACCATCGTCGTCGACGTCGAGGTCGACCCCGAATCGTCGTCGGGCGAAAAGATGATGACGTTCCATCCGGTCGAAGGGTTCGAACCGCCACCGGTCGAAGAACTCGCCGGTGCCGGTGGTTCCCCGTCGGGCGATTCCTGACCCCACCGGAACTTGTCGCAGTTGGTCCCGGATTCCGGGCACAACTGCGACAAGTCCGCGTCGGCGCGGGCTCGGTCGCGTGATCCGGCGGACGCGGTGGGGTCGACGCGGCGGTCTGATCAGCGCGCTCGTGGTCGGCGCGCTGGTGCTCGCAGGCTGTCAGACGACGGCCATGGTGCGGGTGGCCGTGAACCCGGACGGATCGGGATCGGTTGTCGTCGACGTCTACCTCGATGCCGAGGCCGCCGCGCAGGTCGGCGACCTGTCGAAGATCCTCGTGATGGACGATCTCGAGAAGGCCGGATGGAAGATCACCGGCCCCGCCTCACCGGCGAGGGTCGAACGGATCCTGCATCCGGATGCCGGGCCCCGCCCGAGCGGACAGCCGGCAGGCACCGTACAGATCCACCTCGCACACCCGTTCGCGAACGCCGACGAGGCGAACCAGATCCTGTCGAGCCTGAGCGGGCCGGACGGGCCGCTGACCGACGTGGCCCTTTCGCGGCATGCGTCGTTGTTCAGGACCGACCTGCGCTTCACGGGCACCGTCGACCTCAGCAAGGGCCTCGACACCTTTGGCGACGTCGATTTGACCAAAGTGCTCGGCGGCAGCCTGTCGGACACGGTGGCCGCATCCGGCACCGAGAGGCCGTCGGGCGACGACCTGAAGATCGGTCTGCAGATCGTGCCATCGAGCGACCTGGACTGGTCGGGAGAGATGGGCAACGAGTCGATGGGCAACCAGACCGTGACCGCCTCGGCCGAGTTGGGTGGCGCTCCGCGCTCACTGGACGTGCATGCTTCGAAGGTTCGCTGGGGCGCGGTGGTCGCCGCCGCGGTGATCGTCGGTGCGGTCCTCATCGGGCTGCTCGGTGTCGGGGTGCGCTTCAGGCGGCGCGCCAACCGTGCCGAGCGGGCCCTGCTCCCCGACATCGAGGTGCCCGACCCGTTCGTGGCGTCGGACGTGCCGGTCGATCCGACGGCCCGAGCCGCCGTCGATTCCCGCGCACGACCCCCCGTCTCGGCGCGGCGCGGGGAGCCCGGCGACCCACCGAACGACGGCTCGACGCGCCCCGATCCGTCAGGCCGATGAACCGGCAGTGGGCCCGACAGTTCTGAGTGTCACACCCCCGGTGCATGATCGGTGCCATGACCTCGCGCCCCCGTACCCGATTTCGTTGTGGCGACTGTGGCCAGACGGCCGCGGTCTGGAACGGCCGCTGCAGCGGCTGCAACGGCTGGAACACCCTGGTCGAAGAACCGGTGCGTGCCCGCGGGCACACCCTGGGCGCTGCCCGCGGGCACGCACCGGGAAGTGATGCCCGCGGGCACGGCACCGGGCCAGGGCCACTCGCCGAGTTGAGTGCCCTTCGAGCCCACCCGGTGTCGGTGGGGGTCGCCGAGGTCGACCGGGTTCTGGCCGGTGGGCTGGTACCCGGGTCGGTCACGCTGCTGTCCGGGCCGCCCGGGGTCGGCAAATCGACCCTCGCGCTGCAGATCGCATCGGGGCTGGCGTCGGTCGAGGGAACCGCCCCGGTGGTCTACGTGGCCGCGGAGGAGACCGTGGCCCAGATCCGGTTGCGGGCCGACCGGCTCGGCCTGGCGGTTCCGCCGACGTTGCTGGTCACCGACGACCCGTCCGTCGCCGACCTCGTCGGCGTGATCGACGAGCAGCAACCGGCTGCGGTGATCGTCGACTCGGTGCAGGCGATCGTCGACGAAGACCTGGGTGCGACGCCGGGCAGCGTCACCCAGGTCCGCGGGGGCGCGCAACGTCTGGCGAACGCGGCCCGTGCGGCCGGGTCGAGCCTGGTGTTGATCGGCCACGTCACCAAGGACGGCGCGATCGCCGGGCCGCGGACCCTGGAACACCTGGTCGACACCGTGATCACCTTCGACGCCGATCTCGACGAAGGCCTGCGCATGCTGCGGGCGATCAAGCACCGTTTCGGACCGGTCGGCGAGCTCGGGGTGTTCACGATGGGCCACGACGGCCTGCGGGGCATGCACGAGGTCACCGGGCTGTTCCTGGAGGACCGTCGTGCCGACGCGCCGGGGTCGGTGGTGTGCCCGGTGCGCGACGGTCGGCGGACCCTGCTGGCCGAGATCCAGGCGTTGGTGCGACCCCGCGACGGCTCGCGGGGCGACCGGCACGCCCAGGGGCTGGACGCCAAGCGGGTCGACCTGGTGCTCGCCGTCCTCGAGGCCGCCACCGGAGTCGGTGGCGACACGTTCGTCTCGGTGACCGGCGGGCTGCGGGTCGCCGAGCCCGGCGCCGATCTCGCCGTGGCGGTCGCCGTGCACTCGGCGGCCCTCGGGGTGCCCGTCGCCCCCGGTGTCGTCGTGTGCGGTGAGGTCGGGTTGACCGGCGAGGTCCGTCGGGTGGCCGCGATCGCCGAACGCATCGCCGACGCCGCGGCGCTCGGATTCACCCGGGCGGTCGTGCCCGCGGGCACGCCATCGGCAGCCGGTGGGCTCGGCATCGAACTCGTCCGGGTGGCCGACGTGGCCGCGGCGTCCCGTGCCGCTCTGCTTGCTGCTCCGATCGGTGGCGATGCCGGGGCGCAAGCGCTCCACGAACTGCACTCGGTCCGGGGCTGACGCTTCCGGCCGGGTCGCCGAAGTCCGATCGGAGCGCAGGGTCGTCGTCACCGATAGACCCGGTCGATCGGCATGGCCGATCGTCATGGTCGGGCACCATGGACGATCAGCCAACGCCGATCGGTACGATAGACCCGTGACCGACCAGCGCGCTGCACTCGACCGGGCGATCGCGTTGGTGGCCCCGGGCCGTCCGTTACGTGAGGGCCTCGACCGGATCGTGCGGGCCGGGATGGGGGCGTTGATCATCGTCGGTGACGGCGCCCGGGTGCTCGAGGTCTGTTCGGGAGGGTTCGAACTCGACGCCGTGTTCAGCCCGCAGCGGCTGTCGGAGATCGCGAAGATGGACGGCGCGGTCATCCTGTCGAACGACCTGCGGCGCATCATGCGGGCGAACGTGCACCTGGTGCCCGACCCGAGCCTGCCGACCTCGGAAACCGGGACCCGACACCGCACCGCCGAGCGGGTCGCGCGGGCGCTGAACCTGCCGGTGATCTCGGTGTCGGAGCGCATGACCACGATCACCATCTACCTCGGCACC
This sequence comes from Actinomycetota bacterium, assembly GCA_040255345.1. Classification (GTDB taxonomy): domain Bacteria; phylum Actinomycetota; class Acidimicrobiia; order Acidimicrobiales; family Iamiaceae; genus JAFDWI01. Next base: position 11,731 of record JBDZUV010000067.1, on the reverse strand, counting down.
GAGAAGTACCCGCTCGAGCCGTTGCCGCGGGTGCAGGCCCGGGCGAACCAGACCCTGTCGGCGCTCGAGCGGTACCGCAACCGCCACGACACCGTGATGGCGTCGCTGTCGGCCCTCGAGGTCCAGGACCTGGTGACGATCCGTGACGTGGCGAGCACTCTTCAGCGGGCCGAGATGGTGGTACGGATCGCCGACGAGGTCGAACGCTACGTGCTCGAGCTGGGTACCGACGGCCGCATGATCCGACTGCAGCTGGTGGAGCTCGTGCGGGGCGTCGCCGAAGCGCGGGAACTGGTGATCCGCGACTATCTGCGCCAAGACCGGGGCTGGACGGTCGACGACGCGCTCAGCGCCTTGTCGATGCTCGAGACCGATCGGCTCGTCGACCTCGATGCGGTGGCTGCGACGCTGCGCCTGAGCAGCGACATGGACGACCTCGACACGGCGGTCGCCCCGCGCGGCTACCGCATGTTGTCACGCATCAGACGTTTCCCGCGACCACTGATCGAGCGCGTCGTCACCCACTTCGAGCTGTTGAGCAAGTTGCTCGCGGCGTCGCCCGCCGAACTCGAAGAGGTCGAGGGGATGGGCGCGTTGCGGGCCCGGAACGTGGCGGGCGCACTCAGACGGCTCGCCCAGTCCAGCGTCGCCGAACGCTACGGCTGAGCCGTCGACCGTCGACCGTCGACCGCCGGCCCGTCCGTGCTCCGGGTCAGCTCGAGCGTCGCTCGAGTTCCTCGCGGCGGCGGATCTGGTAGCGACGGTCGGTCTGGTCGATCCACCCCAGCCGGACGAAGCTGGCGATCGCCTTGTTGACCCGTTCGCGAGAGGCACCGACCATACCGGCGAGTTCTTCCTGGGTGACGGGCAACATGAACTCGTCGGCGTCGCCAGCGAGCTCCAGGAGTCGCTTCGCCGTCCGGCCGGTGACGTCCAGGAACACCGAATCGGCCAACGCGGTGTCGGTCACGCGGATTCTGCGGGCGAGCAGGCGGACGACGTCCCAGAGCAGCTGCGGCCGCTCGGTGTAGATCCGTCGGATCGGACCGTAGGGAAGCTCGATCACCTCGGAAGGCTCCAGCGCCCGGGCTCCGGCCGAACGCCCTTCGTTGTCGAACAACCCCATCTCGCCGAACAGATCACCGGACTCCATCAGTGCGATCACCGACTCGCGCCCGTCGATCGACCGGTTCACGATCGCGATCCGGCCGCTGACCGCTACGTAGACGTGGTCGGGTTCGTCGGCCTCGAGAAACAGGATGTCGTTGCGGCTCAACTTCTGCGTGGTCGCCGAATTCGCCAGCGTGTCGAGTTCGTCGTCGGTGAATGTCGAGAACAGCTCGATGGATCGCAGCATCGTCGTATCGACCATGTGACGGATGCTAACCGTCTCGACCGTTCCATTCCCCCTACCGGCGCCCATCCGGCGTGGGGCCGACGAGCTCGACCGGTCTGCGCGCGACGGTGAACCGATAGCCTCGTGGGCTGCCCCGGTGGCGTGCCGACGCCCCGACTGTTCGTTCCCCACCCGTCCGGTTCCGCACCCATGCCCGACAACCACACCGTGTCAGACGGCCCGTCATCGGGCGTGGCGTGCGCCGCGATCATCGTCGCGGGTGGCGAAGGGCGCCGATACGGGGGGTTGAAGCAGTACGGCGACCTGCGTGGCAGTCGCGTGCTCGACTATTCGATCGTCGCCGCCCGCGCCGTCTGCGACCTCGTGGTACTCGTGGTGCCCGCACGTCTCGTGTCGCGCCCCGAGCCCGACGTCGACGTCGTCGTCGCCGGCGGCGCGACGCGTTCACAGTCGGTCCGTGCCGGGCTCGAGGTGATCCCCGACGACTGTCCGGTCGTCGTCGTGCACGACGCGGTACGGCCGCTCGCCGGGGTCGACCTGTTCACCCAGGTGGTCGCGACGGTGCGCGGCGGGGCGGACGGCGCCGTGCCCGGTGTCGCGGTGGTCGACACGCTGCGTCGGCGCGACGGTCGGGAGCTCGGCGTCGGCCGTGACGAACTCGTGGCGGTCCAGACCCCGCAGGCGTTCAAGACGCCGGTGCTGCGCCGAGCCCATGATGCCGACGACGCGGAGGCGACCGATGATGCGTCCCTGGTGTCGGCAGCCGGTGGCACGATCGTGGTCGTCCCCGGGTCACGGACGAACCTGAAGATCACCGAGGCGGTCGACCTGCTCGTCGCCGAGGTCCTCGCAACCGGTTCTGCCCGCAGCGTCGCGACCGGGCGCGCCCGCAGCGAAGACGCCCCCGACCAGGAGGTTCGACGGTGAACGAAGTCAGGGTCGGACAGGGCTTCGACGTCCACCGGTTCTCCGACGACCCCGCCCGCCCCTTGATCCTCGGCGGTCAGCATTTCGACGGCCCCGGGCTCGAAGCCGTGAGCGACGGCGATGTCGTCGCACACGCCTGTGCCGAGGCATTACTGGGCGCCGCCGGACTCGGTGACCTGGGCATGCACTTTCCCGAAGCCGACGCGGCCAGTGCCGGTGCGGACAGTGTCGGGCTCCTCGCCCACGTCGTGTCGCTGGTGCGCGCCGAAGGGTGGCGCGTGGGCAATGTCGACTGCTCGGTCGTCGCCGAGACACCGAAGCTCGCGCCGAGGCGTGAGGCGATGCAGACGACGCTCACCGACGCCGTCGGTGCCCCGGTCAGCGTCAAGGGGCGGCGTGCCGAAGGACTCGGCGCGCTCGGCCGCATCGAGGGGATCGCCTGTTTCGCGGCCGCGGTGGTGACCCGATGACGCCACCGAAGGGTTCACGCGAGGGCGGCCGGGGACGCCGACCCGCGCCCAAACGTGGCACGCCCAAACCGCGGAACACCGGCCCGGGCCGGTCGTCGTCACCCAAGGCGAGGGCCGGGGGGCCCAAGACGGCCAAGGCGGGCCGGAGACCACCGAACCGCAGGGGCGCACGAGCCCAGGTCGACCCGGCCATGCGGGCGGACTATCGCAGTCGTGGCCGTGCCGCGGGCGGAGACGTCGGTGGTGACCAGGTGGAAGGACGCCAGGCGGTGCGCGAACTGCTGCTCGCACATCGTCGGGCGGTGCGTGAGATTCTCGTGTCGGTCGACGTCGACGCGGCCGACATTCTCGATGAGATCATCGAGTTGGCCGACGACGCGCACGTGCCCATCCGGCAGATCGGCCGGGGGAGCCTCGACGCCAAGGCGAAGACCGACGCGCCCCAGGGGATCATCGCCCGGGCCGAGCCGATCCGGCCGGTGGAGCTCGAAGCGCTTCTCGAACCGTCGGGTGGCGCGGCACCGTTCCTACTCGCCGTCGACGGCGTCACCGATCCCCACAATCTGGGGGCGCTGCTACGGAGTGCGGAGTGCGCGGGCGTGACCGGCGTGCTCCTGCCCCGACACCGGGCGGTCCATGTCACCGCCACGGTGACCAAGGCCGCGGCGGGCGCGGTGGAACATCTGCAGTTCGCGCTGGTCGGGGGCATGCCCACGACGATCGCCGAGCTCGGTGCGCACGGCGTCGTCACCGTCGGACTCGACATGACCGGACCCAAGACCCTGTGGGAGCTGGACGGTCTCGACGCGCCCGTCACGATCGTGGTCGGCGCGGAGGGCAAGGGGCTGTCGCGCCTGGCACGCAAACGCTGCCAGGAAGTCGCCCGCATTCCGCTCGAGGGCCGGATCGCGTCACTGAACGCGTCGGTCGCCGGCGCGCTCGCGTGTTACGAGGTCGCCCGCGCCCGTCAGCGCTGACCGGGTCGAAGTCGCCGTCGCACGGCTCAGCCGGTGAAGGCAGGCTGCGCGCGGACCGGTACCGCCGGGCGGGCGCCAGGTGCGGTCGCGGTCGTCGTGGGCGTCGACGCGACGGTCGTGGTGGTCGGGGCACTCACGGCACACGGCGCGGTCGCCTGACCGTCGGGGGAACCGTACGGCCGGCGCGGTTTCGGCGTCGGGGAAGACGTCGGCGTCAGCGGACGGGCCCGTGATGGCGGCGACGATCGGGGAGAGGAAATCAGCGTCGTTCCAGTCTTCTGGCGGTCTGGTCCCCTGGCCGGGGATCAGATTGCTCGGCGGGTAGCGGCCGAACAGGTTCGGGTCACCGATGGCCGGGCATTCGCTCTTCACGTAGTCGCCGTTGCGCACCACGACCAGGTCGAGACCCGGGAGGATGAAGATCATCTGGCCGTCGAACCCGTTCGCCATGTAGATCGGGCCGTCGACCTCGGGGATGTGGGAGATCCACCACATGTAGCCGTAGGCGCCGTTCGAATCGGGGACCGGCTCGAAGGCGTCGTGCACCCACTGCGCCGACACGATCTGGCGCCCGTTCCACCTGCCCTGGTTCGAGAACAGCAGTCCCAGCCGGGCGAAGTCGCGACTGGTGGTGTCGGTGCAGCAGTAGGTGAGGGTGTGGCCCGCAGCGTCGGTCCACCATTCGACCTGCTTCATGCCGAGTGGGCCGAACAGCACCTGTTGCGCGTAGGCGCCGGCTGACATCCCCGTCGCCTGGGCGAGCACGCCCGACAGCAGCATGGCGTCACCACTGGAGTAGTTCCACACGGTGCCCGGAGTGTGCGCCAACGGACGGGACCTGGCGTAGGCGAGCTGGTCGGCGGCCAGGCCCATCTGGATGACGTCGGAATCGGCGCCGTCGGCCGGGTCGTAGTCTTCGTTCCACTGCAACCCCGACGACATGGTGATCACGTCGTGCAGGGTGATCGCCGCCTTCGGGGTGCCGGCCCATTCGGGGAAGTAGTCGGCCATCGACACGTCGAGGCTCGGGATCTTGCCCTGGTCGATGGCGATGCCGACCAGAGTGCTGGCATAGCTCTTGGCGACCGACCAGCTCGCGGCCCACGAGCGTGGGCCCTCGCCGGTGCCGTAGCACTCGTCGACCAGCTTGCCGCCTCGGATCACGACCACGCCCTGGGTGTGGCGTTGGGGTTGCAGGGCGTAGTCGCAGCTTCCCTGGAGAGTCGCCGAGTCCATTCCCATCGACTCGGGTGTGGCGGTCTGCCAACCGGCGGAGTCGGCCCGTGCCGTCGGTGGCGTCGACGTGGTGCTCGGCGCGGCCGCGGCGGTCGTCGCGGTGAGCAGCACGGCGGTGAGGGCGGCGAGCGTGACGCGGCCCAGTCGCCGTCTCGCCCCTGGTCGCGGCTCGTGGTACGTCAGATCGTTCACGCGGAGTCCCCTTTGGCGCGTGTGGCGGGTGGCGTTCACCGGATCGTAGCGGGCGTGGCATGGTGCCCCGCCGCGAAATCGACGATCGCACGATTCGGTGTGTCGGTCGAGGCGCGGGTGGCCGACGGTCGACCGCCGGGCGCAACAGAGGCCGAGCGCACCTACCCGCCTCCGTTCGTCCAGTCGACGCTGACACCCACCGCCCCGGGTGCCACCACGAGGGCCCCGACCCGTGCAGGCCGGCGCCGCGCCGCCGACAGACCCGACGCTTGACCGACGGGTCAAGATTCGCGAAGCTGGTCTCGGTGATCCGATGAGCTGCCGCACCGACGAGGACCGTGCGGTCCCGATCCGACCCGATGGATCGAGACCGGACGTCATCGGATCCCGGCATGACCAAGGGGGCCTGACTGCAACGACCTGCTGACCCGGAACGGCACCACGCGGGACGGCCTTGGGGGCCCGCTCCGCATCGCCGACGCCGCGACGAGCGGCAACCGGGTCAGCAGGTCGGTCGGGTCGCGCTCGCGCGCCCGAGCCGGCGCCGCGGCGACGGCGGCAGGCGAGTGCGGGCAGCCGCCGCGCCCGCCGCGGCCCCGGCGACGGGCACTGGCCGTTCGTCGTCCGAGGGGGCGCGCCCGGCGTCTGGGCGAACGCCTCCGACACGCGCTTTCCTCTATACCCCTAGGGGGTATAGACTGGATGGTGAGACGACGCGGTCGAACCCCGAGGAGCATCCCATGACCACGAGTACCTACACCGTCGAAGGCATGACCTGCGGCCACTGCGTCGCGTCGGTCACCGAAGAGGTCACCGAGATCCCCGGCGTGACCGACGTGGCCGTCGACCTGGCGACCGGCCGCCTCGAGGTCACCTCGGACGATCCGGTCACCGACGACGACGTCCGCAACGCCGTCACCGAAGCCGGCTACACGTTGCGCGGGCCATCGACGGTCACTCCATCGTGACCTCGCGTACCCACACCGACGTTTCGGACGGCCGCGCCGACGCCGTCCTCCCGGCCCGTCACGTGATCGACCTCGACATCGACGGCATGACCTGTGCCTCGTGCGCCAACCGCATCGAACGCAAACTGAACAAGCTCGACGGGGTCACCGCCACGGTCAACTACGCCACCGAGAAGGCCACCGTCACCTACGGCGGCGACGTCGACCCCCACACGCTGATGACGACCGTGGCACAGGCCGGTTACACAGCCAGACCGGTCGTCGATGCCCGGGCCGGCAACGGCAACGGCAGCGGCAAGGCGGACCGGACCGACACCGGCGTCGCCAATGACCTCGTCGACCCGTCCACCGCGTCGCTCCGCCAACGGGTGCTCGTCTCCGCGGCACTGACGATCCCGGTCATCGCCCTGGCGATGGTGCCCGCATGGCAGTTCACGAACTGGCAGTGGCTGTCGCTCACCCTCGCCGCTCCGGTCGTCGTCTGGGGCGGCTGGCCCTTCCACCGGGCCGCCTGGGCGAACCTTCGCCACGGCGCCACCACGATGGACACGCTCGTGTCGCTGGGCACCGTGGCCGCGTTCGGGTGGTCGTTGTACGCGCTGTTCTTCGGCACCGCCGGTATGCCCGGCATGACCCACGGGTTCGAATTCACCATCTCCCGCAGCGACGGCGCGGCCAACATCTACCTCGAAGCCGCCGCCGGGGTCACGCTCTTCATCCTCATCGGCCGCTACCTCGAGGCGCGCGCCAAGCGCCGTTCCGGCGCGGCCCTGCGGGCGCTGCTGCACCTGGGCGCCAAGGAGGCCACCGTGCTGCGCGGCGGCGCAGAGGTGACCGTTCCCATCGACGAACTCGCCATGGGGGACCGATTCGTGGTCCGTCCCGGCGAGAAGGTCGCCACCGACGGCACCATCGTCGAGGGAACGTCCGCGGTCGACACGTCGATGGTCACCGGCGAATCGGTGCCGGTCGAAGTCGCACCCGGCGACCCCGTCGTGGGTGGCACCGTCAACGCCGGAGGTCGGCTCGTCGTCGAGGCGAACCGAGTCGGTGCCGACACCCAACTCGCCCAGATGGCGCGGCTGGTCGAGGCCGCCCAGACCGGCAAGGCCGAGGCCCAGCGATTGGCCGACCGGATCTCCGCCGTGTTCGTTCCGATCGTCATCGGGCTCGCACTGGTCACGTTCGCCGTGTGGATCATCGTCGGTGAAGGCAGCACCGCGGCGTTCACCGCGTCGGTCGCCGTGTTGATCATCGCGTGTCCCTGTGCCCTCGGCCTGGCCACCCCGACCGCGCTCATGGTCGGTACCGGCCGTGGCGCCCAGCTCGGCATCCTCATCAAGGGCCCGGAGGTGCTCGAGTCGACCCGCCGCGTCGACACCGTCGTGCTCGACAAGACCGGGACGGTCACCGAAGGGCGTATGACCCTGGCCGGCGTCGTCGCCGCCGACGGAGTCGACCACGACCAGTTGCTGCGACTCGCCGGGGCGGTCGAGCACGCGTCGGAACACCCGATCGCCCAGGCCATCGCGCACGGTGCCCGTGACCGGCTCGGAGCACTGCCCACGGTCGAGGACTTCTCGAACATCCCCGGACTCGGCGTGCGTGGCATGGTCGTCGACGACGGGGTCGACCATGCCGTCGTCGTCGGTCGACCGGCGCTGCTCGCGGAGCGGCACCACGACCTCGACGGCGACCTCGAAGCCGCCGTCGTCGAGGCGGGGGAGCAGGGGCACACCGCGGTCGCGGTCGGTTGGGACGGCGCCGCCCGGGGCGTGCTCGTCGTCGCCGACGTCGTCAAGGCCACCTCCGCCGAGGCGATCGCGGAGCTCCGCCGACTCGGGCTGCGACCCGTGCTGCTCACCGGCGACCACGAGGCCGTCGCCCGCAGCGTCGCCGCCGAGATCGGCATCGACCCGGCACGAGACAGCGTGATCGCCGGCGTCCTGCCCGCCGGCAAGGTCGCGGTGGTCGAGCGACTCCAGGCGCAGGGTCGCACGGTGGCGATGGTCGGCGACGGGGTCAACGACGCCGCCGCGCTCGCGCAGGCCGACCTCGGCCTCGCCATGGGGACGGGCACCGACGTGGCGATCGAGGCATCGGATCTGACCCTGGTGCGGGGCGACCTGCGGGTCGCCGGTGACGCCATCCGTCTGGCGCGACGCACCCTGGCGACGATCAAGGGCAATCTGTTCTGGGCGTTCGCGTACAACGTCGCGGCGCTGCCACTCGCCGCGTTCGGCCTGCTCGACCCGATGATCGCCGGGGCCGCGATGGCCTTCTCGTCGGTGTTCGTGGTCACCAACAGCCTGCGGCTCCGGCGCTTCGCCTGAGCAACCGTGACCACCCTCGGAGACCAGGGGTCGATCCCGCCCAGCGACTCGCTCGGCTGACTCACCCGGCCACCCTGCTCGGCGGCCCGCCCGGTCAGCGGTCGAGGTGCCGTCGTGCAGCGGCGGTGACCAGTGCCGCCATCTGCTGCTGGCCGGCGGCGTTCGGATGGAACGCGATGCCGTCCCAGTTCCCCTCGGTTCATGAACGAGCTGAAACCGATGTCATCGGCACCGTTTGGTTGGCATCGGCGGGGTTCCCCACGGCAGTGACCGCGGCGGGCCCGGCGTGTCGCTCCGATCGACGCCCGCAGATGCCAGAGGACGAGCCGATTCGAGCGTTCGCCCGACGTCGTCCGACGTCGACCGGGTTGGCGGGCACCGCGATGGGTCCGACGGTGCGGCGGTGTCGGGCAGCGTGGTCCGGGCAGCGTGATTCGGGCAGCGTGGTCCGGCCGATGCGTGGTCTGGGCAGCGTGGTCCGGCCGATGCTTGGTCGGGGCACCGTGATTCGGGCAGCGCGGTCCCGCGGACGGCCCGCCGCGGTCGACCGGTCTCGTGCGGCCGTGGCGTCCGGTCGGGTCCGATCAGGCCGGGTCTGTTCGACCGAGACGCTCGCCGAGCGCGGCATCCTTCGCGCGCGCGGTCTCCGCGAGGTCGGCCTGGAAGCCCTCCATCGACCTCGTGAGCCGGTCGTCGCCGCTGGCGAGGATCCGTACCGCGAGCAGGCCGGCGTTGCGGGCCCCGCCGATCGACACGCAGGCCACCGGCACGCCCGCGGGCATCTGCACGATCGACAACAGCGAGTCCATCCCGTCGAGGTACTGCAGGGGGACCGGGACGCCGATCACGGGCAGCGGCGTGAGCGATGCGACCATGCCCGGCAGATGGGCGGCGCCGCCGGCTCCGGCGATGACGACCCTGAGCCCGCGGCCGGCGGCCCGGCGGGCGTAGTCGGTCATGCCGAGGGGAGTGCGATGGGCCGATACGACGTGGGCCTCGAAGGGCACGTCGAACTCGTCGAGTGCGGTGGCGGCGGCTTCCATGGTCGGCCAGTCCGAGTCCGAACCCATGATGATGCCGACGAGCGGTGCGGTGGTCATGACCGACTCCCCGGGTCGCCCTGGGCGAGGAAGCTCGCGGCGGCGACGGCACGTTCACGGACGATGTCGCGGTGGTTGCCCTGCGCGGTGACGTGGCCGACCTTGCGCCCGGGTCGCCACGACTTGTCGTACAGATGGATCTTCGCGTCGGGCCAGGTGCCCAGCGCGGTCGCCAGGCGTTCGTCGAGTCCCGCGGGTTCGAGGTCGCCGCCACCGGCGAGGACGTTCGCCATCACGGTGACCGGCGCCGTGACCGCGGTGTCACCGAGGGGAAGGTCGAGGACCGCACGCAGATGCTGTTCGAACTGGGAGGTCCGTGAACCCTCGATCGTCCAGTGCCCCGAGTTGTGCGGGCGCATGGCGAGTTCATTGACCACGAGCCGACCATCGGTCGTCTCGAACAGTTCGACCGCGAGCACGCCGGCGACGTCCAGTGCCTGGGCGACCGTCCTGGCGATGCTTCTCGCATCGGACTCCAGCGCGGCACCCAGGGCGGGCGCGGGCGCGAGGACCTCGACGCAGATCCCCTCGCGTTGCACCGTTTCGACCACCGGCCAGGCGGCGAGATCGCCGGACGGGTTGCGGGCGACGTCCACCGCCAACTCCCGGGCGATCGGCACCAGTTCCTCGGCCAACATCGCGGTACCGGACGCCAGCAGATCGGCGGCGTCGTCCAGGCCGTCGATCGTCCAGACGCCCCTTCCGTCGTAGCCGTGCCGGGATGCCTTGAGGACGAGCGGCCAGCCGACCCGGGCACCGAACTCGGCGAGGGTCCCCTTGGGATCGTCGGCCGGTTCCAGGTCGACCCACTCCGGGCACGGGACCCCCAGTTCGGTCAGGCGTCGCCGCATGTCGCCCTTGTCCTGGGCGTAGCGCAGCGCCGACGCTCCCGGTCGGACCTCCACGCCCTCCGCGGCGAGCGTGGCGATGTGAGAACCGGGCACGTGTTCGTGGTCCCAGGTGACCACGTCGCAGCCCACCGCGAGCCGTCGCAGGTCGTCGAGGTCGGTGTGGTCGCCGACGACGACGTCGGGAATGACGAGTGCCGCGCTGTCGTCGGGCGCTGCGGCGAGCACGCGCAACGAGATGCCGAGCTCGATCGCCGGAGGCTGACACATCCGCGCGAGTTGGCCGGCGCCGACGATGCCCACCACCGGCAGTCCCGTTCGTGCGTCCACGACCATCGACCCTACTTGCCGACGAGCGGGTGTCGACAGGTTCCCCCCGCAGTGCGCGTTCGGTCACTGGACGGCCGATACCGGTGCCCTGTGCAGCGGCCGACGGTCGGGACTCGCCGGGGTCGTGCCCTGAGCGGTTGGTGCGGCGGCACGCCGGTCATGGTTGAATCGACCTGCGATGCCCGAAGGCCACGTCACCCACCGGCTCGCGGCCGAGATCGAGCAACGATTCGCCCGCCGGGTCGTCCACGCGTCCAGTCCCCAGGGTCGGTTCGTCGAGGGGGCCGCACTGATCGACGGGCACAAGGTGCTCGGCGCGGAATCGGTGGGCAAGCACCTGTTCGTGCGGTTCCCGCACGCGCACATCCTCCACGTGCACCTGGGCCTCTACGGCCGGTTCACCGTCGGTGATGCCCCGGTGCCCGAGCCGGTGGGTGAGATCCGGCTCAGGCTGGTGAGTCGCACGTCGTGGGCCGACCTGCGAGGTGCGACCCGGTGCGAGATCGTCGACCCCGCCGGCAAGGACGACATCGAAGCCCGACTCGGTGACGATCCGCTGCGGGCCGAATCGACGGGCGAGCGCGCCCGGGCGCGGATCTCGGCGAGCCGTGCGCCGATCGCGACGCTGCTCATGGACCAGTCGGTGGTGGCCGGCAGCGGCAACATCTTCCGGGCCGAGGTGCTGTTTCGCAATGGGATCGACCCGATGCGCGAGGCGCGCTCGATCACCGAAGACGAGTGGTCGGCGTTGTGGTCGGACTTCGTCGAGTTGATGCAGTACGCGTTCCGCCACGGGCGGGTCGACACCGTGCGTGACGACCATCTGCCCGAAGCCATGGGCCGTCCGCCGCGCGAAGACGCGCACGGCGGCGAGGTGTACGTGTACCGCCGCGCCGGTCAGGCCTGCCATGTCTGCGGTGACACGGTGCGGACACGCGAGTTGGGCAATCGCAATCTGTTCTGGTGCCCCACCTGCCAGTCACCCTGACGCCG
>JBDZUV010000066.1:2779-16710 GCA_040255345.1 Actinomycetota bacterium | reverse complement strand
GACAGCCGGGTCGACAGCCGGGTCGACGGCCGGGCCCGGTCACGGCCCGGCAGGATCGAGATGAACTGGGGTCGCACCTGGTCGATCGCCCGCACCGAACTCCGCCAGCTCATCGAAGCCAAGGACTTCTGGGTGCCGATGATGATCCTGGGGAGCATCTTCTTCATCTTCATCCCGCTCGTGCTGCTGTTCGCGATCACCCGGATCAGCAACGTCGACGCGGTCCAGCAGATCTCGGAGACCATCAAGATCCTGCCCCAGGCCGCACAGAACTCGGTCAAAGGCAGCTCCGACCAGGCCCGGGCCGCCTACGCGATCGCGGTCTACCTGCTCGCCCCGGTCGCCGTGGTCGTCCCGTTGACGATCTCCACCGCGGTGGGCGCCTCGACGATCGTGGGCGAACGTGAGCGTGGCACCGGCGAGTTCCTCGCCCACTCCCCCGCCTCGGTGCACGAGATCTACCTCGGCAAGCTGATCGCCAGCATCGTGCCGGGTTACTTCACCACCATCGTCGGTTTCGGTGCCTATTCGCTCATCGTGAACCTGATCGTGGGTCCCGGCTCGGGCGGCTGGTTCTTCCCGACCAACCAGTGGTGGATCCTCATGCTGTGGGTCGTGCCGCCATTCGTGGCGTTGACCTTGTCGCTGGTGCTCAGATTGTCGGCGCGGGTCAAGTCGACCGCCGCGGCCCAGCAGGCGTCGGGTCTGGTCACCCTGCCGCTGATCATGATCGCCTACGGCGTGTCGACCGGCTCGATCTACGGGTCGTTGTGGCCGGGGATCATCGTGGGCGCGCTCGCCTGGGTGATCGCGTTCCTGACGTTGTGGCGAGGCATGCGCTCGATCCGTCGTGGCCGCCTCATCGGTGTCGCCGACGGCCTCTGACCGACCCCGGGGGCCGAACGCCGGGAGATTTCATGCGTTTGACGCACAACACCTCCCGAAGTTCCGGGAGGGCGAGGCGATCAGGCGTCCGAGCGGGCGAGTTCGGCGATGACGTCGTCGGCGATGTCGGCATTCGCGTGCACGGCCTGGACGTCGTCGTGGTCGTCGAGCGCCTCGAGTACCCGGATCACGGGCTTCGCCGATTCTGCGTCACCGATGGCGATCGTCGTCGTCGGCACCATCGTCAGGTCCGCCGAGGTCACCTCGAATCCGGCGGCTTCCAGTGCGTCCTGCACCGCATGCAGCTCGGACGGCCCGGTCGTGACGTGCCAGGCGTCGCCTTCAGCGGCGACATCGGTGGCCCCGGCGTCGATCGCCGCGAGCATCAACTCGTCTTCATCGGCGCTGCCCGGCACGGCGAGACTGCCGATCCGCTCGAACTGCCACGCGACCGCACCGGGTTCGGCGAGGCTGCCGCCATTGCGTGCGAACAGCGTGCGGACCTCGGGGCCGGTCCGGTTGCGGTTGTCGGTCAACACCTCGACCAGCACCGCGACCCCGCCTGGCGCGTACCCCTCGTAGGTGATCGACTCGTAGGTGACCCCTTCGAGTTCACCGGTGCCGCGCTTGATCGCCCGTTCGATGGTGTCGATCGGGACGGAATTGCTCCGCGCCTTCTGGAACATCGTGCGCAGGGTCGGGTTCGAGTCGATGTCTCCGCCACCGGCGCGGGCCGCCACCTCGACCTGGCGGATCAGCTTGGCGAACAACTTGCCCCGCGCCTTGTCCTTGGCGCCCTTCTGGTGCTTGATCGTCGCCCACTTGGAATGTCCGGACATGAGGTCCTCTCGTCGGTGCGGATACGGATCGGCGTGGCCTGCTCAGGCCACCAGATCCAGGAAGAGTCGGTGGATGCGATGGTCGTCGGTGAGTTCGGGATGGAACGACGAGACGAGCACGTTGGCCTGTCGGCACAGAACCGCCTCGTCGCGCACCGCGGCCAGTACCTCGACACCATCGCCGATCGAGTCGGCCACGGGCGCGCGGATGAACACCGCGTGGAACGACTCGGCGAGCCCGGTGACGTCGAGGTCGGTCTCGAAGGAGTCGACCTGACGGCCGAACGCGTTGCGACGCACCGACAGGTCGATCGCGCCCAGCGCGATCTGATCGTCGCGGCCGTCGGCGACCCGGCGGGCGCACAGGATCATCCCCGCGCACGTGCCGAACAGGCCCATGCCCTCGGCGATCCGTCGACGCAGGGGCGCGACCAGATCGTTGCGCTCGAGCAGCATCGACATCGTGGTCGATTCACCGCCCGGGATGACGAGGGCGTCGGCTGCCTCGAGCTGTGCCGCGGTGCGGACCGTACCGGCAGGCACGCCGAGCGCGTCGAATGCAGCGAGGTGGGGTGCTACCGCTCCCTGCAGCGCGAGCACGCCGATGTGCGTGCCCATCCCGGAGGCTCCCCCGACGACGCGGACCGGTCCGGCATCACCAGCCCCGTTCCGCGAACGTGGTCTCGAGACCACCGATCTCCAGCCCCGGCATCGCCTCGCCCAGGCCACGACTGACCTTGGCGATCATCGCCGGGTCGTCGAAGTGCAGGGTCGCCTCGACGATCGCCTTGGCGCGCACCGGCGGGTCGTCGGACTTGAAGATGCCCGAACCGACGAACACGGCCTGGGCGCCGAGCTGCATGACCAGCGATGCGTCGGCCGGGGTCGCGATCCCGCCTGCGCAGAACAACGGGACGGGGAGGCGTCCGGTGTCGTGCACTTCGGCGATCAGGTCGATCGGCGCCCGCAGTTGCTTCGCCCAGTCGTAGAGCTCGGCCGAATCGGCCTGGGTGAGCTTGCGAATGTCGCCCAGGATCGAGCGCAGATGGCGAACGGCCTCGACGATGTTGCCGGTGCCGGCCTCGCCCTTGGAACGGATCATGCAGGCGCCTTCGGAGATGCGCCGAAGCGCCTCGCCCAGATTGGTCGCGCCACACACGAACGGCACGGTGAATGCCCACTTGTCGATGTGATGCGCTTCGTCGGCGGGCGTGAGCACCTCGGACTCGTCGACGTAGTCCACGCCGAGCGCCTGGAGGACCTGCGCCTCGGCGAAGTGCCCGATCCGGGCCTTCGCCATGACCGGAATGGTGACGGCGGCCTTGATGCCCTCGATCATCTCGGGGTCGGACATGCGAGCCACACCGCCATCGCGACGGATGTCGGACGGCACCCGCTCCAGCGCCATGACGGCCACCGCTCCGGCGTCCTCGGCGATCCTCGCCTGCTCCGGGTCGACGACGTCCATGATCACCCCGCCGGCGAGCATCTCGGCGAGTCCACGCTTGACCCGCGCCGTTCCGGTGGTGCGGCTGGTCGAAGGGGTCGTTGCGTCGTCGGACATGGGGTCAGTCTATGGAGCCGGAGTCGCCCGTGGGAAGCGGGTCGGTTCGCGCGCCCGTCCTCGGTTTCGGAATGCCGGGTGCCGACCCTCGGTCGGCCGCGGCCGGGGCCTACAACTCCCGGAGGCGTTCGATCCGTTCTTCGAGGGGCGGGTGCGTGTCGAACAGCCGATTCAGTTTCGACATCCTGCCTTCTTCGGGCGTGCGGGCGGTGGGCTGTTCGATCCACAGATGCGCGGTGGCCTTGGACGCCGAATGGGTCACGGTCTGGTCGTCGCGGAGCTTCTCGAGAGCCGAGATCAACCCGGGTGGGTATCTGGTCAGCCCGACCCCGGACATGTCCGCGAGTTCCTCACGGTTGCGCGACACCGCGAACTGCAGGAGGCGAGCGATGAGCGGCGAGAAGATCAACAGGAAGAACCCGAAGATCGACAGGATCGCCATCGGTCCGGAGTTCTGTCGGTCACTACTCGAATTGCGTCCGCCGCCCCACCACAGGAAGCGGATGGCGAAGTCCGAGAGCAGGATCACGACACCGACCATGGTCACCGCCAGGGTCGACACGAGGATGTCGTAGTTCTTGATGTGGCTCAACTCGTGGGCGAGCACGCCCTCGAGTTCGACACGGTTCATCTTCTCGAGCAGTCCGGTGGTGACCGCGATCGCCGCATGCTGGGGGTTTCGTCCGGTCGCGAACGCATTCGGTGCGTCATCGGCGATCACGTACAGACGGGGTCGGGGCAGCCCAGCGGCGATGCAGAGCCCTTCGACGAGGTTGCGGTACTGCGCGAACTGAGGTCCTTCGGCCGGCTTCGCGCGACTCATCGCCAACGCGACCGAGTCGGACTTCCAGTAGCCGGCGAACGCCATCGCCCCCGCGATGAGCAGGGCGATCACGAAGCCGATGGCACCGCCGCTCACCAACAGGTTGACCGCGATGGCCACCAGCGCGACGAAGACGACGAAGGCCCCGACGAGCACCACCGTGCGACGCTTGTTCTGCCCGATCTGTTCGTACACTCAGGACCTACGAGGATCTGCTGACCGCATGGTCACGGGCGATCAGAACCGGACCTCGACCGGTTCCCGACCTTCGGGAGCGGTCTCGAAGTATTCGCGGTGCGTGGCCTTGGCCATACCGGCGAAGAACATGGCCGGGAAGGTCTCGATCTTGGTGTTCAAGCGCGTGACGTTGTCGTTGTAGTACTGGCGCGCGTACGCGACCCGGTCTTCGGTGGCGGTCAGCTCTTCCTGGAGCTGCATGAAGTTCTGGTTGGCCTTCAGGTCCGGGTAGGCCTCGGCGACGGCGAACAGTGACTTCAGGGTGCCCGAGAGCAGATTGTCGGCTTCGGCCTTGGCGCCGGGGCCTTCGGCGTTCATGACCGCGCCACGGGCACGGGTCACCGCATCGAGGGTTTCGCGCTCGTGGGCGGCATAGCCCTTGACGGTCTCGACCAGATTCGGGATCAGATCGGTCCGGCGTTGGAGTTGGACGTCGATCTGGGACCACGCGTTGTCGACCAGGTTCCGCAACTTGACCAGACCGTTGTACTGGGCCACGACGAAGATGACCAGCAGCACCACGATCACGACGATGACGATGATGGCGATCAATGCCCCTGCTCCGAGGTCGGCGGTCGAGCGAACGGGTGCAACACTAGCGCCGCGGCGATCCGACCATGACCTCTTCGGGGCCGCTCGATCACCGGATCAGCGGCTGGTAGAGCTCCAGATAACGGTCCGCGAGATGCTCCATCGAGAACGCCTCGGCCCGACGGGACCCCGCGGCGACGAGGGACGCCGCGAGGGGTGGATCCCCGAGCACCTGGAGGATTCCAGCGGCCAGGGCTTCGGGTGAGCCGGGTTCGACGAGCACCGCCTCGACATCGGCACGGGCGACGTTCGCGTAGCCGTCCAGGTTCGCGGCCACGATCGGGACGCCCGCGGCCATCGCCTCCAACAGCACGATGCCGAACGACTCTCCACGGATGCTCGGTGCGCAGTAGACGTCGGCCCCACGCAGCCGTCGGGCGCGGTCGACGTCACTGATCAGACCCAGCCACTCGATCCGTGGGTCGCCCCGGTACCGCTCCCGCAACGAGGCGGTGAGCGGCCCGTCACCGGCGACCCACACCCGCAGGTCCGCGGGCAGGAACCGCAGCGCCGCGAGCAGCACCTGGAGCCCCTTGCGTTCTTCGTGGCGTCCGAGGAAGAACACCGTGGGCGCATCGGTCTGTTCGGGTTCGGCTCGGGCGAACCGTTCGATCTCGATGCCGTTGAACAGGATCGTGTAGTCGCCGCCGAGGTGCCGCTGCGCGAGTGCACGCGCGTCTTCGGAAACCGCGCATCGCACGTCGAGCCGTCGGTTCACCCAACGGGCCAGAAACCCCAGGTACTCGTAGGCCTTCGAATTCCCGGCCGCGTGAAACGTGCCGACGAGCGGCGCGTGCTTCATGATCGCGGCGGTGGTGTTGGGGCCGGGCGAGATCGGCTCGTGCAGGTGGAGCACGTCGAAGTCTTCGTCGCGCAGCGAACGGATGAAGCGCAGTTGGGCCGACACGTCCGGTGCGATCGGTGCGATCGAACCGTTCGCCGCGGTGGGGATCGAATTTCCCAGCGGAGTGATCCCCGGTTCGGGCGGCGGTCCGTCGCAGGGGCCGAGGACCTGCACGAAATGGCCCTTGGTCCGCAACGCACGAGCCAGGCCCAGGACCTGGCCCTGGACCCCACCGGGCACCGACAGGCTGTAGGGGCTGACCATGCCGATGCGCATGCGGGCCAAGGGTAGTGCTGCAACTCTTTCGGGCTTCGGTCGGTACATTCGGCAGACATGCCTGTCGCGACGGTTCCTCACGAAGTGGACGGGGTGGCCGCCGCACCCGCACGGCAGGGCTGGGTCCGTTGGTTGATCCCCTGGGTGCTGCGCCACCGCGGCGCAGCGATCGTGTCGTTCGGAGCGGCCATCGTCGGTATGGCCGCGTTCTCGTTCGTGCCGGTGATCGAACGGGCCGTGATCGACGACGTCATCACCTCGGGTGACCGGGCACTCGCGCCGTTCCTGTACCTGCTCGTCGGACTGGGGGCCGTCCGGTTCGCCACGACCGTCACGCGGCGATACGCGGGCGGCAAGCTGGCGTACGGGGTGCAGGCCGACCTGCGGGACGCGGTGTTCGACCACCTGTTGACCCTCGATCTGAACCGCCACGACAAGCTGCCCTCGGGTCAGCTCGTGTCGCGTGCGAACACCGACGTGAACATGGTGTTCCAGGTGCTGCAGATGGCCGCGATCATCACCGGGAACCTCGTGATGCTCGTGCTGGCGGTCGTGTTCATGTTCACGTTCGCACCAGTGCTCGCCGCGATCTCGGTGACCGTGCTGGCCATGACCTTCGGGGTGGCCTGGCGGATGCGGGCCACGGTGTACGTGTCGTCGTGGGACGCGTCTCAACGCGAAGCCGAGATGACCGCGGTGGCCGAGGAAGCCATCTCGGGCGTGCGGGTCGTCAAGGGATTCGGCCAGGAGGACCGTGAACTCGGCCGCTACATCGGAGCGCTGGGGCATCTGTTCGGCGGACGGGTGCGCATGGTCAGGATCAGCGCCCTGTTCACCTCGACACTGCAGGTGATCCCGCTGTTCGGCCAGGCGGTCGTGCTCGGGATCGGCGGCTGGATGGCCGTGAACGGCCAACTCACGGTCGGGACGCTCGTCGCGTTCTTCTCGTATCTCACACAGCTCGCCGCGCCGGCCCGGATGCTCGCGATGTTCCTCGCCGCCACCCAGCTCGCGCGTTCGGGCGCCGAGCGCCTGCGCGATCTGCTCGACGCGCCCACGACGATCAGCGACGCCACCGCTGCGGTCGCCTGGACCGATCCCGTCGGCGACGTGTCCTTCGACCACGTCACGTTCTCGTACCCCGACGGGCCTCCCCTGCTGCACGGTCTCGATCTGCACCTCGCACCCGGCGAGCGGGTCGCGGTCGTCGGCGCGTCGGGTGGCGGCAAGACGACCCTGGCGATGCTGTTGGCCCGCTTCTACGACCCGGCCGCAGGTGCGGTCCGCGTCGACGGGCGGGACGTGCGCGAACTCACCCTGGCGAGTCTGCGGCGCCAGGTCGGCATCGCGTTCGAGGAGGCGTTCCTGTTCGCCGGGACCATACGCGACAACATCGCCTATGGACGCCCCGGGGCGAGTGGTGCCGATGTCGAAGCCGCAGCGCGGGCCGCACAGGCCCACGAGTTCATCGCTGCGCTCCCCGACGGCTACGACCAGTCCGTCGGCGAGGGCGGCGTCACCCTGTCGGGCGGGCAGCGCCAGCGCATCGGGCTGGCACGCGTGCTGCTGGCCGATCCGGCAGTGGTCGTCCTCGACGACGCCACCTCCGCGGTCGACGCGACCGTGGAGCACGCGATCCACGAGGCCCTGGCCGACCAGCTCGACGGTCGGACCACCCTGTTGATCGCCCACCGTCGTTCGACCCTCGCGCTCGCGGATCGGGTCGTGGTGCTCGACGGCGGGCGGATCACCGCGTCGGGAACCCAGGCCGAACTCGAGGCGACCAGTCCGAGATTTCGCGAACTGCTGAGCGGGATGGACGAACCCGACGAGGAACCGTCGCACGGGATCGTCCGGGCGAAGATGTCGGCGGGCGCCGCCGCAGGAACCGACGGCCGTGTGGTCCTGCCGACCGCGCGGATCGACGCGAGCGTCCGACGCATGGGTGGCGGGGGCCGCGGTGGCATGCACGGGCCGCCCGGGGGCGGACTCATCGGTCCGGCGACCCCGGAACTCCTCGAAGCGGTCGCGGCGCTGCCGGCCATCCGTGACACCCCCGACGTCGCGGTCGACGATCACATCCCCGATCAGGGCGGGCTCGCGTTCGTCCGCTTCGTCCGGCACTGGCAACGCGAACTGCTCCTGGGCGCGGGCCTGGTGCTGCTCGACGCGCTGGCGACCTTGGCGATTCCGATGTTGATCCGCTCGGGGATCGACCATGGGGTCACCCCGTCATCGATGGGGGTCGTGGTCGCGGTGGCGATCGCCGCTTGTGGCATCGCCGCATTCGACGCCTGGATCATGTGGCTCGAGAATCTCGTCACCGGCCGCGCGGCAGAGCGCATCCTGCTGGCCTTGCGAACCAGGGTGTTCGCCCATCTGCAACGCCTCGGCCTCGACTTCTACGAACGCGAATTGTCGGGTCGACTGTTGACCAGGCTCACCTCCGACATCGACACGCTCCAGCAGCTGCTCTCGAACGGGCTGGTCAACGCGGCGGTCGCCCTGTTGACCTTCGTCGGCATCGCCGTGGTGTTGCTGGTGCTCGACGTGCCCCTCGCCCTGTGCGTGTTCGCGGTGACCCTGCCGCTCATCGGCGCGACGATGATCTACCAACGCCTGTCGCGACCCGCCTATGACCGCCAGCGTGATGCGATCGCATTGGTGTTGGCCGACCTCGCCGAGAACCTGGCCGGCATCCGGGTCACCCAGGCGTTCGTGCGGGAACGGCGCAACCAGACGCGGTTCCACGCCTTCGACGACGAATTCCGAGCCTCGGGCATGGCTGCGCTGAAGATCCAGATCGGGTACTTCGCATTCGTCGAGTTGCTGTCGACCATCGGCATCATCGTGGTGTTGGGCTACGGCGCGGTGCTGCACGATCGGGGCGCGACGAGTGTCGGCGTGCTCGTGGCCTTCCTGCTGTATCTCACCCAGTTCTTCTCTCCGATCCAGCAGTTCTCGAACGTGTTCGACACCTGGCAGAAGGCGGCAGCGGGCGTGCGCAAGCTCGACGGGCTGCTCACCGAGCGGCCCAGCGTGCTCGCACCCGAATCTCCGGTCGCGTTGTCGGCCGGCCAGGGTGAGATCGAGCTCGACGCCGTGGTGTTCTCGTACCCGGGTCAGCGGAGCCCGGCGATCGACGCGCTCGATCTGGTCATACCCGCAGGGCAACGCGTGGCGCTCGTGGGCGAGACCGGGTCGGGCAAGTCGACCCTCGTCAAGTTGCTGGCCCGCTTCTATGACCCCGAGTCGGGTGAAGTGCGGTTCGACGGGGTGTCGCTGCGTGACGTCGACCCGGGGGCGTTCCGGCGCCTGCTCGGCTATGTGCCCCAGGAGCCGTACCTGTTCGCCGGTACGATCCGCGACAACCTCGTCTACGGCAGCCCCGATGCCGACGACGGGGTCGTTCTCGATGCCATCGAAGCGGTCGGCCTGGGCGACCTGATCGCGTCCGTCGGCGACGGGCTGGACCACTGGCTGGTCGAACGGGGGCGGTCACTGTCGACCGGGCAACGTCAGTTGATCTGCCTGGCCCGTGCTCTGATCGCCGACCCGGTGTTGTTGCTGCTGGACGAGGCCACGTCGAACCTCGACCTGGCGTCCGAAGCGCGGATCGAGCGGGCGATGGACGTACTCAGCGCCGGGCGTACGACCGTGGTCATCGCGCACCGCCTCGCCACGGCGGCCAGAGCGGACCGGATCCTGGTGATGGACGACGGGCGCATCATCGAAGACGGATCCCAGGCGGAACTCCTCGCTCTGAACGGACGCTACGCGGCGCTCTGGGATGCCTACGAGGGCGTGGCCGTCGCATCGTGAGCCCGGGTTCGTGTCGATCATCCCGACAGCACCGCTTGACACCGACATGGCCATCCGCGGTCTGAATCACGCGTGCCGCCGGTAGGATTCGGCGCCGTGGAAGCCGAACAGGACGACGACCTTTCGTCAGGACACCGGTCGTCACCACCGGTCGCCGGGCCAGGCGATGACCTCGGTGACGACACCGTCGCCACCGCGTACCGCACTCCGGTCTGGATCTTTCCGGTGATCGCCGTGGTCCTCGCGGTCGGCTTCGCGATCGCGACCTTCCTGGTGTTGCGGGGTTCGGACTCCACTGCCGCGGTGGGGCCAGAAGGAGTGCCGATCCAGAACGTCCCGGATCTGGCGTCGCCGGATTCGACCGTGGGTGGCACTCCCGTGAACGGCATCACCTGTCGATCATCGATGGGCCAGAACGTCGTGTACCACATCCACCAGCACGTCAAGATCTTCGTGAACGGTGAACAGAAGCGCATTCCCGCAGGCGTCGGCATCCACGGCACCCCCTGGCAACAGGACATCGATGGTGGTCGCTTCCTCAACAACAGCGCCAAGGGTTGTGTCTACTGGTTGCACAGCCATGCCGACGACGGGGTCATCCACGTCGAGTCGCCAACGGAGCGCACCTTCACGCTCGGCGATTTCTTCGATGTGTGGGGCCAGCCGCTGACCGCCACGCAGGTGGGTCCCGCCAAGGGTCCCGTCGTGGCATTTCTCGATGGTGAGCGCATCGACGATCCCCGCGATGTTCCCCTCACCGACGGTGGCGTGATCCAGCTCGACGTCGGTGAGCCGGTGGTCCCGTTCGAACCGATGGAGTTCACGGTGAAGAACGTCTGCGGGGACGGCACGCTCTCGTGCAGTCCCGACCTGGATTCCTGATCGACCGCACGGCCCGGGGCGGCGCCGACAGACGGCGCGCCGCCACCGTGCGCCCGGCGAACGACGTCGGCCATGCCGACCGCGGGCCGCCCCTGGCCGTGGGGCACGGGGCCGAAATCGTCGCTACACTCGCGGCTTCAGAGGGGACAGGAGGCATCATGACCATGCTGTCCGAAGGTGTCACCCCGCCGCACTACCAGCGCCGGATCGGTCATCGCTATCCCGTCCGGGTCCAGATCACCTGGAGCCCGATGCACGCTCGACACTGGCCGCACAAGGCGACCGCCTGCACCACGACGACCGACAACATGTCGCTCACCGGCATCGGCTTCGAGTCACCGACCTGTCCGGATGTGAGCCGCGGGTCGCCCGTCGAGATCACGATCGGCCAGACCGTCTGTGGCGCGCTGGTGCGTTTCTCGCGGCCCGGACGAACCCCGGGGGTCAGCTACTACGGCCTCGAGGTCCGGGACCGCGCCATGATCGACACGATGCAGGAGTTGATCACCGAACACCGGCGGCGGCATCCGGGCCGGACCCGAGTCGTGGAACCTCCGCCCCAGATCCATCCGTCGCTCCGACCGGTGCCGGATTCCTGAGCCCGGGGCCGACCCTCGCGGCGGCCTGCCGCCACTCCGCGATCGCGCCAGAGGGGTCGAGGTTCGTTCGGGGCGCCGTCCTCTCAGACGGCGACGGCTCCGACCTTACCGGCGAGCCGACGGGTGATCGAGTGCAGGAGTCGCGAGACCTGCATCTGACTGACCCCGAGTGCGGCGGCGATCTCGTTCTGGGTGCGCTCCTCGAAGTAGTACATCCGCACGAGATCCCGTTCGTCGTCGTCGAGGTCGGCCAGCGCCCGGCGGAGATCGACATGGTCGATGCTCTGGTCGAACCCGGGGTCGGGGCGGCCGACCGTCTCACGTTCGAAGCCGGTATCGGAAGGCGCGAGCACCGACAGCGGTCCGATCGTCCGTGCATGGTCGGCTTCCTGCGCCTCGAGGAGCGTCTCGACGTCGATCTCGAGGGCTTCGGCGACCTCGGTGAGCGTCGGGGCACGCCCGTACTCCATCGTGAGCGTGTCGGTGGCACGCCGGATCGGAGCGGCGAGTTCGTGGACCCGCCTCGGCACCCGCAGCAGCCATCCGAAGTCGCGGTAGTGCCGTTTGAGGGCACCGTTGATCGTCAGCGAGGCGAACCCCAGAAACGGGCAGCCCCGACGGGGTTCGAAACGCTCCAATGCCAGCAGCAGGGCCTCGAACGCCACCTGTCGCAGGTCTTCGATCGGTTCACCATCGCGGTGCATGCGTCTGGCCATGGCGAGCGCGTAACCCTGGTATTCCTCGACGAGCCGATTGCGGAGGTCCGCGGTCTTCCGGAGCGAATACTGCACGTGCAGCAGCCACAGCTCCGGATCGACGCCGGCTGCGTCGCCGTTGCGAGGCAGGGTCTGCTCCGCGAGGGCCCGTTCAGCAGCGGTCGCCTGGTCTCGTGCGTGCCGATCTGTCGTGTGGACGGTGGTCGTGGGCATGGGAGTGACTCCTCACCAAAGCGTAAGCGATGGGCTTTCCCCATGCACGGGGTCGAAACAGATTCGATCCGAAAAACTGCCGGACCTGGTGCGTCGCGACGTGGCCGTCGTGCCGCCGGCGCCGACGGTGCCGATCAGGTCGTGACCTCGAACGACACCCGGTGGTGGTCGAGGTCGATCTCGCAGTGATCGACGAAGGGCATCAGCATCTGTTCGGCGCGCAGATCCTCCTCTCTCCCATGGACGGGCACGATGTCGAACTCCCCTCTGATCACGACCTCGATCCGTCGGGAATCGCAACAGATCACGAGATTGAGGCGACCCATGGCGCCGTGGCTGCCCAGGACCAAGGCGCATGCCTCGCCCACCGCTGATCGGACGTCTTCGACCGCGTCGGTTCCGAACTCGTGGAGCGACATCGTGCCGGCGGTCACCAGCCGAAGCACCCGCACCTGTCGGTCGTCGGCCGGCACCGAGGCCTCCGTGCGTTCCATGGCGCCCTGATTCCACTTCATCGAGCCGAGCCTACGAGACGGTGTCTGCGAGACGTCACGTGGCGACATCATGATCGGCGTCGCTCGATCCAGCACATGGCGCGGAACTGCCCCTCGTCCGGTAACTTCAATCAGATGCGGCCGTCCATCTGCAGGCGGCCGTCGGGAGCGGCGGCGCCGCAGAACCACGCAGTGCAGAATCACCGAGTAGGGTGCCGCCGCGGCGGCCATACCTGGAGATCACCCAGATGACGATGCCGGACCCCTTCGAAGTGCGGATCGCGGAGACCGAACCGATACCGCTCGTCGTTCTGTCGGGAGAATTCGATCTCGCGGTCAGCGAACACGCGTGGAAGACGATGGAACCCGTGGTGACCGCGTGCACCACGGGGATCGTGCTCGACGTGTCGGCCGTGACGTTCATCGATTCCCGGGGACTGAGCGTGCTCGCTCGAGTGCTCCAGGGGCTCGACGGTTCCCCGCTCACGATTCGTGGCGCGTCCGAACGGGTGGTGCAGCTCCTCGAGATCTCCGGACTTGTCGATCTCGTGACATTGGAGTGAGATTCGCCACACCCGGACTCCGGGACGAGTAACGTCTCGATCGACCGCTTGGGCACCGGCATCACCGCCATGTCCGATTCCCCGCACACCGCCGGCTCAGGATCCGGGATCGACGACTGGGAGGTCCTCGACGCAGTTGCCGCCGCGGTCATCGTCACGGACGGGAGTGGTCGGATCGTCCAGTGGAACTCGACCGCGACCGAGACCTTCGGATGGTTGGGCGACGAGCCGCCACGGCGGATCGTCCAGACCCTCCTCGCATCGGGCCGGCCGCAACGAGGCGCGGCATCGTCACGCGGTGCGGCGGCGCGAGTCGTCTCCTCGAGGCTGCCTGACGGGTCGGTTTCGCTCTTCGCCGTCGAGCGCACCATGGTCTCCGAACCGGGTGGAACCCTGGCCATCTGGACGGTCACCCGGGTGGCACCCGACTCGCGTTGGGCGGATGCAGCCCTGCAGGGTGCGGCGAGGAGGTTCTTCCGAACCGACGGTCGAGGCGAGCACACCGAGGTGATCACCGATCTCGACAGGGCGCTCGACCGCTGCGATTCGACCGCCGCCGTGCTCGAGGCGGTGCCGCGGAACC
>JBDZUV010000066.1:0-2679 GCA_040255345.1 Actinomycetota bacterium | reverse complement strand
GCGCTCGACCGCTGCGATTCGACCGCCGCCGTGCTCGAGGCGGTGCCGCGGAACCTGGTCCCCCGGATCGCCGACTGGTGTGGCGTGATGCTCGTGCCGGAGTCGGGCGTCGACGACTCCCGACCGACCTTGGAGCGCAATGCGGTGGCGTCCACGGCTCCACTCGCGGAGCTCGTCGCAGCCGGCTACGCGGCTCGCGCCCCGGGCGCGAGTGTCGAACGCGCGCTCCGCGACGTGATCGCGTCCGGCAGGATGTCACAGGTCGACCTGGCCGATCCCCGGTCGGCTCGCGTTCCGGGTTTCGACGACCGGACCCTCCGCGCCCTGCGTTCCCATGGGGTCCACTCGTCGTTGATGATCCCGTTGTCCGACGGTGGCCGTCCCTTCGGTGCCATGCACCTGCTGCGGGGTCCCGAGTTCGGGCCGTTCGACGGCGACGAGACGAACTGGCTCGGACAGATGGCGATGCGGATCGCGGTCGCCCTGGCCCCGCTCCGAGCGAGTGACCGCAACCAGGACCTCGCGGTCATCTTCCAAGAGGCGCTCCTGCCCGACGATTTTCCCGTCATCCCCGGCATCGACGTGGCGGCGCGCTACCGACCGGGCATCGCCGACGTGGAGGTCGGTGGTGACTTCTACGACATCGTCGCCGCAGGTTCCGACCGGTGGGCGCTGGTCGTCGGCGACATCTGCGGCCGTGGCCCCGCGGCAGCGGCCCAGACCGCGCGGGTCCGGCACAGTTTCCGCATGAGTGCCTGGCACGAAGACACCCCCGGGGAGATCCTCGCCTGGCTCGACCGCGCGTTGAGAACCGGCGGCGACGGCATGCTGTGTACTGCTGCGGTGGCCTCGCTCGAGCGTGTCGCCGACGGCCGCTTCGAGTTGACCTGCGCGCTCGGCGGACATCCCCCACCCATCCTGTGCCGTGCCGACGGCACCGTCGACTACTTCGGCGAATACGGAACCCTGCTCGGCACCGATCTGCTGGTCCGCAACGTCGCGGTGTCCACCACGATCGAACCGGACGACGCCGTCGTGTTCTACACCGACGGCATCACCGACGCTCCTCCCCCGCATCAACTGTCGCAGCATCGGTTGCTCGAACTGGTCGGCGACGCGTGGGCCGACCGACCGGCCGCGTCGGTCCTCGCCGATCGGGTGCTGGCGGAGGCCGACCGTGTGTTGTCACTCGACGAGCGCACCGACGACATCGCTCTTGTGGCCGTGCGCCGCACCTGAGCGGCGTTTCACCCCGTCTCCCGCCGGGAAGTCGTAGTGCACCCCGAGGAGGTGTCATGACTTCAGCCCGGACCGGCGACGGCTCAGGTGCCGTCAAACTGGAAACGAGTGCCGCACGGTGAGCGCGACCGCGTGCGAACGCGTCGGTGCGCGCGAGGTACCCGTGCTCCCCGGTGCCCGGGGACCCCTCTCCGCGTCGATCGTCGACCACCTCGCCGGCGCGCCCCTGGTCGATGTCGACGACGTACCCGTCGGTCCAGAGGCGCTGGTCGACGACGACCTGCACCTCGCACTGTGGGTCTGCAACGAACTGCATCATCATGGTTTCGTCGGTGTCGACGACGAGGCCGAATGGGACCCGCGCGTGTTGGCATTCCGTCGTCGGCTCGAGGCCTCGTTCGAAGCGGCGTTGCGCGACGAACACGACCCGCGATCGCTCCCGTCGGATCCGATAGAGGCGCTCCACGCGATCGCGGACCGCCCCGGTCCCCCGCTGTCTCGCACGATCCAGGACGACCCGACGCTGGACCGGATCTCGGAGTTCATGATCCACCGGTCGGCCTACCAGCTCAAAGAGGCCGACGCCCACACCTTCGGCATCCCGCGCCTCACCGGCCGTGGCCGATCGGCACTGATCGAGATCCAGATGGACGAATACGGCGGTGGCGAGCCGGGAGCGGCCCACGCGGAGCTGTTCTCTGCCGCGATGCGTGAGCTCGGACTCGACGACCGGCTCGGCGGCTACGTCGACGTGCTCCCCGGGACGACGCTGGCAACCGACAACCTCGTCGAGCTGTTCGCCCTGCACCGCCGTCTCAGAGGAGCCCTCGTCGGCCACCTCGCACTGTTCGAGATCACCTCGGTCACCCCGATGACGCGCTATCTCGCCGCCGCACGCAGCCTTGCGGTGTCTGCCAGTCTCGAGGACTTCTACGGGGTACACGTCGAAGCCGACGTGCACCATGGCCGACTGGCGATCAGCGGGATGGTGGCCGGGCTCATCGAATCCGAACCCGGCCTCGCCGACGAGGTGATCTTCGGTGCAGCCGCGTTGAGTCGGGTCGAGGCGCGCTTCGCCGGAGCGGTACTCGAACGGTGGCAGTCGGGAACGACCTCACTGATCGGACGCTCGCCCGGATGGGCGGGGTGAATCCGGCCCATGGGGGCACGAGTCACGGGCCGACCACACTCGAGATCGGCCACCGCCGTGTCGGCGGCGCCCGGATCGAACGGCACTGCGAGGGCGAGGGTGGCATCGAGCGACACCTGGCCGTCGACGGGCCGGACCCCGTCGGGCCCCTGCTCGCCTGCCGTGCGCCGAGAGGGCCGACCCGCCTTTCCTACCGGTCGTCGGGGACGACCTCGGCCGACTCGCGCCTTCCCGGCACACCGAGCACAAACCACAGAAGCAGGCCGATCGCGGCGGCGCGGACGACGGTA
>JBDZUV010000065.1:0-16755 GCA_040255345.1 Actinomycetota bacterium | reverse complement strand
TCGCGTACGTCCACTCCATGTGCTGCGACCACAACGACCGCATCGCATCATGCAACTCGATCGAGGCGAGGTCCATGCAGTCCGCGTAGGTGGGTTCACCGGCGAATTGGTCGGGGAATTGGGCGATGATGCCTTCGGTCAGCATGTCGGCCATGTCGGCCATGTGCGCCTCGGCGACGCCATAGTCGCGGATCGAACCGGCGAAGTCACCCTGGAGTTGCGCAGCCGCATAGCCCAACGTCTGGTTGTTGTGGGTGTTCATCATGTCTTCCATCATGGACGCCGACCAGTTGTCGGGATTCGCGC
Organism: Actinomycetota bacterium; assembly: GCA_040255345.1. Lineage (GTDB taxonomy): Bacteria > Actinomycetota > Acidimicrobiia > Acidimicrobiales > Iamiaceae > JAFDWI01. The sequence goes on along the minus strand of JBDZUV010000065.1, from coordinate 16,449 downwards.
TCGCCAGGAAATCACCGATCTGCACACCGTTCGCGAGCACGGCCGCGAACGCCGAGTCCACTCCGGCGGAGTCACCGGCCCTGGCCGCCTGAAGCACCGGCACATACCCATCGATGTGCGCCTTCAACAACGCCGTGAGCTGCTCACCCGCCGCGTCACCGTAATACGGTTTGATCGCATTCCCCAGGTCGGTCTGATTCGCCAACAACCGATCCAAGGTCGCAGCGAAGCCCGACGAACCCGACGCGAACGCCGCGATCGTCGCGTACGTCCACTCCATGTGCTGCGACCACAACGACCGCATCGCATCATGCAATTGCACCGCCGGCGAGTCGACACAATCCTGGTAACTGGTCACCGCCGGTGGGGTGGCTGCGGCGGCGGGGTCCGCGGTGCGACCCACCGTCGACAGGCCGACCAGGGCCGGCGCAACGGCGAGTACCAGCGCAACGATCGCCCCCTTCGGCCGCCGTTTGGTGATGCGCGTCTGTTGCAACATGTCTCTCTCCTCGTCTCAGAAGTGCCCGGTACTGCACCCGACTCTCCGAGTCGGATCCTGACAACATCTTTCTGATCGGTCAAAAGCGTGAGTGTCGGTCGGGGCGGGTTCCTTACGTGAATGACCGAAAATTTCTCGGAAGGTAAGACTTCGACGGCTCGCCGCACCCACAGGTATGCGGCCGCTCTGTACGTGGACCTCTCCGCATCTTGCCGAACCGACGGTGGCGCACGCTCCCGCGCAAGACACGACTGAGGTCCGTGCCATCAGGCAGCGCCGACTTCGCCGCTTCGGGGGTGACGCTCCGAGCCGGGTGGCCAGCGCCGTTCCGACGGCTACGATGGCCGTGCCGCCAGGAGGACACCTGTCAATGTCGGAGCTCGAAGCTGATCCCGAAGTCGTTCGCGGCAACGTCGGTGTGGCCGCTTCTGCGGATCTGTTCGCTCGGCTCCACGGCTCGGGTTCCGAACGGGAAGACGCCATTCAGGATCTGCACGCCCTGATGCTGCGGGCGTCACGCCACCAGCTCGGCCGACTGATGGCCTCGGGCTATCGCGACGATGCCCGGCGGGAGGAGATCGCGTACAGCGCGGCCGACGAGGCGACCATGCTGGTTCTGGATCGCCTCGACACGTTCGAGGGCCGGAGTCGGTTCACGACGTGGGCGTACAAGTTCGCGATTCTCCAGACGGCGACCGAGTCGCGACGCCTCGCGTGGCGCGAAGGCCAGGTGTCGATCGAAGTCCACGACGTGACCGAAGCCGTCGCCGGGACGCCTGAACGCGACCTGGAAGAGCGTCACTTCGTCCGGGTGGTGTTCGACGCGATGAACACCGAATTGACCGCGCATCAACGAGAGGTCATGGTCGCCGTGGCGGTGGATGGAGTGCCGACCGACGTCGTCGCCGAACGGCTCGGGACGACTCGCAACGCCATCTACAAGGTCATGCACGATGCGCGGCGGCGGTTGCGTCGAGCGGTCGTCGACCGCGAAGGAGCCGAGATGATGGAACTCATCGAAGCGGGGCGGGCGACGTGAGCTCACCACCGCGCCTGTCGTTGACGGCGGCACACGAGCTGACCCTCGACACCGACCCGTACCTGTCGTGCGACGACTGCTTCGACCAGGTCGACCAGGTGTGTGAGAACCTCCTCGCCGGCCAGACGATGCCACGCGCGTTCGTGGTGCATCTGCGCGCCTGCCCGGCCTGTCTCGAAGAGGCAGAATCGCTCGTCGCGCTACTGGCCGACGAAGACGGCCGTGACGTCGCGGCGACGGTCCAACACTTCGAGGACCTGACGCTCGGCACCACGTGAACGGTCGAGCCCATCGGCGGCCGGCGTGGGAGCCACACCGACCGGGCCGCGGGCACCAGCGACCGCCTCACGGGCGGCTTCCCGACCGGGGTCAGGTGCCGGTGTAGTCCGGGTCCCGTCCCTCCAGCCAGGCCGCTCCGGCTTCGGCGAGATCGTTCGAGGCGAGACAACGGAGCTGCCCGGCGCCGGCCGCAGCCAGAGCTGCCTCGAACCCGTCGGCGTTCGCGGCGGCGGCGTGTTTGATCGCGGTGACCGCGAGCGGTGGACGCGCACTGAGCCGCTCGGCGAGTTCGGTCACGGCCGTGTCGAGCTCGGCGCGGGGCACGACCCGGTTCACCAGGCCCAACTCGAGCGCCTCGGCGGCGTCGACACGCTCGGCGAGCCACATCAACTCTTTCGCCTTCGCCGGGCCGACCAACTCGGGCAGCCAGACGGTGCCACCCAGATCGGGCATGAGCCCCCAGTTGGTCTCGAGCACGCCCATCGACAGGTCGTCCGCGGCGACGCGCAGGTCACAGGCGAGCGCCAGTTGGCACCCCGCACCGAGCGCGTGCCCCTGCACCGCGGCGATCGTCGGATACGGCGCTTCGGTCAACCAGGTGAAACTGTGCTGCACCCGGCGCAGGCTCGTCGGGCCGTCGAGCCCTTCGAGGTCCGCGGCGCCGGCGGATCCGAAGAAGTCGGTGAGCACGGCGGTGTCGAGCCCGGCCGAGAACGACCGGCCGGCACCCGAGACGATCAGGGCACGCACCGAGGTGTCCTGGCCGATCTCGTCGGCGATCCGACGCAGCTCGAACCACATCTGGTGGGTCTGGGCGTTCAGCTTGTCGGGACGTTCCAGTTGCACCCGGGCGATGTGACCGTCACGGGTGAGTGAAACCGTCGACGCCGGGGCGGGCGCGGCCGCACTCACGACAGGATCTCGGCGATCTGTTCGAACTGGAAGGCCGGGCCGGCGATGAGCGCGGTGGTGAGCAGTGTCTGCTTCCACACCTCGGCCTCTTCGGTGACCTTGCCGAGCGGACCGATCAGCGCGACGTCTTCGACCAACTCGGTGGGCACCGCGGCGATCGCCTCGTCCTTGTGGCCGTCCAGGTAGAGGTCCTGGATGCGGGCGCACTCGGCTTCATAGCCCATCCGGGCGAACACGTCGTAGTGGAAGTTCACCCCCTTGGCGCCCATGCCGCCGACGTACAACGCCAGCATCGGACGGATGATGTCGGCACATCCCTCGATGTCGTCGCCGATGATCACGGGCAGCGTCGAGATCACTTCGAAACCGTCCAGACCACCGTGGCGGCTGGTGTCACGGGCGAACCCGCTGCTCAGGGCCTCACGGTAGAAGGCGTCGGACTTGGGCGAGAACCAGAACGGCAGCCAGCCGTCCGCGATCTCCGCGGCGAGCGCGACGTTCTTGGGGCCCTCCGCGGCGAGCATGATCGGCAGGTCGTCGCGCAGCGGATGCACGGTCGACTTGAGCGGCTTGCCGAGGCCGGAGCCGCCGGGGAAGGGAAGTTGGTACTGGGCGCCGTCGAAGGTGACCGGCCCTTTGCGGGCGAGCACCTCCCGGACGATCGCGACGTATTCGCGGGTGCGGGCGAGCGGTCGCGGGTAGGGCTGGCCGTACCAGCCCTCGACGACCTGGGGTCCCGACGCACCGAGGCCGAGGATGAAGCGTCCGCCGCTCAGGTGATCCATCGTGAGTGCGGCCATCGCCGCAGCGGTCGGGGTGCGGGCCGACAGCTGCATGATCGCGGTGCCGAGCCGCATCGACTTGGTCGTCGCACCCCACCAGGCCAGCGGCGAGATGCAGTCCGAGCCGTACGCTTCGGCCGTCCAGATCGAATCGAAGCCGAGTCGTTCGGCCTCGGCGATCCGCTCGTGGACATCGGCGGGCGGGCCCGACGACCAGTAGCCGGTGTTGAGTCCGATCTTCATTGGGAGTCTCCAGGGTCGCAGGGGCCAGGTGCTGCTGCCGGGCGGGTCAGGAGCGGATGGTAGTCACCGGGGTCCCGTTCCGTGCCGCCGTAGGCGCAGCGCACCGGCTGCGGCGTGCCGGAAACCCCGCACCACTCAGCACCGGGCAGGTCGAGAGCGGCGAGCTCCCGTGCCGACCATCGGGCCGGCCGCCGAACGCCGTTCTCACTCGATGCGATCGGAAGGAGGTGCGGGTTCACCGCACTAGCTCGAGCGGCCGCCGGAGACGCCGGCGTAGATGAAGCCGTAGGCCTCGTCGCGGTGCGGCACACCGGTGTCGGCGAGCACCGGTCCCCAGTCGCCGTTCACCGAGGGGTCGTTCTCTTCCATGCCGTGATCCGCGACGAGGAACCAGGCCGTGTCGTCGAAGACGCCGGCCCTCTCGACCGCCCGCATCACCTCGCCGAGGCGGGCGTCGGTGTCGCGCAGCGACGCGTGCGCGATCTCCGAATGCGGCCCGCCGGAATGGAAGGCCGCGTCGGTCAGCGAGAAGTTCACCCACAGGAAGCGTGGCAGCGCACCGTGTCGGTTCTCGAACGCATCGACGGCCTGGGTCATCGAGAGGTGATCGATACGCGACGAGATCTCGTAGTCCTTGACCGGGCGGACGAACCGTTCGGTGGTGAAGGGCAGGTCCTCGGCCCGTGGCGGGGCGTCGATCGCGCCACCCGAGCGCATCGTCGCGAAGATCGACACGTCGGCACCGTTGTCGCACATCTCGTTGCACGAAACGCTCAACGCGTCGGGCCAGGTGCGTTTGACCGCCTGATGGATCGTCTCGACACCGGGGTTCAGGTTCGCCATCGACCAGGCCCAGGTCTCGGGTGAATTGGTGATGACCTGGCTGCCCGCGGCCTTGTCGTACCAGGCGTTGTTGATGATCCGGTGATGACCCGGGTGGGCGCCGGTGAGGATGCCGGTGTGGTTGGCCAGCGTCAATGTCGGCAGCGACGCCATCGCCCCGTGGCCGAACGACACGCCGTCGTCGATGAGCCGGGCGATGTTCGGCAGCTCGCCCGCAGCAGCGAGTTCGTGCAGCACGTTCGGGTTACACCCGTCGAACAGCGCGCCGATGACGTGCCTCGGCGCCGTCCGCGCCTCGTCGAACAGACCGTCGAGCACGTCGCCGTCCTGGCGGCGCAACAGGGCGTCGGGACGCGGCAGGCCGTTCTGGCCGACCCCGTCCACCGGGGCCCCGCCCATGAGCGCCAACACCGTCGGGGCGACATCGATCAACCGACAGGCACGGGGCACCACGCCCTGGCGACGCACCCCGGCGCCGGCGAGCACGAACGGGGCACGGGCCTGCACCACGGTGGGTGAACCGTGCTCGCCGCGGTGGCCGCCCTGGTCTTCCCAGTTGTGGGTCGAGGTGTGCTCGCAGATCAGATCGGGCGCCCAGGGCGCGTCGAAGATCTGAGACACCATCTCGTACGCGAACGGATACGACACCTGGGTGCGGTCCGGCCAGCGGCCGGCACGCTCCTCGGCGGCCCCCCAGAACCGGTCGACCGCCTGGTCGGCGAGCGGGTTGCGCCCCCGGGTCTCGACCACGTCGTAACGCCACCCGTGGCCGTCGACCGAACGCCCGAAGCGCACCGCCCCGTCGATGGCCCGGGCCTCGTAGACCGGCTCACGTCCGGTCCGATCGACCGAGAGCACCACCTCGACGATCGGCGCGAGGGAGGGGTCGAGCAACGCGTCGGTCAGTGCGGCCACCTGGGCGGGATCAGGCAACGGCGCGGACGGGGCGGTGGGCACGGGTTCTTCGACAGCCATGAGGGCGGACACTAGAAGACGCGCGGGCCGATCCGCCGCCGAACACCGACGCTCCGCTCCGGCGGGGAAGCGAAATCCGGTTGAGAGGAAGGCCGCGGGTCGGCCGGTCAGACGACGCCGTTGCGCTGGACCCGCTGGAGGAAGGCCCAGCCCGGCAGGGTCGGGAACCAGAACGTGAACAGCCGGAAGATCAACACGATCGCGCCGGCGGTGGCCGGGTCGACCCCCGCCGAGATCAGCGCGGCGGTGAGCGCCGCCTCGATGCCCCCCACTCCCCCCGGGGTGGGCACCGCCGCGCCGACCGTGCTCGCGACCATGTACAGCGCGCCGACCTGGGAGAAGTCCATGGTCACGCCCATCGCCGAGATGGTCAGGGCGAACGCGGCGATCGTGGCCAGCTTGCTCAGCGCGGCACCCCCGACGAGCTGGGCCAGCTTGCGCGGCTGGCGGGCCAACACGGCGAAGCTGGCCAGTGCCGGACCCACCGTCCGCTTCACCCACGGCACGACGACCCGGCGACCCCACGCGCTGAGCACCAGCGCGCCGATCACGGCACCGATGGCGATGAGGATGCCGAGCGTCTTCGTGGCCGAGGGCAACTCGAACCGGCTGAGCTGGTCGGCCGCGCCTCCCCAGAGCAGGAACACCACGATGAACACGGCCTGGACCACGCCGCTCACCGCCGAGGTCAGCCCGACGGCCGCCGCACCGACGGTCAGATCGACGCCCTCGCGTTGCAGATACCGGGCGCGCAACGCCATCCCTCCCGCGTTCGCCGGTGTGAACCGGTTCAGGAAGCCCTGCGCGAACATGATCTGGCTGGTCCGCATGAAGGGCAGGTCGACGTTCACCGATCCCATCAGCGACAGCGCACCGCCCGAGTTGATCGTCAGCACCAGTGCGACGAGCAGCGGCACCGCCGCCCAGTCCATGTCACCGAATGCGTCGGCGATGCTGCGCCAATCCGAGGCGAGTGAGAACACGTAATAGGCGAGCACGATGCTGCCCACCAACGACACGACGCCCTTGAGCGACACCCGGCTGACCGGTGCGAGCTCCACCGAGTCGGCGCCGACGGCCTGCTGTACGGCGTCACGCAGCGCACCCAGGCCGACCTGCGCAGCCTTCAGATCGTCGCGGGTCCGGCCCGAGATGACGAGCGGTTGCAGCAGCGGGAGCACGGCGGCCATCCGGTCGGTGCCCAGGCCCTGCACCGCCGAGGCGACGCTCCGGTCGATGCCGACGTGCACGGCGAGTGAACACAACAGCTCGGCGACGTCCGCCGACAACGTCTGGGACGATGCGTTCGTCGCCGCCCAGCGGAATCCGACCACATGCGGGCGACCCTGATCGACGAGCACGCTGTCGACGTTGAGCCACCCGTGCGCGATCCGCCGGGCGTGCAGCTTCGCGACTTCCCGCCAGGTCGCCGCCAGCAGGCCGTCGGTGATCGCCTGCTCGCCCAGACGTCCGAGCGACGTTCCCTCCACCCAGCTCGTCGCTCCCACGACGGCGCCGTCGTCGGTGATGCCGATCGTGACCGGGCGGGACGTGCCCACCCCGGCACTCTGGGCGAATGCCAGGATCAGTTGTTCGTTCTCGACCGCGCGCCGCGGCGAACCGATCGGGCGACGCGCGTGAAACCCCTTGAGCCGCAGCGCACGCCAGGCGCGCAGCACGAGGTCCTGATCACGTTGGTCCCGACCCAACAGCACCGCGTAGCTTTCGGCGCCGCCGGGGTGCCGCACCCGAAAGCTCGGTGCGGTGCGCTCGTTGCCGTAGGGCTCGACGGCGGCGATCTCGAGCCCGGCACCGCTGAGCGTGTCGCCGATCGTGTCGGGGTCGACCCGACGCGGCGGCGCGCCGCTGACGACCAACGCGACCGATCCCATCAACGAGCCGACCGCAAGGATCAACAGCAGGTTCATCGGGATCTCGGTAGCGGTGAGGACCCGCAACAGCGCCACACCGCCGATGGAAAAGGTGGCGATCCGATTCCAGTTGCGGGGCACGAACGGGGCGAACGCGGTGATCACGGCGGCTCCGGCGGCGAGCAGCGCGGCCGACGGGTACGCGCTGCCACTCAACCACGACTCGACGACGCGGGAACGTTGCAGTGCCGCGGGGACGTCGCTGTCGAGCAGCCCTCCGAGCACGGCCATGGCGAGCCCGCCTGCGAGCGCGGCGAACACGCCGAGGCCCAGGATGCGCCAACGTCGCTTCACGACGAGCCAGATCACCGCGGCCGGGACGGCCACGGTGACGATGATCTGGACGATCCCGACGAGGGCGAAGGCCAGACCGTCGGGGATGGTGCGCACGAGTCGTACGACATCGGTCGAGACCCGGTCGATCGAATCGTCGAACAGGCGGGAGAACCCGACGAGCGCGATCGTGACGACCGCGGAGACCACCAGGCGCGCGACGTCCGCCGGGTGCCGTTCCCAGCCGGGCGATCTCGCGTCGTCGGCAGTCCCACTCACACGATCACGGCAAGCGACGACCCGGCCCCGCTTCGCTGTTCTCCCCGGTGACCGAGCATGCCGTCACGTGGTGTTCCGGTCTTCCCGCAGGCGCTTGAAGATCACGAAGGGCAACAGCGCCGTGGCCACGAGCCCCGCCAACCAGACGATGACGGCCGCGAGCACCCACGTGCCGACCCCGCTGATCATCATGCCGTCGGTCAACAGCACCGTCCCGATGAGCGCCAGCAGGCTGACGATCAGCGCGCTACTGCCCAGCATCGCCGACGACCGTCTGATCGCGGCTTGGCGGATCATCGGCGACACGACGATCGAGATCAGCGTGAACACCCCGACCGCGATGAAGAAACCGCCGGCGTCGAGGCTCATGTCCTCGAGGATCGCTGCAGCCACGATGATGCCGATCGCGTTCGCGACGAGCTGCAATGCGATCGAGAGCACCAGGCGCATCGCCGGATCATAAGCGGCGGACCTCACGGCGTGAGGGCATCTCCGAGCCCGTGTATCGGGCACAATCGATGACGGTCGCCCATTCCAGACAAGGAGCCCGAATGCTCGCCGCCGTCGCCACCGCCTTGAACGCCGATGATCCGTTGTCGGGCCTTCAGGTCGGCGAGCATCCTGAACCGACCCCACCGGAGGGGTGGGCGAAGGTCCGGGTGAAGGCGGCGTCGCTGAACCACCATGACCTGTGGACCCTGCAAGGGGTCGGGATCACCGAAGACCGACTGCCGATGGTCCTGGGCTGCGACGCGGCGGGAGAAGACTCCGACGGCAACCCGGTCATCGTCCATTCGGTGATCGCGAGCGACGGCTGGCAGGGCGACGAGACCTTCGACCCGAAACGGTCGCTGCTGTCGGAACGGTACGCCGGCGCGATGGCCGAGTGGGTGTGCGTGCCCCGTCGCAATCTGGTACCCAAGCCCGAGGCGTTGAGTTGGGCCGAAGCCGCGTGTCTGCCCACGGCGTGGCTGACCGCCTACCGCATGTTGTTCACCAACTCGGGCACCCAACCGGGCGGCACCGTGCTGGTGCAGGGGGCCAGTGGCGGGGTGGCTTCGGCACTGCTGGTGCTCGGCAGGGCCGCCGGGTACCGCATGTGGGCGACCGCCCGCAGCGAGTCCAAACGAGCCCGCGCCCTCGAGATCGGCGCTGATGCCGTGTTCGAACCGGGCGAACGACTGCCGACCAAGGTCGACGCGGTCATGGAGACCGTCGGCGAAGCCACCTGGGCGCATTCGGTGCGTTCGACGCGACCCGGCGGCACCATCGTCACCTGCGGGGCGACGACCGGGCCGAACCCGCCGGCGGATCTCACCCGGGTGTACTTCCTGCAACTCCGGGTGATCGGGTCGACGATGGGCAACCGCGACGAGCTCGAGCGGCTCGGTCGGTTCTGCGCGACCACGGGGGTGCGCCCGGTCATCGACGCGCAGATCCCCCTCGCCGACGCCCGCAGGGCGTTCGAGCGTATGGCCGCAGGCGACCTGTTCGGGAAGCTCGTGCTGATTCCCTGACGACCGGCCGACCCCGGGAGACCACCGCGGCCCGACCGGCGACGGGGGCCACCCGCCGTCGTGGGACCGGCTCGCTCCTCGACGGGGCAGACTGAACCCATGACGACCATCTCGGACTTCTCGGCGACGACGATCACCGGCGACGACCAACCACTCGCCGACTACGCCGGCAAAGTGCTGCTCGTGGTGAACACCGCCTCGAAGTGTGGGTTCACCCCCCAGTACGCCGGGCTCCAGAAGCTGCACGAAGACCTGGGATCCGACGGCTTCGAAGTACTCGGATTCCCCTGTGACCAGTTCGCCCACCAGGAGCCGGGCGACAACGACGAGATCGCCGAATTCTGTGACACGACCTACCACGTCACCTTTCCCATGTTCGCCAAGATCGAGGTGAACGGCTCGCGCGCCCACCCGCTCTATGCGTGGCTCCGGTCCCAGAAGAGCGGCGTGCTCGCCAACCGGATCAAGTGGAACTTCACCAAGTTCCTCGTCGGTCGCGACGGCACGGTGATCCGCCGTTACGGCCCGGCGACGAAGCCCGAGAAGATCACCGACGACATCAGGTCCGCGATCGCGGCCGAGTAGCCGCCGCGCGCCGGCGTGCACCGACCGACACGTCGCACGCCGACGGCCTTCGTCGTCGGTCGCCGAACGTCACCCGGAACGAGCCCGCGGTGCCCATCGGCCGGATACGCCCGATGGCGCATCCTCTAACGTGCGCGGGATGACACGACGGCCGACTCCGGCGGCGATCGCCGCGGCACTGCTCGCACTCGTCACGGTGGTCGGCCTGCTCCCGGCCACCACCCGGTCGGGGTCCGTCGCCGGCGCGGCCGGTTCACCGGTCGAACTGCGGCCGCTCCAGACCTCGGCGGATCGACAGATCGTCGACGACACCGGCCGCCAGGTGCTCCTGCGTGGCGCGAACGTGAACTCGCTCGGCCGGTACTGGCAGGGCGTCCCGTCGCTGGCACCCACTCTGGGAGTCACCGACGCCGACTGGGACACCATGGCGGCCCACGGGTTCTCGGTGATCCGGCTGATCATCACCTGGTCGCGGGTCGAGCCGACCCGCGGTCACATCGATCAGTCCTATCTCGATCAGGTCGAGGACCACGTCGATGCGGCCGCCGCGCACGGCATCTACACCGTGATCGACATGCACCAGGACGCCTACACCGACGCGATCTCCACCACCGACCCGTCGACCTGCCCGGCGGGCACGACCCCGGCGAAAGGGTGGGACGGCGCGCCCGCCTGGGCGACGATCACCGACGGGTCGTCGACCTGTCTGACCGCCGGCGACCGCAACTCGTCTCCCGCGGTCACGGCCGCGTGGAACCACTTCTACGACGACACCGACGGCATCCGCGACGCACTCGCCGACGCCTGGGGCGCGGTCGCGACGCGGTTCGCAGGCAAACCGGAGGTCGCCGGCTACGACCTGTTGAACGAACCCGAGGTCTCCCGGGCGGCCGATGCCCTCACCCCGCTCTATGAGGCGTTCATCCGCGACGCGGTCACCTCGATCCGGACCGCCGAGCACGCCGCGGGCGCGCGCTTCGACCACATCGTGTTCGTCGAACCCGGCATCCCCGCAGCCGACCTGAGCCGCGGGATCATGATCCCCGACCCGAGCCGGATCGGTCTGGGCACCGAGAACGTCGTCGCCGCCCCGCACAACTACGCCGAGTCGATCACCGACTTCCTGACCATCGAGGCCATGAGCGACCTGTTCGACTCGTTCGCCGAGGGAATGGGTGTGCCGGTCTGGGTCGGCGAGTACGGCTTCTGGGACACCTCGGCGGACACGTTGGCCAAGGTCCGCCGCTACGCCGCCAACGAAGACGCCAAGGTCCAGGGCGGCGCCTGGTGGCAGTGGCGCCAATCGTGCGGTGACCCCCATTCGGTGCAGTGGCAGGGCGACTCGGTGATCTCGCCGGCTGTCATCGAGACCCACCTGAACCTGCTGCAATGCCCGGACAACACCGACCTCGGTCCGAACGACGCCTTTCTCGACGTGCTGGGCCGCGCGTACCCCCGGGCCACGCCGGGCCGGGTCACGAAGCTGCGGAGCGACCCCGACACCGGCGTGCTCTCGATCGAAGCCCACGCGGACGCCACCGCCGTCGGCGCCGACCTCGTGGTGTGGACCCCGACGCAGGACGACACCGGCCATCGGGTCGCGACGCGCGGTCTCACCGACGTGCGTACGACCGTCGTGAGCGGCGGCCGGATCATCACGGCCCGGGTGTCCCGTGCCGGCGATTACGCCCTGGTGATCGGCACCGACCTGCCGCCGGAGCCCCCCACCCCGACCTCGACGCCGACCACGGTCACGGCGACCACACTGGCGACGCCACCGGCCACGGCCCCGGCCGCACCGATCGCCGCCCGGCCCACCTACACGGGCTGAACCCTCCGCCGACCGGCGCCGACTACAGGTCGGTCTCGACCGAACGGATCCAGTCGAACAGCGGCGTGGCGCCGAACCGCCCGGCCGCGTGGCTCCCCACCGTGGCAAAGGTGTGCCGGGCCACGTCGTCGGGGATCGGCACGCCGCCACCGGCAGCGAGCACCGCGAGCTCGGCCTGGCACGTCCGCTCCATGGTGACGAACCAGAACACCGCCTCTTCGATGCTGTGCCCGGTCGTGAGCAACCCGTGGTTCGCGAGGATCACCGCCTTGCGCGGCCCCAGGGCCTCGGCGATCCGATCACCTTCGGCAGGATCGACGACCACCCCGGTGTAGTCGTCGAACAGGACGTGGTCCTCGAAGAAGATGCAGGCATCCTGGGTGAGCGGCCGAAGTTCGCGGTGCAACGCGGAGAACGCCTTGCCGTACACCGAATGGGAGTGCGCCGCGGCGATCACGTCGGGACGCGCCGCGTGGATGCGGGAGTGGATGGCGAACGCCGCCTGGTTCAACAGCCCGTCGCCCTCGACGACCTCACCGTGATGGTCCACACAGATCAGGTCGTCGGCCCGGATCATGCGGAAGTTGACCGAGAACGGATTCACCCAGAAGCGATCGAGATGCTCGGGGTCACGCACCGTGATGTGCCCGGCGACGCCTTCGTTGAACCCGAAGCGGCCGAAGATCCTGAACGCGGCCGCGAGCGTGGCCTTGCGTTCCGCGCGCACCGCCGCGAAGTCGATCTGCTCGTCGATTGCGGTATCGATACTCATGGTCGCGACCGTACTCCCGCCGGATCGATCCCCGCAGGCCGTCCGACGCGGGTGCGAGGGCATCGCCACGATCTGTCCGACCCGCTCCGCCGGTCGGACTAGTGTCCCACGTGCGCGCCGTGCCAGGGGGCCGGCGCGGTGAACCGGCAGAGTCCGAAAAGGGGGCCGGTGACCGACCAGACGATGCAACATGTCACCGGACGGCGCTCGATCCACTTCGGCGCGTACGGTCCCTACCTGCCGGCCGCGGTGATCCTCGTCGTCGCGCTGGCCGCCTACCCCGTCCCCATCGGGGTGACCGCGCTCGGCCTCGTGCTCGGCATGCTCGGGGCGCTCGTCGCCCTCGGCCTCGCGCTGATCCAACGGGCCAACCGGATCCTCAACTTCGCCCAAGCCGATCTGGGCACCCTGCCATCCACGTTCGCGTACGGCTGCATCGTGTCGTCGTGGGGTCTGCCGTACCTGCTGTCGTTCTTCATCGGCCTCGTCGGCGCCGTGGTCATCGGCGCGCTGGTCGAGTTCCTGCTCATCCGACGCTTCTTCAAGGCGTCCCGCCTGGTGCTGACGGTCGCGACGATCGGCATCTCCCAGTTGTTCATCGTGTGCGCCCTGCTCCTGCCGCGCATCTGGGGCGAGCAGGCCCTGAACACCTCGGACATCTCCTTCCCCGGCGACTTCCACATCACGATCGGCACCCAGCTCTTCGGCGCCGATTCGATCGCCGCCGTCGTGATCTCGGCGGCCGCCCTGGTGGCCCTCGCCCTGTTCCTGGGACGGAGCAACATCGGGATCGCCGTGCGGGCCAGTGCAGAGCGGGCCGACCGCGCCGCGAGCCTCGGCATTCCCGTCAAGCGGATCAACACGCTGGTGTGGGCGATCGCTGCCGTGCTCTCGTATCTCGGGGTGTTCCTGCGGGCATCGATCCTCGGTATCCCCCTGAGCGCCACGGTCAGCATCACCACACTGATCGCCGCACTGAGTGCGCTCGTGCTCGCAGGCGCCGCGTGCCTGCCGGCGGTCGCGCTCACCGCGGTCGCACTGGGGATCCTCGAACAAGGCGTCTCGTGGCACGCCGGCGACTCCCCCACCCTGGTCTACGTCGTCTACGCCGTCGTGGTCTTCGGTGGCCTGCTCGTCAAACGCACCGGACAACGCCGGGTCGACGCGGACGACACCGCGTCGTGGCACATCGCGGACGATCCCCGTCCGTTGCCCGCGGCCCTGGGACGACTGCCGGTCGTGATCGCCGTGCGCTGGAGCGCCATCGGCGTCGGGCTCGCGGCGCTCGTCTGGCTCGGTGCGTGGCTCGGCCCGGCCGATCAGCAGAAGGCCGCCACGGTCGCGTGTTTCGCGCTCGTCACCCTGTCGATCGTGGTCCTCACCGGGTGGGCCGGCCAGGTCTCGCTCGGGCAGATGTCGTTCGCGGCGGTCGGAGCGGTCGCCGGCGCCGTCGCCGTGGCCACCTGGCACTGGGATCTGCTCGCCGCACTGGGGTTCGCAGGCGTTTGCGGTGCCGCTGCCGCCGCGCTGGTCGGCCTACCCAGCCTGCGCCTGCGCGGGTTCTACCTGGCGGTTGCGACCCTGGCACTCGCCCTGGCGACCTCGGGGTACCTGTTGAACCGGTCGGTGTTCTCCTGGATCCCCAACGGTCGGATCGATCGACCCACACTGCTGGGCACGATCGACCTCTCGTCGGAAGGGACCATGTACGCGGTGTGCGTCGTCGTCGCGTTGATCGGCCTCGTCGCCGCGTACGGGATCCGGAACAGCCACACCGGACGGGTGCTCCGCGCGGTGCGCGGGAACGAGTCGGCCGCGCAGGCCTACGGCGTGCGCCTGCTGTGGGCCAAGCTCACCGCGTTCGCCGTGTCGGGCTTTCTCGCCGGGTTGGCCGGTTGCCTGCTCACCATGATCTCCCAGCAGTACACCGAGAACCCGTTCACCGCCACCGAGAGCATCGGGGTGTTCACCGCCGCGGTCGTCGGCGGCGTCGGGTCGCTCACCGGGGCGGTCATCGGCGCGATCTTCGCCAAGGGCGGCACCTGGTTCCTGCCGGCGAACTGGCAGCTCCTGCCCAGCGCCATCGGGGTGCTCGGTGTGCTGCTGGCGCTCCCCGGAGGCCTCGCGGACATCGTGTTCCGGCTCCGTGACGCCGGCGGGGCCTGGCTCGCGGACCGCCGCGGGATCGCCGTGCCCTCACTGCGCGGTCGCCGCGTCGACGTCGACGAGCCCGAGGATGTCGACCTCGACGACCTCGCCCGCACCGCGGCGGACAGCGACGGTGGTGCCGTCGCCGACGGTGACCCGTCGACGATCCCGGAGGAGCAGACGGCATGATGCGACTGCGCGACCGTTTCGGAGGCGTCTCGGGCTACCCCCTGGTGATCCTCGCGGGTCTGGCGTTCATGGACGCGGCCGACCAGGCCGCCTACGGCATCCTGCTCCCCGACATCCGCGACGCGCTGAATCTCACCGACACCGGCATCCTGTTGGTCTCGGCGATCGGTGGCGGGATGGGTCTGCTGGGGACCGTGCCGATCGCGTGGCTCGCCGACCGCACCAGTCGGGTGCGCCTCGCGCTGGTCGGGGCGGCGGTGTGGGCCCTGTTCTCGATGTCGACCGGTCTGGCAACGGTCGTGGTGATGTTGGTCATCGTGCGCTGTGGCACCGCGATCGGGCAGGCCGTCGTGTTCCCCACCCACAACTCGCTGATCGCCGACTACTACCCGATCGAGGTTCGCCCCAAGGTGTACGCGTCGCACCAGCTCGGCAACGTGCTGGGGCAGCTCTTCGGCGTGCTGGCCGGGGCGGGACTGGCGACCGCGTTCGGCTGGCGGGTGCCCTTCATCGTGTTCGGGATCCCGGTCGCACTGCTGGTGGTCCTCGGCCTCAAGATGCGCGAACCGGTGCGCGGTTCGTGGGAGCGGGCCGCAGCCGGGATCGGTGCCGAAGCCGAAGCGGTGGCCATCGCCGAGGTGCCGCCGTCCTACGCCGAGGCGTACCGGATGGTGTGGAAGATCGGCACGCTGCGGCGGGTGTTCGCCGCGTTGCCCTTCCTGGCAGCGTCGATCATCGGGTTCACCTCGATCGCCGCGTTGCAGTACGACCGCACGTTCGGCCTGTCCACGTGGCAACGTGGGTGGGTCTCGGTGCCGGTGCTCGCCGTGCAGGTCGGCGGTCTGTTGATCGGAGCACGGATCGCCACCACCCAGGCGAGCAAGTCGGTCGCTCGGATGTTCACCATGATCGGGTGGGCGGCCGGCGCCGGCGCCGTGTTCGCGCTCGGGTTCGCGGCGGCGCCACACGCGGCGCTGGCGGTCGCCGCGAACGCCGCCCTGGTGGCCTGTCTCGCGATCGTCGGGCCGGGAGTGCTGGCAGCGTTGTCGCTGGCCATTCCCGCCCGGGCGCGGGCGATCGGCTTCTCGATCGGCGCGCTGTTCATCCTTCCCGGCCTGATCGTGCTGCCGCTCGTCGGCTGGGTGGGCGACACCTGGGGCCTGCGGTGGGGCATGGCGGTGATGACCCCGGTGTTGGTGATCGGTGGTCTGATCATCGCCTCGGCACGCAGCGTGGTCGACGCGGACATCGCGGACGTGTGGACCGGGTCGGCGACGCGGGCCGAGCTGCTCGCCGCCCGGGCGCGCGGCGAGATGCAGCTGCTGATGATCCGCCAACTCGACGTCCGCTAC
>JBDZUV010000209.1:0-3173 GCA_040255345.1 Actinomycetota bacterium | reverse complement strand
GGTGCCGACCGGCCGACGTCGCCACCTGGCCGTGGCCGAGTTCGGCGCGGCCGCCCCGTGCGACAGGCAGGGGGGCCCCTTCACCACGTCCTCGTCGGTCGGCTTCGGCCCGTCTGGATCAGTCTGCGCGTTCGATTCGCAACGCGAGCACCGGGCAGGCCGTCACGGCCCGCTTCGCGTCGCGCCGTTCCTTTGGGCCCAAAGGAGTGGGGTCGATGATCGGAAAGCCCCAGTCGTCGAGGGTGACCCGGTCGGGCGCGAGCTCGGCGCAGAGCCCGCGCCCGTCGCACCGGAGCGGATCGACGACCAATCGGCGCTTCACCGCCATGGGTTGCTCCTCGTCTCTGGGATCGTCAGGAATACCCGGGCTCCCTCGGGACATCCGTGCGCCGCGGCGTGTGCGGCGATCAGGTCACGGTGCACCCGCAGCGCGCTGCGCAACAGTCCGACGGCGCCGTCGGGCATGCCACAGCCGCCGCGGTGGTCGATCTGTCGGGCCCAACGCTCGAGCTGCCCGGTTCTGGTCACGATGTTCTCGCCACGGCTGATCTCCGCCGCCGCCGAAGCGAGCGCGGGCAGGCCGTTGACACAGACGCCGCATTGGCGCGACGACTCACCGGCCATCCACTCGAGCAGTCGAGCGGTCTCACACCATGCGCACACCCCTTCGGGTAGCGGCACGAGCACCCCCGCGCCGATGCTCGCGCCCAAGGGCCGCAATGCGGCATCGCTGTAGGCCACCTCGAGTGCCTCGGAGCCGCTGATCCAGGCGCCGAAGTAACCGCCAACGAGGACCGGTTGCGTGCCGTCGATCGGTGCACCGCCGACCCAGGCCAACTCCGCCAGCGGCATCCCGATGTCGGCCTCGACGACCCATCGCGACCCGTCGCCCCGGGTGATGGTGGCGAGCCGCGAGCCCGGCTCGTCGTCGGTGCCTCGCCTGCGGAACTCGTGTGCCCCGTGGTTGATGATCCAGGCGAGTTGCGCGGCGCTCTCGCAGTTGATCACCGCGGTCGGCCGACCACCCACGCCGCGTTCGATCATCCGCACACGACGCCCGGTGGGCAGTGCGTCGCCACCGTTGATCCAGTGGACGAGCGCGGTCTCCTCACCGACCACGAAATGTTCCGGCGTCGCATGCACCACGAGCTCGATTCCGGGCTCAGGTGACCCGCGTTCGACGAGCGCGGCCGTCACTGCCTCGAGCGTGGCGGGTGCCGATCGGGCGATGCCGATGTGCACCGTTCGGGCGTCGACGGCGTGGGCAGCGAGCACGGCGCCATCGATGACCAGGTGGGGCTGGGTTTCCAGCAGCATCCGGTCCTTGGCACTGGCCGGTTCACCTTCGGTCGCGTTCACCACGACGACCCCGTCACGCCCGGCGACCGCACCGAGCTTCTGAGCGGTGGGGAAGCTCGCGCCGCCCCGGCCACGGAGCCCGGACGCTTCGATCTCGGCGAGCAGCGCGGGCCCCCGACCGCGGAGCGCCGCGGGTGCACGGAACACCGCACGGTGCGCCGACAGCGAGACCGGGCCGGCCGCCGACAGCACGAGTGGACGCTCCGCAACGCTCATCGCACCGGCTGCAGGCGCCCGTCGACGCGGACTCGACGCCGAACGGCCCGCACCGCCACGGCGACCACGACGACGCCGACACAGACGGCGTCGAGGGTGAGCATCCACGTCTGGGCGCGGTCGGTGCCGATCGTGACGCCGTGGAGCAGCGCGATGGGCCAGCACAGGTACGCGCTCAGATGCACGAGGCGCCACGTCGCACAGGAGATCCTGGACCGGAGCATGCTGGTGATGATCAACGCCAGGATCAGGTCGAACGCCAGAGTGCCGAGAGCGAGCTCGAGGGGGTGATAGCCGCTGATGAAGGGCACCACGCCGTCGATCCACCCGATCGGCGCGTACCCGTCGACCACGGTGGTCGCGATGTGCAGCGCCAGGAACACCAGCGCGAGCAGCGAGACGTTCCGGTGCACCGCGCCCGACACGAACCGGGGTAGGCCGCGGCCGGTGCCGTCCATCGAGGTGATCACCCCGAGGACGACCACGAGGGTGAGGAGCATGAGGCTCGTCGTCCCCGAGGCCCTCGTCAGGTACCACAGCGTGTTCATGCTGCTTCCGCCTCCCAGCCGCCGAGGGTCGTCACGGTGCCGTCGACGTCGGTCAGGCGTGCCGGCAACCCGGTGCGACCCAGCCAATCGGTGGCACCACGGCCCATGATCACCGCCGCGGTCGAGGCGACGTTCGCGTCGACGCAGCTGCCGGCAGCGACCGAGATCGTGCGCCACACCACGTCCGCGGATCGACCCGTCGCCGGGTCGACGAGGTGGTGCTGGTCGATGCCGCCCCGCTTCCAGTGCCGGACGGTCACCGACGAGGTCGCCAGCCCACCGTCGCCGATGCGGACGGTCTGACCGGGAGCGTCCGGCGCGGCGCCTTGCCAATCGGTGATGCGAACCGGCCAGCCGCCTTCGGGCGGTTCGCCGGCCACGGCGAGGTCGCCGCCGATGCTGACCAGCACCCCGCAGCCGACGGTGGCGGCCGCCGCGGCCGCGGCCCGATCCGCGGCGAGGGCCTTCGCCGTCGCGCCCAGGTCGAGGCGAGTGCCCTGTGGGACCCGCACCGTGGAACGAAGTGGATCGATCTCGACGCAACGCCAGCCGGTGACCCGAACCAGATGCAGCACCGGCGCCCCGTCACGGTCCAGCGACGCGAAGTCCCGGTCATAACCCAAGGCGCGCAGCGCCCCACCGATGGTCGGATCCACCACGCCGTCGGTGCGCCGGGCTGCGTCGAGGGCCACCGCGAGCGCATCGCGAAAGCACGTCCCGACGACCACGGGCCGACCGGCCGATTCGTTCACCCGCGACAGATCCGACTCGGGGCGGAACCTGCTGCAGGCGGCTTCGATCTGCTCGATCACCTCGAGCGCCGCATCGGTCGCGTCGGTGACAGCTTCTGGCGCGACCCGGTCGGGTTCGCTGACGAGGATCACGGCGTCGGTACCCATGACCTTCATCACGACCCTCCAGAGACGACACGGGGTGTGGTTTGAGGCGGGGCGGCGGTGGGGGCCGCCGCGGGTGGGGTGAACGCCGACGCGCAGCCGGCGCGTCCGCCTTCGTTGCTGTCGTGATCGTCCGACGCGTGGTCGCCGTTCG
>JBDZUV010000064.1:0-16870 GCA_040255345.1 Actinomycetota bacterium | reverse complement strand
AGCCGATCAACTAGCCGACCCGCACCGCAACCGACGGTCCGACCCCCCGCCGGTCCGGCGAACCACGATCGGTTCGCCGGACCGGCGGTCGTGGTCGGGCGGTCGTCGCGGCCTCGGCCGCCGCTGCGGCGCGGGCACCCCGGCGGATGGCGCGCATCGCAGCCCGCTACGGGCGCGCCCCGCCACTCGCCGACCGCCGTCGGACCCGGTGAGACCGTGATCCCGGCGATCACCCGGCGTGTATCAGATGGGTTCGAGCCTGATCTTCTCGGGTGTGCAGGACGTGACCGCTGACGGATCGGAGCTCGTACGCCCGCGGCCCGTCGGACCGCGCTCGGTCGGGGCGCTGCTCCTCGTCGCGATGCTGTGCATCGTCGCCTGTTCGCGGGACGGGACCCGCGGAAGCGATCGGCACCCCGCCCCGCGTCGGCCGCGCACCTCCGACGATCCGGCCGGCCGCGGCCCCACCGACACGGGCGTGCCCGAAGGCACCGACCTGACCCGGTCGGGCTCGATCGACGTCCGTGCCCCCGGCACGGTCATCGCCGGCAGAGACGTGCACGGCACGATCCACGTCCACGCCGACGACGTCACGATCCGCGACACCCGGGTCACCAGCGGCGACTACTGGCCGATCTGGCTCGATCCGGGTCGGCGGGGCCTCGAGGTGTTCGACACCGAGGTGGTCGGGTCGGGTTCGTGCCAGGCCGGGATCGGCACGCACGACTACCTGGCCGTGCGCCTCGACGTGCACGGCTGCGGGGACGGCGCGAAGGCCGGAGCGAACACGACGATCTCCTCGTCGTGGTTCCACGACCTGCGGGTCACGCCCGGCAGCCACAACGACGGCATCCAGGTGTCGATCGGCAGCCACGTCGTGATCCGGGGAAACCGGATCGACGGTCCCGTCGGGCAGACCTCGGCGATCAAGATCGGCCCCGACTACGGGTCTGCGATCAGCGACGTCGTCGTCGCCGGCAACTGGCTGAACGGCGGCGCGTACACGCTGTACCTCGACGCGGCGGACGCCGTGGTGCGCGGCAATCGATTCGGACGGTCCTCGGCCTATGGCCCGGTCGCGGTCACGACCACCCCGAAGGTGTGGGTCGACAACGTCTGGGCCGACACCGGCAGGCCGGTGAACCCGTGAGCACGAGGGCAGCCCCGTACGACCTGGAGGCGACATGGATCTGGTGAAGACGGCTCGGATCGTCCGCCGACGGTGGTACGCGGCGCTGCTCGGCCTGGTGTGCACCCTCGCCGGGGTCGGATTCGTGGTCACGATGGCCCCGACGTACGAGGCCACGTCGGTGCTGGTGCTGCTGGCACCCAACACGCCCCCCGCGGTCGCCACCCCGCCCGGGGCGACCGCCGCGCCGGTCAACCCGTACCAGGCATTCGACAGCAGCATCACGGTCACCGCCGACCTGATGAGCACCCAGGTCATGCAACCGAAGGTCGTCGACTCGCTGGTGCGGCGCGGTGCGAGCCCCGACTACACGGTCGCCACCGATCCCGACACGGGCGGGCCGACCGTCACGATCACCGCCAAGGCACCCACCGGCCGTCAGGCCCTGCTCACGACCGGGCTGGTGTCGTCGGAGTTCCGTCGACAACTCGCCGCCCGGCAGGCCGACGCCGGAGCTCCGGCGAGTTCACTGATCACGGCATCCCCGGTGGTCACGCCGACGGCCGCCGACCGGCTCGTGTCGGGCCGCATCCGGGCACTGGTCGCCGTCATCGGGGTGGGGGCGGTCCTGTCGATCTGTCTGGCGCTGGGCGCCGAGACCCTCGCGCTCGGGTCCGAGCGTCGCCGTGCGGACCAGGAAGCGCCAGGCGCGTCGGACGACACCCCGGCCGGCCCCACACCCGAAGAGCCTCTCGTCGCCGAGCAGGTCGCGGCCACGGGATCCGTAGCGGGCTCCTGGCGCTGAGGCGATGGCCACCCGAGTGGATCGGCCCGTGCAGGAGTCCACCGTCGAGTCACCCGCGCGCGGCTGGCGGGACCGGCTCGCCTCGTTCGACGCCGTCAGACTGCTGACGATCTACCTGGTGCTGCTGATCGCCGTGCCGTCCCGCCTGATCTTCGGGGCGATCGGATCGACCGGCACCCCGGCGGCCGTCATCGGCATCGTCGCACTCGTCTGGTGGGCAACCAGCAGGATCGTCCCCTCGATCGGCGGAGCCACCGGGCTGCAGCCGGTCCGGACGGCGATGGTGGCGTTGTGCATGGTGGTCGCCGTCAGCGAGATCGCGGGCGCGGCGCGCTCGATGGACGGCGTCGAGAGCCGCGCCGCCGACGCCGCTCTGTTCGGTCTGGCCGCCGCCTGTGGCGTGGCGTGGCTCGCAGCGGACGGCATCGACCGCCTGGACCGACTCCTGGTGCTGCTCGACCGGATCGTGCTCGCCGGCGCCGCGCTCGCGTCGTTGGGCATCGTGCAGTTCTTCACCGACTTCGACATCACCGAGTACCTGTGGTTTCCCGGCACCCACGTCAACGGCGACCTCCAGTTGATCCAGATCCGCAGCGGCTTCAACCGGGTCGCCGGTACCGCGGTCCACCCGATCGAGTTCGGCGTCGTGCTGGCCACGATCTTCCCCATCGCGATCCACCAGGCGATGCACCGCGGGACGGACTCCCGACTGCGGCGCGTGCTCCCGGCGGTGCTCATCGCGGCGGCGTTGCCGATGTCGCTGTCCAGATCGGCGATCCTGGGCGTCGCCGCGGCAGGGTTGGTGATGGCGATGGGGTGGACCTGGGCCCAACGCGCCAACGCCGCGGTGGTGACGGTGGGGTTCCTCGGCGTGATGCGGGCCGTCATCCCCGGCCTCCTGGGCACGCTGCGCAATCTGTTCACGAACCTGCAGTCCGACAGCAGTTATGTGGCCCGGACCCACCATGCCCAGCAGGCGTGGAACTACATCGGGGCCGACCCGTGGATCGGCCGCGGGTTCGGGACCTTCCTGCCCGACCGGTACGTGCTGCTCGACAACCAGTACCTGGGGACGTTGGCCGAGACCGGCATCATCGGCCTCGTCGTGCTGATCGGGGTGTTCTGCGCGGCGTTCGTGGTCGCGCACCACGCCAGCCAGACGATCCTGGATCCCGAACTGCAGAGTCTCGGGCGCGCCCTGGCCGCCGCGGCGATGGTGCCACTGGTCACCTACATCACCTACGACGCCTTCAGCCTGCGGATGGGCGTCGGCATCACCTTTCTGGTGCTGGGGTGCGCCGGTGCGTTCTGGCGGCTCACCCGGCACAAGCCGCTCGGGATCGTGCCGTGACCGGGCACGATCGCCCGAGCGTGGTGATCCCCGCCCATGACGCAGCGGACACCATCGCCGCGTGCCTCCGCTCGATCCGGGCCGAAGGCGACTTCGCCGTCGTCGTCGTGTGCAACGGTTGCCGCGACGCCACCGCGTCGATCGCCCGGTCGGTCGGCGGCGCCGTGCGCGTCGTCGAGTTGCCCGACGCCGACAAGGCGGCGGCGTTGAACGTCGGCGACCGCGCGGTGGACTCGTTCCCGCGCATCTACGTGGACGCCGACGTGGTGTTCGCCCCCGGGGCTCTCCGGGCCCTCGTCGCGGCGATCGACGGTGGCGCGCCCGCAGCGGCGCCCCACGCCACGATCGACACCCGTCACGCCGGTCGGACGGTGCGTTCCTACTACGCGATCTGGCATCGACTGGGGGTCGTCGACACCGGACTGTGCGGCGCCGGGGTCTACGCGCTGTCCGCCGGGGGACGGGCCCGGTTCGGCGACTTTCCCGACCTGATCGCCGACGATCTGTTCGTCGATCAACGTTTCGGGCTGCACGAGCGCGTCACGGTCCGTCCCGGCGTCACCTATGCCGCGCCGGCGACGCTCCGTGCGCTGCTCGCCCGCAAGACCCGCGTGTTCGCCGGCAACCTCCAGCTCGCTCGTCGCGGGCCCGCGTGCCATCCTGCGAGACAGCCCGGCGATCGGTGGTTCCACGTCGTCGCGCACGATCCGCGGCTGGTCGCCCACGCCCCTGCCTATGTCGCCGTCTCGGTCGTGGCGAAACTGCGCGCCCGGGTCGCCATGCTCCGGGCCGAACCGCGGTGGACCGGGCGATGACCGCCACCGCCACGCCCGACGTGTCGATCCTCGTCGTCTCCTACAACACCGTGGCACTCGCCGACCGGTGTCTGAGCGCGATCCCCGCAGCTGCCCCGGCGTCTTCCGTCGAGGTGATCGTCGTCGACAACGCCTCGACCGACGACTCGGTGGCGACCCTGCGCGCCCACCATCCCGACGCCACCGTCGTCGACAACGCGACCAACGTCGGCTTCGCCCGGGCGGTCAACCAGGCGGCCCGATCGGCCACCGCTCCGCTGTTGCTGCTGTTGAACCCCGACACCGTGCCCCGGCCGGGCAGTATCGACGCCATCGTCACCTTCGCCCGTGAGCGCCCCGGGCACGGGATCTACGGTGGCCGCACGCTCGACCCCGACGGCCGCGTCGATCCACGGTCGTGCTGGGGTCAGCAGAGCGTGTGGAGCCTGCTGTGCTTCGCCACGATGGCCGACGCCGCGCGCCGTCACTCGCGGGTGTTCGACCCGGAATCGTTGGGACCCTGGCCACGAGACACGATCCGCGAGGTCGGCATGGTCACCGGGTGTTTTCTGCTCGTCGAACGGTCCGCCTGGAGGCGGCTCGACGGCTTCGACGAACGCTTCTTCATGTACGGGGAAGACGCGGACCTGTCGCTGCGGGCCCGACGGGCGGGCTACCGCCCGATCATCACGCCGGCCGCCGAGGTGGTCCACCTCGGGGCGGGTTCGCCGATCCGTCGCGAGCACAAGACCCTGTTGCTGCTCACCGCTCGGGCCACGATCCTGCGCCATCGTTGGAGTCCGGTCCGGGCCCGCCTCGGCATCGCCTGCCTGTTGACCGGGGTGGCCCTCCGGTCCGCCGCGGTGCGGATCGCACCGACACGGCGACCCGGCCGCGGCGTCTGGCCGGCGGCGTGGCGACAACGACACACCTGGGTGGTGGGGTATCCACCCGGACCTTCGGAGGTGACCTCATGACGATCGGATCGACCTCGGCTCCCGTGCACGACCGGGCGATGACCGCGCTCCCCGACCCGCTGTGCCGCGCCGAGCTGGCACCCCGCATCGGGGACCTCGCCGACGCGTTCGCCTCGGCCCGACCCTTCCCCCACATCGTGGTCGACGACTTCGTCGACCCGACCGTCGCCGAAGCGCTCGCGGCAGAGTTCCCGGTGCCCGACGGCGCCGCCTGGCAACGCTTCACGACCACCCGCGAGGTCAAACAGGCGCTGCGTGACACCGAGGGGATGGGTCCGCTGACCCGCGCGGTGATCGCCGAATTGAACGGACAGGTGTTCATCGAGTTCCTCGAGCGCGTCACCGGGATCACCGGGATCGTGCCGGATCCGCACCTCCTGGGCGGCGGACTGCACCAGATCGGCCGGGGAGGCCACCTCGGGATCCACGCGGACTTCAACCGCCACGAACACCTGCGGCTCGACCGTCGCTTGAACCTGCTGCTGTATCTCAACCGCGACTGGCCCGACGACTACGGCGGCCATCTCGAGCTGTGGGACCGCGACATGGGCGCATGCCGGCAGCGGATCGCACCGATCGCCGGACGCATGGTGCTGTTCGCCACCACCGACGACGCGCTCCACGGGCACCCCGACCCGCTGACGTGCCCGCAGGACCGGGCGCGTCGCTCGATCGCGTTGTACTACTACTCGAACGGACGTCCCGAAACCGAGGTCACCGCGGCACACACCACGCTGTTCCACACCCGGCCGGGCACGACCCGGGCCCGGCGCCTGGCGACGTGGGCGGCCGACCGGCTGGTACCGCCGCTGCTGAGTGACGCCGTGCGGCGCCGGGGTCACCGGTCGGCGAGCGAGCGGTAGACGCCGAGGTACGCCTCGCGCTGGTGCGCCCACGCGAGTTCGGACTCGACCCGGAGGCGACCCGTCGCCCCCATCTGACGGCGCCTCGGCTCATCGCTCAGCAACGAGTCGAGTTCCTTGGCGAACGCTTCGACGCTGTTCGGGTGCGCGTACACCGCGGCGTGCTCCGCGGTCACCCGCGTCTCGGCGAGATCGAACGCGACCACGGGAATCCCGAAGGCCATGTACTCCATGGTCTTGTTCATGGTGCTCAGATCGTTCAACGGGTTCAGCGGATCCGGGCACAGCCCGACGTCCGCGGTCGACAGGTACTCGAAGACGACCTCGTCGGGTACCCGCCCGGTGAAGGTGACCCACTCGTCGAGGCCCGACTCGCTGGCGAGCCGGCGGACCTCGTCGTAGCTGTCACCGGCACCGATGAACACGTAGTGGCAGTCGGTCCTGCCGAGGTCGTGCACCACGACGCTCACCGCTTCGATCGCGAGGTCCACGCCGTCCTGGGGGCCCATCACGCCCAGGTAGCAGCACAACAGCGGCCGACCCTCGCGGAGATCGGGGCGGGGCGCGCCGCGCGGCAGGCGCTCGAGGTCCGGGCCGGATCGCACCACCGTCACCTGCGCCGGATCGCATCCGCCGCGGGTGAGCGCCACCCGTCGATAGGACTCGTTGGTGGCGATGACCCGGTGCGCGGTCCGGAAGGTCATCCGTTCGAGCCACAGCAGTGCGCGCAGCGACGGGCCTGCGCCGGAGGGAAAACGTGACTGGAACAGCTCCGGACACAGGTCGTGATGGTCGAACACGAACGATCGACCACCCAGACGCGCCGCCGCGCCGAGCACGAAGTAGGTGTCGGGAGGGTTGCACGCCTGGACGACGTCGATCCCGTGGCGCAGCGCGATCCACGCGGTCAATGCGGCGGTGCGACACCAGCAGTAGACGAACTCGACCAGAAAATCCGCTGCCGTCGAGGTCGGCGGCGCGGGACGGTACCGATGGATCCGCACGCCCTGGCGCACCTCGAAGCGCGGTTCGTCACGGTCGTTGGGACAGACGACGTCGACGGTGTTCCCGTCGGCGACCAGCGCGAGCGACTCCAGCCAGACCCGTCGATCGAAGGGCACCGACAGGTTCTGGACGATGACGAGCACCCGGAGCCCGGTGCCGCGGCGCGGTCGCCGACGTCGCCGGCGACCGGGCCGCATGCGCGCGTCGTCGCCCCGGACGAGGCGTGGTCTCACCAGGCCACCCCTTCGTACCCCTCCTGACGTTCCAACTCGTCGGGGAGCCCGCCGCAAAGATCGATCAGCACCGGCGGAGGCGTGTCGATCAGCGCGGCGACCACGCCGTCGTCGGCTCTCGCGACCAGCGCGCAGTCCACGTCGGCGACGGCTGCGAGCGGATCGTCGGTGAGCAAACCCTGCAGGTGCGGGAGCCGCGCTTGCATGAAGTCGCCGTTGGCCCCGAACATCCGGTCCGGGTTCACGTTCGCGTCGTAGATCCGTACGCCGATCCCCTTGCCGAGCATCGACTCGACCAGTTGTACGTACGGGCTCTCCCTGAGGTCGTCGGTGCCCGCCTTGAAGCTCAACCCCAACATCGCGACCCGCCGGGCGCCGAGGTCGATGACCCGGTCGAGCACGTTGTCACGTCGTCGGTCGTTGCTGACCGCGATGTGGCTCAACATCGGCAGATCGAGATCGTGTCGGCGGGCGACCTCCGACAGGGCTCGGAGGTCCTTGGTGAGACAGGAGCCGCCGTAGGCGAAACCGGGACGCAGGTACGCCGGGGAGATGTTCAGCTTGCGGTCCTCGCAGAACAGCGCCATGACGTCGCGACTGTCCGCCCCCGTCGCCCGGCACAGCTCGCCGATCTCGTTGCCGAAGGTCACCTTGAGCGCGTGGAAGGCGTTACAGCACAGCTTCAGTGCTTCGGCCGTCTCGGGCCGCACGACGTGCAGCGGCGCGTCGACGAACGAGAACAGCTCACGGGTGACATCGGCGGTGTGGTCGTCGTCCGCGCCGACGACCACCAGGGGAGGCTCGTAGAAGTCCCGGACGGCCGTCGTCTCACGCAGGAATTCCGGACAGGTCCCCAGATGCAGGTCGACGCCGAAGGTCCGCCCGCTGACCCCGGTCAGCATCGGCGCCACGTGGTGGCGCAGGGTCCCGGGCGGCACCGTGCTCCTCAGCAGGATCGTCGGGTCGAAACCGGGGTCGTCCCACAGCGGATCCAGCGAGTGCACGGCGGCGTCGACGGCACTCAGGTCGACGCGGCCTCCCCGGTTGCTCGGGGTGCCCACACAGATGAGGATCACGTCGCTTCTGTACGCGCCCCGTTCGTCGTCGGTCACACACAGGGTCCGTCGGGCCAGTGACCGTTGGATCAACTCGTCGCAGCCCGGCTCGACCACCGGCGAGTGTCCGCGGCGTATCGCCTCGATCTTGTGGCAATCGGGATCGACTCCGGTCACGTGGTGTCCCCGGTCGGCGAGGCACGCCGCGGTGACCGTTCCCACATAGCCCAGCCCGAGGATCGCGACCTTCATGACCGATCGGGCTCCGCAGCAGTGGCCGAGCCGTCGGTCGCGCGATGATCGAGCGCAGCATCCGGCCGGACGTTGGGTGTCGGCGACGTCGTGCCCATACCAGACAAGAGCCGCCACCGCCGAAACTGATACCGGCTCTTTTCGGGGAATGCTCAGCTCAGATCAGACGGTGATCCACTCGGTCTCGACCAGCCAGGGCTCGTCGCCGCTGCTCATGATGAGACACAGCCGCACCGGTCCGTGGTGCACGCCTTCGGCACGGATCCGCTGGCCGTCGACGTTCCCGTTGATCGTCTGGTCCGGCGTCTCGATCAGCAACGCGGCGGGAACCGCCCGCTCCACCGATCCGTCCAGTTCGACGAGCTGGGACCCATTGCCGGCCGCAGGCGACCACGCCGCGGTCACCGAGCACCGATCCGACTCGAAGACCACCGTTCGGACGGGACCGGCCGCCGATGCGTCCGACGGCGTCCCGCTCTCGTCTTCGGCGGACAGCCGGGCGAGCTCGGTGCCGTGCCGACGGAGTTCGAGCGCCTTCTCGAGGTCTTCGGTCAATCCGGGCGGCATCGGATCGAGCCGCCCGAACGCGTCCCTCAGCAGCCGCGGGTCGAGTGACTCCCACTTCTCGGTCTCACGTCCCATGTCCCGTCCCGCCGGTCGATTCGCTCATCGGATTGCACGCTACCGCGATGCTGTCGCGGCCGGTGAAGGCCGTCGGCCACTCAGCCGGCCTCGTCGAGGTCCTGCTCGGTGACACCACGCTCGGCGAGGCTGGCACGGAGACTGTCGAGGATGCGGGCCCGGGTGGGGCCGATACTCCCCACCGGCATCCCGGTGATCGCCGAGAGTTGCTTGTAGGACAACGGAGGATCCGACATGAGCAGCGAGAGCAGCGTCCGGGCACGTTCGGGCAGTTCCGAGTAGACCTGCCAGAGGGTCCGGTCACGATCGTCGAAGAGGAACGAGTGATCGAGACGGTCGTAACTCGGCGGCAGCACCGCATCGAGTTCGTCGCGCGGCGACGAACGCTGCAGACGCTGCGAAACCCGGATCGCCTCCCGCCGCGCGGTGGTCGCGAGCCACGCGCCGACGCGGGACGGGTCGTTGATCGACCCCAGATGCTGGGTGAGTCTGAGCCAGGTCGTCTGGCACACGTCGCACGCGTCCGCGTGCGAGAGGCCCACGCTGCGGGCCACCGCGAAGATCATGCGTCCGAATCGAGCGACCAGCGCATCCCAGGCCTCGTGGTCACCCCGGTCGGCCGCTCGCACGAGCGCGGCGATGTCGTCGGCGTCGGCCCGCTGCGCCGGCCGTTGTCGCCGGGTCGCCAACCGGGAGCTGTCGGTGTCATCACTCATCTCATTTACCTACCCGATGTCCTTCGACGTCCGGTCGGACCCCGATCATCTCCGCTGGGTGCGTGACCCGACCCGCAACGGTTCGTGACACGCACCAGACAAACGACGGGGACCGGGTCGTTGGCGCTGCGCGTGGAGCGCATGGGTCACCGTAAAGGAGTATGGGTCGATCGTCAAGCAAATCTATTGGAATTCGCCGAATCACTCATAATCCGCGCCGTTTCCGTGCGGTGCTGGTCACGTATCGAAAGCAACACCGTCACGGTCCCGGCTCGTCCGCAATCGCCGGGTCTTTTCGTCACGCATCGTGATGACATCGTCACGCCGAGGACGGAAGTTCGGCGGCTCTCCGTCTGGCGTCCCGGCCGGGAAACGCGAATTCCTGGCCATGACACCGGTCGGCCACGATGTCGCGCGCGACGTCCGACAGATGGCGTCGATCCGAGCGGGCACGGGCACGCATCGCGACGAACGCCTCGTCGACATGCACCCCGAAGCGCTCGGCGAGCGTGCCCTTCGCCTGCTCGATCACGACGCGCGAGTCGAGCGCCCGCTGGAGTTGTTCGGCGAGGACACGTTCCTCGCGCATTCGCTGGGCCGACACGATCCCGATGCTCGCGATGTCCGCGAGCCCCTCTGCCAACGCGAGGTCCGGTGCCGGACGGCTCCGTGGCCGACGGTCATAGAGACTCAAGGCCCCGATGCCGGTGCCGCGTACCCACATCGGCACGGCCGAAACGGCCCGGAAACCACTCTGGATCGCATGACGGCCGAAACGGCCCCACTTGCCGGGCCGCGCGACGAGCGACTCGGTGAGGTCAGGGGCCACGACCGCCGATCCGGTGCGGTAGGCGTCGATGGACGGCCCCTCGTCGAAGCGCACCTCGAGGAACTCGAGCGCACGCGCGTCCTCGCTCGTCGACGCGAAGACCTGCAGTTCATCGGGTCCGGCGACGAGCATGACGGCGGTGGCGTCGGCGTCGAGCAGCCGGCGGGTCTCCCGACACAACTTCGAGGCGAAATCGACGACGTCGTAGTCGTCGACGAGGGTGTCCGCGAGCCGAACGAACGTGGCCGCGACGTCGCACGTCACCTCATCGGCGACCACGGCGCTCTCCATTCGACGACCGAAGTGACGGACACTTCTCATCATTGCGCCGGTTCTGCAGCCGCGCGTCGGGCGGCAACGATCGATTCGTGAATCGAATGGTGGGGGTCATCATGTCTGGCCTCCTGTGGGTGGTTCCGGGATCGGACTCCCTCCGGTCCCGGACGCTCCAAGAGCCCTGAGTGGCTCCTTTTCGGCAGTCGATTCTCGCATGGAAAGCGCCCAGATGCGAGCGTGATGCACAACTTTCTCGGTCTCGAGTCGCCGAAGGGCGGCACGGCGGCCCGGCCGCGACGAGAACGACGGGGCCGGCCAGGGACGGATCAGGCCGCCGGCGACGCGAGGTCCCGGGCCGCGACGGTCTCGGCGACATCGTGGACCCGCACCACGGCCGCCCCGTGTCGCCACGCCCACACGGCCGTCGCGATCGATGCCTCGAGGCGTTCGGCGACCGGCGCGGCGAGCGTGCGGGACGCCTCGGCTCCCGGCTCGGCGTCGAGGGTCGACGATCCGTCGGCCTGCGCGGTCAGGCGTCCCAACGAAGACTTGCGGCTCGTGCCCACGACCACCGGGTGACCGGTCGCCACGAGGACGTCGAGGTGGCGCAGCAGGCTCAGGTTGTGGTCGGTGGTCTTGCCGAAGCCGATCCCGGGATCGATCCACACCTCGGGCACCCCGAGCGCACGCCCGGCGTCGGCGCGCTCGACCAGGAAGTCGCGGACGTCCACGACCACATCCTCGTACTGCGGCCGCTCCTGCATGGTGCGGGGCGTGCCCTGCATGTGCATGCAGACCCAGATGCGGCCGTGGCGGGCGGCGATGGCCGCCAACTCCATCGAACCCGAGACGTCGTTGACGATCGACGCACCCGCGGCGACCCCGGCTTCGGCGACCTCGGGCGTCATCGTGTCGACCGACACGCGCACCACCGGCGCCAGTGCCGCGACCACGGGCACGACCCGGGCCGCCTCGGTCTCGGGCGCGACCGGTTCGGCCCCGGGCCGCGTCGACTCGCCGCCGACGTCGATGATGTCGGCTCCCGCGGCCACGAGGGCGCGGGCATGGACGATCGCCGACTCGGGGTCGGGCCAGCACCCACCGTCGGAGAACGAGTCGGGCGTGACGTTCACGACGCCCATGATCAGCGGCTGCACGCAGTCGATACTACGGCTCAACCCGCGCCGACCCCGCGGGTCAGGGCCCGGGCGGAAGCAACGTGCCGTCCAGCAGTGTCCAGCCTTCGGGCAGGGCGGCGGGCGTCCCGATCAATCCACCGGAGGTCACCCCGGTCAAGGTGGCCGATCCCAGATTCGTGCCGTCGATGTCGGTGTCGACCAGGGTCGAACCCGCGAGGATCGTCGTCGACAGATTCAATTCGGACAGGTCCGCACCCGTCAGATCGGAATTCACGAGCGCGTAGACCGGGTCGTGCAGGACGGCGCCGGACAGGTCCGCACCCGCCAGGTCCGCCCCGCCGATCATCGCACCGGTCAGGTCCACCCCGGCGAAGTCGACCCCCGTGAAATCACCACCGTCCACATATGCGGTACTCATGTCCGCGCCGGGGCCGATCAACCACCCCGAGGCGAGCACCCAACCAGCCGGCAGCGAGGCAGGCGTCCCGGTCACGCCACCCGAACGGACCCGATCCAGGACGGCACCGGCGAGTTCGGTCCCTTCCAGATTTGCGCCACTCAGGTCGCAGCGAGCGAGGTCGGCGCCCGACAGGTCCTGCCCCGAAAGGTCGACCCCGGGGACGAAGCGGGAGATGTCACACGAGGCGGCGGCCTCGGCCGGGCGGTCCAGACGGTAGACGACATGACCCGAGCTCAACAGGATGCCGTTGTTCTCGGTCACGGCAACCCCGAGCGGCGACAGCCGCAACTCGCGGGCGTCGCCCATCTGGACGCCGCCATCGAGGTCGTACCGACCGTTGCCGGCGACGTTCGACCACCTCCCGTCCGACTCGATCCGGAGCAGATGGGTCTCGAGCCCGGCATAGATCTGACCCGTCGCGGCGACGGCAAGGGCGAAGGCGGTCGTCGGCAGGGTCGCCACGAACTCCGGCGTGGTCGAGCCTTCGGCGAGGCGGTAGACCCGGGTGCCCGCGGCGAGGAAGACCACGCCGCCGGACGGGTCGGCGGCGACGGCGGTCACGGCCGCGCCCACAGCCCTCGTCCAGGAGCCGTCGGCGTTCATCCGCCACAGCCCGCTCGGTGATGTGCCCGCGTACAGGGTGCCCGCGCTCGACACGGCGACCTGGGTGAACGCGGACCCGAAGGGCAGCACGTCGGCGTAGTTGGCGACCTCGACGGTGGACATCGTCCCGCCCGGGGTGATCATGCGGAGACGGGCGTTCCCCGAATCGGCGAGGAAGAGGTTTCCTGCGGCATCCAGTGCGATGTTGCTCATGCCCGCGATCGGGTCGATCATCATCTCGGTCGCGGTTCCACTCCCCAGGCCCCCGTTGCCACAGGTGCCGGTGCCGGCGACCGACGAGACCGTGCCGGCCGGATCGACCTTGCGAATCACACACGCCGAGGTGTCGAGCACGAAATAGGCCCCCGACGGGTCGTACGCGAGCGCGCCCGGCGAGGCGAACGTCGCCGAGATGGCCGGGCCGGCGTCGCCTCCCGAACCCTCGGCACCGGTTCCCGCGACCCCGATCACGAACCCCGGGTAGCACGCGGACGCGAACAGGGCACACAGACCCATGAACGCGACCGCGACGATGCCACGACCAGGCCGACCCGCGCGATGCTTCATCTGCTTTCGATCTCCTCGTATCCCGTTCCCCCACGGGACCGGCGAGGCGAACCCTACCGACCGGCGCCGAGCGGCGACAGAAACGGTCTCAGTCCGACACGGTGGGGATCGTCAGTTCGATCCGGGAGAAATCGACCTTCCCACCCATCTGGGGCTCGGCGTAGGCGACGGTGGTGGCGACCAGTTGCAGGGTGAGCTTCGCGCCCTTCGTCGCGGCGAACGCGATGTCCTCCAGCGCCACGTCGGCCTGGTGGAGCAGACCGTCGCAGGCGATCTCGACGGGCGTGATCTGATTCCCGACGACCCGCCCGGTCTCGGTGTCGACGAGCTGGGCGAAGATCCGGGTCGGCTTCGTCGCCTCGGCGTCCAGCGTGCACGTGTAGCCCAGGTCGAGTCGTGGCGCACCCAGCAGCATGCGGGCTGCACCGGTGACCGCGACGGGCACCTCGAGCGCCTCGGCGGCTCTGGCGGGGGTGATCTTGCCGGCCAGCGACCCGATGATGTCGCCCGGCTTCACGTCGGTCGTCGGCCCCGACCCACCGTCGGGTTGCAGCACGAGTGCACCCGAATCGGCGAACGCGAACACCGGCGCCGCGGCGTTCGCCGGCGGGAACCCGGCGAAGGTGTGGATGCGACCGTGCTGATCGGTCGTCTGGAAGGCGGGCACGGTGGCGGCGGTGGCGTCGCCGCCGAGATAGCGCGCGAGCCAGTTCATCACCGCATCTTCGACGTAGCCGTCCGGATCGGCGGGGTCGTTGCACACGCCGTGCCCGCCACAGAACCAGGTCATCGCCAGCGGGATGTCGTTGTTCGCCAGTGCGACGGCATTGCGTACCCCCTCGGCGAGCGGGAACAGGTTGTCGACGGTGCCCTGGACGATCAACGTCGGAACGTGGATCCGGCTGAGCACGTCGTCGGGACCGCGGTCGACGAACCACTTCCGATCGTCCTGGTTCAGGGTGCCGGTCGTGGTGGCGTCGGCGTTCGCGCTCGTGATGTGCGGGTCGAGGTCGGCCCCCGCCGCGATCGAGACCAGCAGTTCGCCCCATCCGGCCTTGAAGGTCTCCGCCGGGTACAGACTCGTCGCCAGCGAGTTCCACGCGATCGTCGGCGTGATCACGTCGACTCGGCAGTCGGAGGCCGCGGTCACGTACTGGATGCCGCCGCCATAGGACATACCCACCATGCCCACGCGTGGATTGCCCGGACCGTCGAGCTGCACCCCGTCCTGGGCCGAGATCCAGTCGATCAACGCCGAGACGTCCTTGGCTTCGTGGTCGATGCTGTCGACCGTCACGGTGCCACCGGACGCTCCGAAGCCGCGGGGGTCCCACGTGGCGACGTTGTAGCCCGCCTTGCGCAGTCCGGCGATGGTGACCACACTCTGGGGGCCGACGTCGGCCTTCGGTGCCGCATCGGTGTCGCCGGCCAGGCTCCAGCCCGGCCCCATCAGGACGGTCGGCGACCCGTCGGCCCCCGACGCCTTGCGGGGAAACCAGTGGATGCGGATCGTGGTGCCGTCGAAGGAGGTGAGGTCGAAATCGCCGGGCGACCCCTTCACCGGTGCGGCCTGGGGTGCCGTGGTGACCTTGCGTGCACACGCCGGGGGCTTCCAGGCCGTGACCCGGCGCGCCGGGGCCGAACGTGTCGTGGTGGACGCCGTCGCTCCGGTGGTGGTCGACGCGTCGTCGGACCCCGACGAGGAACACCCGGCGATGGCCAGGACCAGCGCGGCGAAGACCGCGGCCGTGGCCCCGACACGGCCGACACGGTCGGCGCGCGTCATGACGTGTGCACGAAACGCATCGCCTCGTGCCGGGTCGACTCGTTCGTGCGGAACAGTCCCCGCACCGCCGAGGTCACCGTGGTCGACCCGGGTTTGCGTACCCCCCGCATCGACATGCACAGATGCTCCGCCTCGATCACGACCATCACCCCTTTCGGCTGCAACGTCTCGTCGATCGTATCGGCGATCTGAGTGGTGAGCCGTTCCTGGACCTGGGGGCGCCGGGCGTAGCCATCGACCAGCCGGGCCAGCTTCGACAGGCCGGTGACCCGGCCGTCGTCGTTGGGGATGTACGCGACGTGCGCCTTGCCGATCCAGGGAAGCAGATGGTGTTCACAGCACGAGTACATCGGGATGTCGCGCACCATCACCATTTCGTCGTGCCCGGCTTCGAAGGTGACCTCGAGATGACGGGCGGGGTTCTCTCGCAGACCCGCGAAGATCTCCGCGTACATGCGGGCGACCCGCGCCGGGGTCTCCACCAGGCCGTCCCGTTGCGGGTCTTCACCGACCGCGAGCAGGATCTCGGTGACCGCGGCGCGGATCCGTGCTTCATCGACCGGTGGCGCGGCGGCACGGTCGTCGACCGGTACACGGCCGTCGACGCCGCTCACGGATGCTCCGTCATGGTGCGCACGTCGGGCAGGTTCCTGAAACGCTCGCCGTGATCGAGCCCGTAGCCGATCACGAAGTCCGCAGGGATCCTGAAGCCCTCGTAGCGCAGCCCCGGGTCGACCCGTTGCAGGCCTTCGCGTACGAGCAGTGCACAGACCTCGAGGGTGGCGGGGTGGCGGACCTTCAGGTTCTTGCGCAGATACCGCAGCGTCAGTCCGGTGTCGACGATGTCCTCGACCAGGATCACGTGCCGACCGGACAGGTCCGCATCGAGATCCTTCACGATGCGCACGACACCGCTGGTGCGGGTCGCACTGCCATAGGACGACACCGCCATGAAGTCGATCTCGGTGTCGACGCCGATGGCCCTGACCAGGTCCGCGAGGAACACGAACGCGCCTTTCAACACACCGACCAGTACCAGCGGTCGGTCGTCCAGCACCGTGGCGTAGTCCGCGGTGATCTGGGCTCCCAGTTCGTGCACCCGCTTCGCCAGTTGCTCGGCGGTCACCACCGTGGCGCCCAGCGTTCCGTCGATCGGCGCCGTCCGACGCGTCACGTTCGCCTCCACCGACCGGTTCGGTGCATCGGGATCAAGGATGCTCATGCACGGCTCATGTTGCCACGTCAGCGGGCGGTGGACGGTGTCGAAGGCGATCCGGAACCAGTCGGATCGATGCGCAGCCGCTGGTTCGTGCGGGCCAGCCGCGCGCCGCCGGCCAGTTCGGTCGCCGTGGCGGCGCCTCGGGCGACGTCGAGCACCCGGGCGATCT
>JBDZUV010000063.1:0-17093 GCA_040255345.1 Actinomycetota bacterium | reverse complement strand
ACACCATGGATAGACCCAGGTGACCTCCCGAAGTTCGAGTAGCGGAGGCGGTCGCAGCCGGTGGTGAACGGCGCGAGACTCAGGGCCCATGACGATGACCCTGCAGGAACTGTCGGACCGCTTCGAGATCCAGGATCTACTGGTGACCTACGCCGACGCGATCGACCGACGCGACTGGGACGCCCTCGATGAGGTGTTCACCGCCGATGCGGTGATCGACTACACCGCGGTCGGGGGGATCCGGGGCAACCTGGCCGAGATCAAGACCTTCCTCGCCGAGGGAATGGCCTGGTTCACGTCGTTCCAGCACCTCACGGCCACCGCCAAGGTCACCCTCGACGGCGACACGGCGACGGGACGGGCGATCTGTCACAACCCGATGACCCTCGCCGGAGCCGATGGTGGAACCCACACGATGTTCATCGGGATCTGGTACGTCGACCGCTTCGTCCGCACCCCCGGGGGCTGGCGGATCGCCGAGCGGTTCGAAGAGCGCTCCTATGTGCACAACGCCCCGCCCGGATTCACCGCCGGGTGAGGACCCACTCGTCGGCCGACGACGAACTCGGACGAGGTCAGAAGAAGGCGAGTCCGTTCACGTCGTCGAATCCCACGGCGACACCCCACTGGGTCGTCCCGTCCCACCGGATCACCGATCCGTACTCGTAGATGACCACGTAGATGTTTCCGGCGTCGTCGACGGCCACGTCGGTCGGACTGGCGAGGCCGGTGAGGACCGGGGTCAGTGTTCCGTCCTCCCAGCGCTCCACCGTTCCCTTGTCGGGAAACGACACGTACATCGTGCCGGATGTGGTGCAGGCCAGTCCCCAGGGGCGGTAGCCATTGGAGAACGCCGTCGTCACCTCGTGTCCGTCCCATCTGACCACGGCGAATCCGTACTGGTCGGCCACGTAGAGGTGGCCATCGGCACCGACCGCCGCACCGACCGGAAACGACAGACCGGAGAACAGCACCGTGCGTTCGTGTCCGTCCCATCTGACCACGCTGCCATCCCAGGAGCAGACGATGTACAGGTTCCCGGCGGCATCGACGACCATTCCTCTCGGCTCCCGCAACGGCTCCGCGAGGAAACCACCGAGGACCTTGGTCAGTGTGCTGCCGTCCCAACGGAACACCGCCATCTCGTCGTTGATGGCGACGTACACGTTGCCGGCCGGGTCGATGGTCAGGCCCGTGATGGGTTCCGGAGTGGTGAACGCCGGGACCAGTTTCGTCCCGTCCCGGTGGTAGACGGTCTTCGATTGGGCGAGGTAGAGGCCACGGGGGTTCGTGGCCGGTGGAAAAAGGACCGGGGTCGTGGTGGCTGGTGGAGTGGTGTCCGGGTTCGTGGATCCCGGCGGAGATCCAGCAGCGGACACGCTGGGCAGTGCGACCGCGGCGATCCCAGCGGCGGCGACGGCGCCACCGAAGCGCAACACCTGGCGGCGGGACCACGCGTCGGTCTCGACCAGCCCGAGCTCGACGAGGCCGGCCATCGACGTGGTCAGATGGTCGGGCACATCTCGTGTGCCGGTTCGCGCGAGCGTGAACGCCTCGGCTTCGCTGCCCCGCAGGTGCAGTACGCGACCCTGATCGGGGTCGAGGACCAGCCATCCTCCGTCGACCACTTCGCTCTCCAACCGCTCGCGGGTGCGGAATCCCATGCCATTCCCCCTGGCTCGGTACAGCTCTCGGATCGATCACCGGTAGGTCCGAAATTGCCCGCGGAGCCCCTTTGGCTTGCGGCACGCTACACGAGATCGTCGCGGGTCGCGAGCCAGAGGAGCGGACCTCGTCGCCACTGATCGCCGGCAGGTGCCGCATCGGCCGGTCGTGCCCGATGGGCCCACCCAGGCCGTGTTCTGGGTCGACGGAGCAGAGCAGACCGACAGCTTTGGATCCCTCGACCTGCGCCGATCCCGTGCGATCGGCGGTCGTCCACCCGTTCGCGCAGAGTTCGCGCCGTGTGGGGGAGAATTTCAGATCGAACCCGTGCCGGGAAGGATCGAACCCAGGTGAATCATCGATGCAGAGCAAGAAGTGCGTTCTTGATGCTGTTGGTGTTGGTGGTGGCCAGCACGGTCGCGCAGATTCCCACGGCGCCGCCTGCGGGCGCGGCGTTGAGCAACCTGTTTCCGGCTGATCACGACGGGTTTCCCAAGGGACGTTTCTTCTCGGATGAGGCGTTGTACGTGACCCTCACCTCCGACTTCGAAGGGGGCGTGGTCTGCATCGTTCCCGCATATGTCACCGTGCCTTCCTCGGCCGACTGTGTCGGCGACATCGCCTGGGGCACGCCGCGGACGTTCACCGGTCTGGGCACCCTGTTGGGTTTCCCGCTCAAAGCGCCGTGGCTGACCGCCGGGGAGTGGCGACTTCTCACCGTGCCCAAGCTCAAGGCGAAGGATGCCTACGGCAATGAACGCCCGGTGCCAGGCACCGAGTTGTCCGAGGTCTTCGTCGTCGAAAAATGCGGACCGTGCGATCGGTCGTGGGCCGACAACGAACTGCAGCCCTGGAAGGACATGGCCGGCCGTATGAAGACGCTCGGCACCTTAGCGCAAGCTGCGGAGGCCTATGACACCGCATCCAAGGTCTACAAGGTCGCCGCCGGCATGTACGCGGGGGTGGGGTTCGGAATGTCTGGCGTCATCCTCGGTGGCCTGGGGGCGGGAGGTGCCCTGTGGTGGGATTCGGTGAAGCCCAAGGGGACCGAAGACCGTGCCAAGGACCTGTTCAAGGGGTTGGCGAACCGGGTGGGAGCGATGTACGCCGACATCCACGCCGACCCGCCGCGGTTCGACTACGACGTGACGACGGTCCCCCAGTTCGAGACCGTCGCGCCATTGGCGCCGGACGCGTCCATGAGCCCCGGCGAGGTGGATCTGGCCAACAGCTACTTCGAGGCCATGGAACGGGCCGCTGCCTACGGGGACGCATCCCGCGTCGCGAACGAGCGGTATCAGGGAGCGGTCATCGACGGCGACCACGAAGCCGCGCACCTCCAGGCGCTCGCCGCGTCCACCTTCACCTTCCAGATGAACCAGCAACTTCGTCTGGTGCAGCTCTATGAGACTCAGGTGATCACCCAGTCGTGGGCGACCGAGACGAACATCACGCTGCCCGACGGCGAGACCTGGGCAGCGGTGCTCGCCGAGATCGACGAGCTGGTCGCCAACGGGCTGAGTGTCGACCAGCAGGCCGCCCTGGACGCCGAGTTGGCGTCGTGCACGATCAAGAACCCCCACGACGAGTGCCTGATCACCCAGGACGTGGTCGATCGGGCCCGGGCCGCCTGGGCGGACCCGACGTGGGTGGCTGCGTTGCACGCCGTCGACCCCGACGGCACCCTCGCCGACGTGTTGGCCGCGAACAGTGCCCAGTTGGACGATGCGATCGCGGCGTTCGACCACTTCGGCCAATGGATGGCCCACAACGCCGCCGACGAAGAAGACCAGATCCCCACCACGCCACCGAACCGCGCACCGAACTCCTCCTTCGAGGCGTCGGCGCTGACGGGAACCGCGCCGCTCACGGTGACCTTCACTTCCACGGCGACCGACCCCGACGGCGACGCGCTCGATCTGCGGTGGGACATCGGCGGGTCGCGCATCGTCGACGACGCCACCACGCTCACCCACACCTTCACCACACCGGGCACCTACGGGGTGTCACTGGTGGCGACCGACCCGAATGACGAGTGGGACCAGGCGATCAAGTGGATCACCGTGTATCCCGACACCGGGGTGCCCCCGGGCGACAACCAGCCACCCGTCGCATCGTTCAGTCCCCAGTGGCTCGACAAGGAAGGCCCCTTCACCCAGACTTTCACGGCGAGCTCCTTCGACCCCGACGGCGACGCGCTCACCCACACCTGGTACTTCGGCGACGGCACTTCTGCGACCGGCAAGACGGTCACCAAGACCTTCCCGCCCGGGTTCATCATGAGTGTGCTGTTGGTGTCGAGCGACGGGACCCTCACCGGCCAGGTCGCCGGCGAGGTCACTTCACGGCACCCCGGGGTCGACCCGACACCGAACGCGCCACCGGCGGCGAGTTTCACCGCCGATCCGGCATCGGGCACCAGCCCACTGGAGGTCACGTTCACCTCGACCTCCACCGACTCCGACGGTGACCCGCTCACCCACACCTGGCACTTCGGCGACGGTGCCACCGCCACGGGCGCGACCGCGACCCACACCTACACACACGCGGGCACCTACACCGCAACGCTCGTCGTCTCCGACGGCACCAACAGCACCTCGACGACCCGGACCATCGTGGCCGACGCGTACGGGTCGATCGAGGCGGGCTTCACCGTGTCGGACGGCTACGACGCCGCCGCGGCGACCAGCGGTGCGCGCATCGTCGACAACGGCGTCTCCCAACAGGCGACCCGGCCGGTCACCAACATCCAATTCCCCGGCGTGGGCCCGGCAAACGAATGGTGGACCGCCTCGGGGGTGACCGGCGACGCCGAGGTCATCGTGCACCTGGCCGGAAACGGGTCGGACCTGCTCGATGAGGTCGTGCTCGAAGGCGTCCCGGCCACGACGTCGGCGAAGACCTTCTCGGTCGCGCTCTCCAACGGCGCGGACCCCTTCGGCAGCTACGACACCGTCATCGACCACGCGACCCTGACCAACAGCCGCGACGCGCAGTCCTATGGGTTCGCGCCCCGGACCGGCCGGTTCCTCAAGCTCACCGTGCACGACAACCACGGCGGCGCGTACGTGTCGCTCGGTCGCCTGCGGGCGATGACCGTGGACCGTGAAGGTGGCATCGTGTCGCTCAACACGGGCCTACCGGCCACGATCGTCTCGGCGACCAGCGAGTACTCAGCGGCCTATTCGGC
Organism: Actinomycetota bacterium; assembly: GCA_040255345.1. Lineage (GTDB taxonomy): Bacteria > Actinomycetota > Acidimicrobiia > Acidimicrobiales > Iamiaceae > JAFDWI01. The sequence goes on along the minus strand of JBDZUV010000063.1, from coordinate 12,238 downwards.
CGAGAACATCCTCGACGAGGGGACGTCGTACTGGTCGTCGACGATCGACCAGAAGACCGACCAGCGGATCGTGGTGAAACTCGGGGGCGAAGGCCCACACGAGATCGCGTCGGTGGCGCTGCGGAACCAGGCGGCGACGAACGCCGTGACCAATGTAGAGGTCTGGACGTCACTCACCGGCGACGACGGCGACTGGACCAAGGCGGCCGAAGCCGGCCTGGCCGAGACCGTGGGGCTGCAGACCGTGCCGGTCAGCCCGGCGGTCGACGCGAAGTTCGTCGAGCTGCGCCTGAGCGGCACCGGGTCGGGACGCTACCTGGGCGTTGCCGAAGTGCAGTTGGTGACCACGCACGGGTTGAACGTGGCGCGCGGCGCCGGGGTGGGGGCGCAGGTCGTCGACGTCTCGAGCGAGGCGAGCACCCGTTACCGCGCGGAAAAAGCGATCGCGCCCGACACGGTCACCGACTACTGGTCCACGGCGAGCGGGCAGGCCTCCGACCAGTTCATGACCGTGCTGCTCCGCAACGGTGACGTGGCGACGATCGACCGTGCGACGGTGACCTCGGCCGGGAACCGTCCCCGGAACGTGAAGATCCAGACGTCGACCGACGGGGTCACCTACACCACGCAGGCGACGCGCCGCCTCGGCAACGTCAGCGAGGTCCACGAGGTGCACTTCGCTCCCACGTCTGCGCGTTTCGTGAAGCTCGTCATCGACGACGGGTATTCGACGTCGTCGATCAGGGTCGATCAGTTCCGGGTCTACGCGGTCGACCGAGGGGACGCGACCGTGACCTTCGTGGACACGTCGGTCGGTTCTGCGCCGGCGACGGCCTGGTCTTGGGACTTCGGTGACGGGACGACCTCGACCGACCGACACCCCACCCACACCTTCGCGGCGGCCGGGACCTACCCGGTCACCCTCACGGTCACCGACGCGGACGGCAACACCGACACGGTCACCCGCCCCTACACCGTTGCCGGAGCGCCCGTCACGCCATCGGCGTTGACCATCACCGCGGGCCCACCCGCGGTGGTGCAGGGCGACGGGAGCTACACGATCGCCGAGGGCACGTGGACCACGTTGACGGCCGGCAACGTCGACGGAGCCGTGGTGTCCTGGCAGTGGGACCTGCCCCGCCCCACCACCACGACCGCCGCGTCGACCTCGACCTATTTCGACGACGACGGCACCTATCAGGTGCGGGTCCGGGCGTTGACCGCCGACCTGTTGTGGACCCCGTGGCAGACCCGCACGTTCGTCGTGTCGAACGCCCCGCCGGTGGTCAACGCGGGCCCGGACATCGCAGGCCTCGCCGGCGACGAGCTGCGGGTCCTCTACTCCACGGTGAGCGATCCGGCCGGTGTGAACGATTCGCTCACCTGCACCTGGGACTGGGGGGACGGGACCCCGGTCGACACGGTCACCGACTGCACCGCGGCCACCTCACGGCTCGGGCACACCTTCGCGGCAGCCGGCACCTACACCGCGACGCTGACCGCCGACGACGGTGAGGGCGGCGTCACCTCCGACACGACCACCTTCACGGTGGCGTTGCGTCCGACCACGCTGCAGATCGTCTCGGCCACTCCCGCTGGCGGCGACCTGGTGGTGACGGCGCACCTGCTGGACGGCATGACCGGCGCGCCGGTCGTCGGGGCCGATCTGACGGTCACCGCCGATGGCGCTGCACCCGCGACCGCGACGACCGAGTCCACGGGACGGGTGACCGTCACGGTGCCGGGGGCCTCGGATGCCACCGACGTCGCAGCGAGCTACGGGGGCTCGCCGGCGCGGGAGGCCAAGCACGTGACCCGACCCGTGCGGGCGCCCAAGGCCGACATCGTGTTCATCATCGACGAGTCGGCGAGCATGGGCGGCGTCCAGGACCGGGTCGTGGAAAACCTGCGGACGATCATCGGCGGCCTCACCTCGACCCTCGACTTCCGGGTCGGCACGGTCGGGTACGCCGCGGGCGACATCAACGGCTTCGGTCGGGTCCGCATGCCGCTCACCAACGACCTCACCGACGTCTACGAGGGTCTGCGACGCCACGGCAACCCCTCGTGGAGCGCGAACGGCTACGAGGGGATCGTCGTCGGCTCGGGATTCATCTACGACCCGGCCACGGGTGAGCTGATCGACACCGGCGCGATCGGCCATCGCCCGCCGGCGGCGAGCTGCGCGGTGCTGATCACCGACGCGGGCGTGTCCGAAGCCGGGGAAGACGCGAACAAGAACGGTCCCCTCGCCGACTACGACGCCGCGCTCGAGGCGTTGCAACGGCGCAACACCACGCTGTTCTCGATCATCGCGACCAACCACGCGCCCACGGCCGCCGCGTACGGAACCGGACCGGGCGGACTCGCCGCTGTGACCGGTGGTGACCAGTGGTCGATCAGCGGCTTCTCGAACGATCCGTCCGGGGTGCTCGATACCTTGGCGACGAAGTGCGCGACCAAGGCGGCCACCCCGGATCTGGCCGTGTCGATCGATGCGCCAGCCGGGCCGGTCGCCCCGGGTGACACGGTCACCTGGACGGCGACCGCCACCAACGCCGCCGCGATCGACACCCCCGGCGTGCAACTCGCGGTCACCTTGCCCGACGGGGTCACCTTCTCGTCGGCCACCGGCGGCGGAGTCTGGGACGCAGCGACCCGGACGGTCACCTGGCCGGCGTTCGATCTGGCCTCCGGGACTCATCTGGAACGTTCGGTCGTCGCGACGGTCGTCGAGGAAGGCTGGGCCCTAGGCGATCATGCCCTCACCGCGACGGCGACAGTGGCCTCCGACGGTTCGCTGGGCCCCGAGAGCGACACCGACAACAACCAGGACGACGCCTCTGTGCGGCTCCGCGTCGATCCACCGCCGTCCACGACGGCCCCGCCGACGACAGCCGCGCCGAGCACGACGGCGCCTCCCACGACGGCCGCGCCGAGCACGACGGCGCCGCCATCGACCACCGAGCCGCCGGCCTCCACGACGATTCCGGAGGCGTCATCGACCACAGCTCCGCCCGAGTCGACGCCGCCGCCGCCGTCGTCCGCTCCGGCCACCTCGTCGCCGGATGGCTCGGTCGCGGCGGCTTCGGTGCCCCAGGCGGCAGCGGTCCAACCGTCGCGAAGCGGTCCGGTGACCGATCCGGAGGCGGATCCGGATCCGGTGGAACTGGCTCGGACCGGTCCGGACCGGCCGATCCTGCCGACCACCGGGTTGGGACTGCTGCTGGCAGTGTTGGGCGCGGCGATCGTGCTCCAGGCACGTCGGCGAACCAGCCGGCCCTGACACTCGGCGGCCGGGGTGGGGGCATCTCGGCCTAGTGCCCCAGGTCGAGGGTCTTGGTGCTGCCCGGGTCGTAGGGAAGCTGTCGGGTGACGGTGAGCCGGTTGGCGCGGTAGCGGGCGACCAGCTCGGGGGTGAGCCCGTGGGCAGGACGAAAGTACGCGAGGCGGATGGTGACGCCGAGGTCGTCGACGCTATGGCGGAGCTGGTCGATGGTGCCGCGCTTGTCGAGTTCGGCCGTGAGGCGGGTGAGGAGCTTGGTCTGGGCGTTTGCCTCGACGCCGCCGTGGCGGCGGGCGAGCTCGTCTCAGGAGTCGTTCTGAGTGGCGGAGATGAACGCGAAGAGTTCCGCGGTGTCGAGCCCGAGCTTCGGGTCGAAGTCGGGGATGTCCCCGGGCTCGTGGTTGCCGATCTTGACGGCATCCCAACCGGAGCGGGTGACGAGTTGGTCGCAGATGAACGACTCCAGGTCGGCCTCGGTGGGTTTCACGCTGTCGATTCCAGCACGTAGAGGGATTGTCCGCGTCCCGTCCCGTGTCAGTGGATGGTAATGAAGAAGCCGATCATGGTGAGCAAGCTGCCCATGAGCCAGATGAGTTGCATGTGAAGTTGGTGCTCGAGCTTGGCGTCGAGCCGCGCGAATCCGGTGTCCATCCGACTGCCGACCTGAGCGAATCGAGCGTCGACTTGGGCGAAGCCGACGCGCATTTCCGAGCGGAGGTCGGCGAACTCGCCCTTCAGTTCGGTGAGCTCGCCGCGGAGCTCGGCGAGGTCGGTTTTGGTGGCCAGGTCTTCCCAGCGCTCGTCGAGGACCTCGTGCATGAGGATCTCCGCGGTGTTCGGGCTGGTTGCTGTTGCCAGCTCAGTGTAGATCTGTGATCGGTCGGTTTCACTCAGGTTCGCCATGGCGGGCCGTTCCCTCGGGTCGTGTCGTCGATGGTTCGGGCCGCGCCGAGCGGCGATGGGGGTTGCTGCCGGTCATTCTCATCGGTGGGTGTGACAGCGTCGGGTGGGAGGGTCCGCCCGGACGCGCCCGCGGGCACGTCGAGCATGCGCTGGAAGATCTGAACGTCCAACGTTGCAGCGACAACTGGGGTGTCCGCACCCGATTGTCGCTCCAACGTTGGACCACGGGAACCCCTGGAGTGACCATTCGGGCCGACGCGATCGGGACTCTCGCTGGAGCCGCGTGCCCGCGGGCACGGATCGATGCCCGGAGGTGATCATCGAGTCGAACCGTCGGGCAGCGGCCCTGCCGTCAGGAGTTGGTCCAGCTCTCAGGCGGCGGCCGAGCCGGCCGGCGAACTCGCCGGTCACCGCCGCCGTGATCAGCGCCCGTCACTTCTCCTCCAACAAAGCGACCTGCCGGTTGAGCCTGGACGTCGTGTCATTGTGAGCAGCCAACGACGCATCCAGGGTCTCCACCAGCCGCGCTTGCTCGCCTCGCGGCGCCGACGGCAACGACCACACCATGTTCATCGGGATCTGGTACGTCGATCGCTACACCCGCACGGCCGACGGTTGGCGCATCGCGGCGCGGTCCGAAGAGCGGTCCTACGTGCACAACCCGCCACCCGGATTTTCTCCGATCTGAACACGATCGACCGGGTCGATCCCGGGTGACCCCCCGAGAGGTCGTCCGCGGTGGCGGGTCCGCGCGCACTCGCCGCCACCTGTCGATCGAGCGAGATCGCCCGGATGTGGCTGGTACATTTCCGCGATGGGTTCCGGAGGGAATGCACGACGGGCACGCCGGGTCGAGTTCGGCGTCTACGTGGCGGCCGCGGTGAGTTACGTCGCCGCGGGGTTCGTGCTTCGCAGTGGCGTGCTCAACTGGATCGTGGGACCGGCCTGGTTCATCGCCTGGGTCGCGCTGGTCACGCCGCTGGTCCTGCGCGCCCTCGGCATCGACGACCCCGACGGCAAGGGCGCGCCGTTGCCCACCCCCGAGGACTTCGCCACGAGGGACCCCAGGTGAGCTGGGCTGCGCACGAGCTGGAGTCGTACGTCCTCAGGGACCATCTCGGGGTCAAGATCTCGTTTCTCGCCATCCTGATCGGGTGTCTGTCACCCGACATGCTGTCGAAACTGCCGGTCTACGGGTTCCACATCGGGCCGTTCGCCATGCGACCCGAACACGACCCCTGGGCCTACCACCGCGGCTGGGTGGGGGCGGGCCCGACCCACAGCCTCATGTTCGGCGTGCTCATCTTCATCGTGGTGCTGTGGCTCACCAGGAGCCGTGCCTGGGCACTCGGGCTGTTGATCGGCCAATGGGCCCATGCGCTGACCGACATCTGTGACAGCGTCGGCACGATGCTGTTCTTTCCGTTCAGCCAGCAGCACTACACCATCGGCATGTGGGCGTACGCGGCCCAGCAGGGCAAGTACGGCGACGCCGATGCCTACTACTCGAGCCTCGGTGGGGTCTGGGACGTGTTCTGGATCGCGTTGGTGCTGGTGAGTTGGAAGGTGCTGACCCGGGAGTTCTTCTTCACCAGAGTCGTGCCCGACGACCCCGCGTGGGCATGGCTGCGTCGTAGGTTCAGGCTGTCGAACCGGGCGATGCTCGCCATCTACCGGGCGTACCTGTGTTACGGCATCACCCGGGTGATCGCCTGGTTCACGATCGCCCGCGTCCGCTCGAAGGCGCCGCTCGATCTGCACTGGGGCGGCCCGTGGTGGGTGACCAAGGCGCCGTCGAGCTGGCCCGGGTGGGGGTCGTTCCTACTCGGCGCCGTCCAGGGCATCGTGCTGTTCGGGCTCTTCGGGTATCTGCTCTGGCGCCTGATCGGACGCCGCCTGTGGAGCCGGGCCGGTGAACCGGACGCACCCGACGGGTCGGTCGAGGCAGTTCCTGCCCCCTCCTGAGCGGTGCGTCGCCGTCAGAAGAAGGCGAGGCCGTTCAGATCGGCCCATCCCGCGGTGACGACCGACTTGGTCGTCCCGTCCCAGCACGACACCGCTCCAGAGTCGTACTCGGCCACATAGACGTTTCCCGCGTCGTCCACGGTCAATTCGGTCGGACCGGCGAGACCGGTGAGGACCGGGGTCAGCGTGGCGTTCTCGCAGCGTTCCACGGTGCCCTTGGAGGTGAACGAGGCGTACATCGTTCCGGCCTCGGTGCACGCCAGACCATACGGCGGCCACCCGTTGGAGAACGCCGTCGTCATTTGATGTCCGTCCCAGCGGACCACCCCGTACTGATGGGTGAAGTACAAATGGCCATCGGCACCGATCGCCGCACCGATCGGGAGCGTGAGACCCGAGAACAGGACCGTACGTTCGTGTCCGTCCCAGCGGACCACGCTGCCATCAAAGGAGCTGACGATGTACAGGTGACCCGCGGCATCGAAGACCATTCCTCTCGGGTCGTACGGTGGCGCAGAGGGCAGGCCACCGAAGACCTTGGTGACGTCGGTGCCGTTCCAGCGATAGACGGCCTGCTCGTGGATGCTCGCGATGTAGAGGTTGCCGACCGGGTCGAAGGTCAAGCCCGAGATGTTCTGCGGACCGGTGAACGCAAGGTCCCCGTTCCGGTGGTAGCCGAAGCTCGATTCGGTGAAGTAGAGGCCTCTCGGGATCGTCGAGGGCGGGAAGGTGATGGGGGTCGTGGTGGACGGAGCCGTGGCTTCCGGGGTCGTGGACCCCGGTGAAGATGCCGCCGCAGCGACGCTCGGCAATGCGACGGCGACGACCCCCGCAGCGGCAGCGGCGCCCCCGAACTGCAGGACCTGACGGCGCGACCACGTGTCGGTCTCGACCAGGTCGAGCTCGACGAGCGTTGCCATCGACGTGGCCAGGCGGTCGGAGACGGTGTGCGTGCCGCGACGTGCGAGCGCGAACGCTTCGGCTTCGCTGCCTCGGAGTCGCAGCACTCGACCCGAGCCGGGTTCGAGGACCAGGTACCCGTCGTCGACCTCCTCGATGTACAGCTCGCCGCGTGTGCGGAAACTCATGACATTCCCCTGGTTCGGTGCAGCGCCGGTCCGATGTCCGTTCGGTCCGGGAATGTCCCTCGGAGCGCGCTGGGCTTGCGGCAAGCTACACGAATTCTGTGGCGCCGAGGTGCTCTTCGGCGTGCCTTGGTGAACCCCCGGCAATCGGCGTGCCGTTCCTGGGACGATGCGAGCCTTCCCGGAAATCGTCCGACGCCGATCGTGTGCGGTTCACATCGGCGTTCGCGCATCGTTCGCGCCCCATCTGGGTCCTTGGAATGAGCGCACGCGCCCGCGCTCGAGTAGCCGACCGGCGACACCCCGATATGTCGCCCTGTCATCGCCGACCGGCCACGTGGCACTAGAGTGAGCACACCGCGCCACGATGCATCCGTGGCGCCGAGGAAGGACCTGGAGGATGAGGATCATGCAGAAAGCCACCCACAAAGCGGGTCGCAGGACCGGTCGTCTGGCGATGGTCGGCGTGTCGACGCTCGGGCTCATCGGCGGCGTGGCGCTCTACAGCGCATCCGGAGCAGTCGCCCAGCTTCCCGAAGGTCAGGCGTACTCCTACACGGGAGCTGCCGCGGCCTACGTCGTGCCGGGGAACGTGTGCGCGGTCCAGATCGTCGCCGCGGGGGGCCAAGGCGGAACCTGGGGCATGGAGGACGAAGAAGAAGGAGAAGTGGAGGGCCCGTCACGCGCGCCGCAGGCCGGGGGGCTCGGCGGGGTTGCGACCTCGACGATCACCGTTACTCCGGGCGAGTCGCTGCAGGTGAACGTCGGCGGTGCGGGACACGACGGCATCGGCGGCAACACGACGCCGGACGACGGCACCGGTGGCTGGAACGGCGGTGGTGACGGCGGCACCGGCGCCGGTGGCGGTGGCGGCGGCGCCTCTGATGTGCGCCAGGGTGGCACCGGCCTGACCGACCGCGTGGTCATCGGCGGTGGCGGCGGTGGTGTCGGCGTCGACCAGGACACCGACATGGCAGCCGAAGGGTTCGGGATCCCCGGAGTGGGAGGCAATCCCGCAACGCCCGGCGGCGACGAGATCAACGACTCGGATGGCACCGATTACACCCCCGCGACCGGCGGCGGCGCCGGCACCCAGAGCACCGGTGGCCCGGCTGGGCAAGGCTTCGCGTTCGCCAACCTGCCGCAGGGTGACGGGCCCCAATTCGGTCCCGATGGCCAGGCGGGAACGCTGGGCATCGGTGGTGCGGGTGCGACAGAACCCGAGTCGTCCATCGGCGGCGGTGGTGGCGGCGGCGGTCTCTACGGTGGTGGCGGCGGCGGCATCGGATTCGCGGAAGCCGACGGTTCGGGCGGCGGGGGCTCCAGCCTCGGGGACACCACTCAGCCCGGTGCGCGTGCCGGGAACGGTGAGGTGACGATCACTCCCGTCGCGGAGTGCGACACACCGACCTCGAGCACGAGCACGAGCACGAGCACGACGATGCCTGCGTCGACCACCAGCACCACCGTCGCTCCGAGTGTCGCGCCGAAGGCGGCGACTCCGGTCGCGGCGCAGCCCGACTACACCGGCTGATACCAGCGCCGCTGCCAGGGTCGGTCGTGCCGGCCGCGGCACCGGATCGCATCAGCGGGAATGCCTGCTAGGGTCCGGGCGCATTCACCCCTGTGGTGAATCCTTCGCCGAAGTCACGACCAAGGAGTCGCCATGGGTTTCATCAAGGCTTTCGCCGGCGCGTTGGGTGGCACCCTCGCCGATCAGTGGAAGGACTTCCTGACTCCGCCGCCGGCGCTGCCGCCCACTGCGGCATTGTTCCCGGGGGTGCCCCAGGGTCAGAACGCCGGCCGCGGCTCGAACACCGAGGGTTCGGCCAACATCATCACCAACGGCAGCCTCATCGTGGTGCCCGAGGGCTACGCGCTCGTCACCTTCCAAGACGGTGAACTGACCGGGTTCATCGCGGAGCCCGGTGGCTACACCTACTCCTCTGACAACCAGAACTCGCAGTCGATCTTCGCCGGTGACGGGCTCATCAGCCCGACCGTGAAGACCTCGTGGGAGCGGTTCAAGTTCGGCGGCCAGCCCGGCGCCCAGCAGCTCGTGTTCTACGTGAACCTGAAGGAGATCCCCAACAACCGGTTCGGCACCCAGTCGGAGATCTACTGGGACGACGCCTATCTGGGCGCACAGGTCGGCGCGGTCACCCGCGGCAGCTACACGCTGAACATCGTCGATCCGATCCTGTTCATCAAGGGGTTCGTGCCGCTCACCTACTACAGCCACGACGCGCAGATCTTCGACTTCACCGACATGAACAACGACGCCGCGTCGCAGTTGTTCAACGAGGTCGTCGGGTCGCTCGCCGCGGCGTTCTCGTACTACACGAACGATCCCTCCAAGGGAAACCGCATCGCCCGCATCCAGGGCGATGCGATCGGCTTCGCCCAGTCGCTCAGCGCCGCGGTCGAGGAGGGCTACCAGTGGACGACCGCGCGCGGCATCACGATCACCAAGGTCGCGATCCAGGCGATCGAATACGACGAAGACACCAAGGCGCTACTGAGTGACGTGAAGAAGGCCGACGCGCTCGGCGGGGCACGAGGCAACTCGTTCATGCAGCAGGCCGCGGCGCGCGGCATCCAGGCCGCGGGCGAGAACCCGGGTGGGGCCGGAGGCGGAGCCGGCATGGCGTTTCTGGGCATGGGCATGCAGTCGGCCGGCGGGGCGATGGGAGGCCTGCAGCAGCCCCAGGCCCCGCCCCAGTATCCGCCGCCCGCGCCACCGCCCACCGCGGCACCTCCGGCTCCGGCTCCCACCGCGCCCGCCGCCCCGGGTGCGGCCGGCGCCACCGCGCCGCCCGCCGAGGGTGCAGCAGCACCGGCCGCTCCCGCGGCCGAACCGGCGGAGGATCCGGTGGCGAAGCTCGCGCAGTACAAGCAGATGCTCGACCAGGGCCTGATCACCCAAGAGGACTTCGACGCGGCGAAAGCCAAAGTGCTCGGGCTGTAGGTCGCCGTGAGCGAAATCGAGCAGACACCACTTGCATCGGACGCGTCCGCAGGCGCAGCGCCGCCCGCGCCGCCCCAGACGCCCATTGCGCCCGAACCACGGATCATCCAGACCGACGACGGCGCGATCGACGGCCTGGTCAAGTGCCCGAGCTGCGGCGCGACCGAGATCGGGCTGAACATCGCGTCGGGCCAGTTGCGCTGCAGCTACTGCCGGCATGAATGGCTCCCCGAATCAGCAGCTACCGCGTTCGGCATCAACGATGACGTCGGGTTGCTCGAAGGCACCGTCATCGGGTCGGGGTCGATGGACATCCTCCCGTCGACCGAGATCGTCCAGACCTTCAAGTGCCAGGGTTGCGGGGCCGAGGTGGTCATCGACACCGCGCACGCCATGCAGGCACGGTGCCACTGGTGCCGCAACACGCTGTCGGTGAACCAACAGATCCCCAACGGTGCGGTCCCCGACGTCGTGCTGCCCTTCAAGCTCACCAAGGAGGCGGCGATCGAAAAGATCGAAGGCTTCGTGAAGAAGCGCATGTATTTCGCCCACCCCAGGTTCAAGGCCGAATTCAACCCCGACAACGTGCTCGGCGTGTACCTGCCCTACATGATCGTCGACGTGAACGCCCGGGCCTCGCTCGTCGGAGAAGGCGAACACGAGACCCGTCGCTACACGGTGAAACGGGGCGACGACGACGAGACCCGCTATGACGCCGACCGGTACCGCATCGAGCGGCATTTCGACCTGCACGTCAACGATCTCACGGTCGAATCGTCGACCGAACGGCTCGACCGGGGCCTGCACAACACCAACAACGTCATCAACGCGATCATGCCCTTCGACGTGGAGAATTCGGTTCGCTACGACGCCAACTTCCTCGCCGGGTTCACCTCGGAACGCCGCGACTCCGACGTCGGCGATCTCACGCCGATGGTCACACTGCAGTCCAAGGACATCGCCCGCTTCTCGGCCAACGACACGCTCGGCTTCTACGACCGAGGGGTGCGCTGGGACGACGAGCAGCTCGAGATCGCCGGGCAGCGCTGGGTCGCCGCCTACCTCCCCGTGTGGCTGTACAGCTACAAGGAAGACAAGGGCAATGGCCGCGGGTTGCTGCACTATGTGGCCGTGAACGGCCGCAGTGGCGAGACGATGGGCAGCGTGCCGCTCAACCAGAAGAAGCTCCTCGCCGTTTCTGCGGTCGTCGAGGTCATCGGCATCGTCCTGGCGATCATCATCATGGTGATCGGAGGCTGACGATGATCGGATTCGCGCACCTCGGGCTGTCGCTGCTCGCCGAGACCGATTCCGAGAGTGGCTTCGGGGCGATCGGCCTGGTCTTCTTGCTGTCGGGCTTCGGCTTCTATGCGTACGTGTACCTCAGGTATCGCAACGTCTCAAAGCGGCACCGCCACGAGACCGAGACCGAAGCGACCAAGTCGAACCTGGTGACCGTCGACGAGAAGATTCGGACGCTGACGGGCCTGTCGAACTCGACGATGTCGGGTGCCAACAACACCGCGGTGCAAGGAGCGGGCGGACTGCCCCTGTCGATGAACCAGCTCAAGGGGCTCACCGGCCGGTTCGGATCGGTGTTGGGTCAGGTCCAGAATCGAGCGGCGGGGCCGTCGGCATCCGAACACCCCACGCCGCCGCCGTCGGCCCCGGCGCCACCTCCGTCGGCCCCACCTCCGCCGGCCCCGGCTCCGTCGGCCCCACCTCCGCCGGCCCCACCGAGCCCGCACCAGGCACCGGACGGCCAGTCCTTCTGACGCTCGTCGATCGTGCGCCACCGCCGAGATCTGGAGCGAAAAGGTCGAATACCCGCCTCTTTCGCTCCAGATCTCAGGTGAGGACGAACCTCAGGCTTCGCCCGAGGCGAACTGCTCGACCCCGACCCAACCGGCCCTTGGTGGCCCAGTTCCCCTCAGGCTTCGCCCGAGGCGAACTGCTCAACCCCGACCCAACCGGCCCTCAGTGGTCCAGTTCGCCTGCGGCGAACTGCTCAACCATCTTTTGGGCGTCGGC
>JBDZUV010000208.1:0-3276 GCA_040255345.1 Actinomycetota bacterium | reverse complement strand
GTTCGGTCCCGTCGCCCAGTCGCACCCGGGTGGGGGTGACTTCGGCGACCGACGTGTCGAGGTGGATCTCGACGCCCCTCGCGGCGAGCGTGTCGAGCGCGTGACGCTGCGACCGGGCCGAGAACGCGCCGAGCACCGACCCGGTCGCCTCGACGAGATGCACCCGGGCGCGCTCGACGGGCAGCGCCGGAAAGTCCTTGCTGAGCACGTGCGTGTCGAGTTCGGCCAGCGCGCCCGCGGTCTCGACCCCGGTCGGTCCGCCACCGACGACCACCACGTCGAGCGCCCCGTCGGCGACCAGGGAGCGATCACGGGCGGCCGCCTCGAACCGGGTCAGCACGTGGTTGCGCAACCGGGCCGCGTCGGCGAGGGAGTAGAGGCTGAAGCCGTGCTCCTCGGCGCCGGGGATGCCGAAATGATGCGCGCGCGATCCTGCGGCGATCACGAGATGGTCGTAGGTGATCGGCTCACCGTCGACGGCGACCGTCCGCTTGTCGGCATCGATCGAGTCGACCGTGCCCACGCGCATCTCGACGGCGGGGTACCGCCGCAGGACCCCGCGCACCGGGTAGGCGACGTCCGCGGCGTTCAGCCCGCAGGTGGCCACCTGGTACAGCAACGGCAGGAACGTGTGGAAGTTGTTGCGGTCGATCACCGTGACCCGGACCATCCCCGCATGCGACAGCGCCTTCGCGCATGCCAGTCCTCCGAACCCCGCGCCCACCACCACGACGTGCGGACGGTCGGAGTGGCCGCTGCGCGCGCTCATGGCATCCAGGGTAGGGAGCGTGATCCGATCCGAGGCCGGTGTTTTCGCGCGTCGTTCGTCGTCTGCCCCGCGCCCAGCAGGCACCCGGACCAGGACTTCGAACCGGAACGGCCACGCGGTCCGAAGTAGAACGGGAAGATGAGGACCGAAGGCGCAGCGCGCACCGGAGGGGCCGCGGACGAAGCCACGCGTTTCGCACTCGAGCCCGGCGGGACCGTGTTCCCAACGGCCATCGGCAGGTGCGGGATCACCTGGACGACCGAGGGCATCAACAGCGTGCATCTGCCCGAAGAGTCACCCGCGGCGATGCGGAGCCTGGTCGCCGAGCACGCTTCCGGCCCGCTGGTGAGCCTGGCTTCCGCACCCCGGTCGGTGCGCACCGCAGTGGGCCGCATCGACGCGTTGACCCGCGGCACCGACGACGATCTCGCCGACCTGCCGCTCGACGAGCGCCGACTGAGCGCCTTCGCCGCGTCGATCTACACGACGCTGCGCACCGTGCCGCCCGGCGACACGATCACCTACGGCGAACTCGCTCACCGGGCCGGGCACCACTCGCGCAACATGCCCCGCGCCGTCGGGCAGGTGCTGGGCCGCAACCCCTACGGCATCGTCGTGCCCTGCCACCGGGTCACCGGCGCGAACGGCAGCCTCGGCGGCTTCTCCGCGCACGGCGGCGTGATCACCAAGCTGCGTCTGCTGCGCGCCGAAGGCCGGGGCGAGGCCGCGGCCGAGATGCCCTGGGACCTCGACGCGGCCCACCGTGCGCTACGCGCCGCCGATGCCGACATGGGCCGCCTTCTCGACCTGGTCGGTCACCGCACGCCGCGCCTGCGCGTCGCCTCGTCGACCGTGGCGGCACTCGCCGAGTCGATCACCGCGCAGCAGGTCTCGGCCGCGGCGGCGTCCGCGATCTACGCGCGCCTGTGTGCCCTGTTCCCCAAGGCGCTCGACGGCCCCACCGCCAAGGGGATCATGCGGTTGAGCGACGCCGAACTGCGTGCCGCGGGGCTGTCGGCGTCGAGGGTCGCCTCGTTGCGTGACCTGGCGATCCGCTCACTTGCCGGCGAAGTCCCCGAGTTGGACGAACTGGAAGCCATGGACGACGCCGAGATCGTCACCGCCCTCACCCCGATCCGCGGCGTGGGTCGTTGGACGGTGGAGATGCTGTTGATCTTCCGGCTCGGTCGGGCAGACCTGCTCCCGGTCGACGACCTCGCGGTGCGTCGCGGTTACGCGTACCTCACCGGCCGTGACACCGTCGGCGCCGCCGAACTCGCCCGCGTCGGCGCGGGGTGGTCACCGTGGCGCAGCGTCGCCGCGTGGTACCTGTGGCGGGCGAGTGAGCTGAGCTGAGCTGAGCTGAGCGTCGGGCCGGCACCACCGGTGCGTCGAAGGTCACCGTTCCGGCGCGGCGGAACACCAGGTCGATCCGGCCGGACCCGCGCGACCGCCAGGACGCCGAACACCGCGGCGATGACGACCATCACCGCCGTGGCGATCCACGCCACCTGACGAAACCGGCGTCCACGTTCCGCCGAGACGGCCGCTTCGCCTGCGGGTCGGTGCTCGATCGACCGCGGGCGGGTCAGGTTCGGGTGTCGGATCCGGCGGCATCGTCACGGTCGCGCATCGACATTTTCTGTCTGGCCGCCGCGGCGAGCACCAGGGCGATGATCGCCATCACCAGTCCGGCGGCACCGATGGCCATCGCGAACACGTTCAGCGCGGTGCTCGACGAGCCGCTCTTCGTCGCTGCCTGGTGGCCCGACGCCGTCCCGGCGCCCGTCGCGGTCACGCTCGGCCGGTCGGTGGACCGGTCGGCCGGCGACGTCGCGTCCGCTCCGGAAGCGCCCGCGGGCGCACTGGTCAGCTTCAGAACCGGGGCGGGGTGCGCCGGTTCGGCCTGTCCTGGTTCTGACTGTTCGATCCAGGCGACCTCGCTGGTCCTGCCGGTTGCGTCGGCGTAGGTCTGGATGGCCTTGAAGGTGAGCGCATCGGTGTCGGTGGGCAGCGGCCCGGCCTGGATCAGGAACTGGTCGAACTCGCCGGGAGCGATCCTGCCGCCGGTCCACTCGATCTCGGACACGGCCTCGTCGATCGAGCCGTCATCGGTCCTGATGGGGTTCTCGAGCTTCTTCGTCGTCGTCTTGAACGTCCAGCCCGGCTTGGGTTGCACCGACACGTTCGCGATCGGGTGGTCGGTGGGGAGTTGGATTTTCACGCCGACCGTGTCGGCGTCGGATTCTTCGTTCGGCACTCGGATCGTGATGGTGGCGTAGCCCCCTCTGGTCGCATTGTCGGAGCTCACGGTGACGTGGGCCGCGGCGGGGAGCGCCAGTACGACGAGCAGTCCGAACGCGGCGAAGAGCGGTGCAGGGAGGCGACGGATCATCTTCACGTTTCACGACCTTACCGGGAGCGGCGTTCTGCGGTCTTCGAGGTCGGCGTGGTGGGAGAGGCAGGCGACCACCCGGGCGGACGACACCGGGGCGACAGGGGGCGTC
>JBDZUV010000062.1:0-17673 GCA_040255345.1 Actinomycetota bacterium | reverse complement strand
CCGGATCACCACCGCCGAGATGGAGGACTTCGCCGACCTGATGCGGCGGTTGTTCTGTTCGGTGAAGGGTTCGCGTCCGCATGGGAATGCGGCCCCCGATGGAAGCACCGAGGATGCGTCGCGTTCATGCCGTTGCTCGGCGGGTAGTTTTCTTGCCCTCGCACCCCACTCCGCGGGAGGGTCCCCTGTCTTCGGAATCACACGGCACCAAGGCGATCCTGGCGGCATTCGTCGCGAATCTCGGAATCGCCATCGCCAAGTTCGTCGGCTTTCTGATCACCGCCTCGGGTTCGATGCTCGCCGAATCGATCCACTCGGTGGCCGACACCGCCAACCAGGCCCTGCTGTTGCTCGGCGGTCGGCGCGCCAAGCGCATCGCCGACGAAGAGCATCCCTTTGGTTACAGCCGAGAGCGGTATTTCTGGGCGTTCGTGGTCGCGGTGGTGCTGTTCACGATGGGTGGGGCGTTCGCCGTGATCGAGGGCATCGACAAGATCCGGCACCCCCACGAGGTGTCCGACATCGGGGTCGCGGTCGCGATCCTCGCCGTCGCGATCGTGCTGGAGGGCTTCAGCCTGCGCACCGCGATCCACGAGGCCAAGGCCATGACCGGGCCGGACCTGCAGATCTGGAAGTTCATCCGCAAATCCAAGTCGCCCGAGGTGCCCGTCGTGCTGCTCGAGGACACGGCGGCCTTGACCGGTCTGGTCCTCGCCATGGCCGCCGTGCTGCTGGCCCACTACACCGGCGACGCGCTCTGGGACGGCCTCGGGACCATCTCGATCGGGGTCTTGCTGCTCGTCGTCGCCACGGTCCTCGCGATCGAGATGAAGTCGTTGCTCATCGGTGAAGCCGCCGACGCCCCGCGAGCCGGCGCGATCCGCGACGCCCTGCTGTCGAGCCCCGACGTGCGCGACGTCATCCACCTGCGGACCGAACACCTCGGCCCCGACGACCTGCTCATCGCCGCGAAGGTCGAGTTCGATCATGCACTCTCCTACGTGGAGCTGAGCGACGCGATCGACCGGACCGAGGTACTGGTGCGCAGGGTCGAGCCGGCCGCCAGGCTGTTGTTCATCGAACCGGACGTCCGCCGTGACGCCCTCGACGGCGGCGACCGCAAGAGTGCCGGTGACGGCGACCGCGACCGCGACGCCGACGAGCCGACCCCCGCCTGATTCGCGGGCGTTTGGAAATCGATTCAAATCCCGACATACTGGGTCAGGTATTCACCGTACCGGTCGCCGGTTCGGTGGATCTCCGTGGCCGACGACGACGTATGAGGTCGGCGATCGGCCCCGGATCCACAACCCGCATACCGATGACAAGAGGCAAAACATGGCTATCCGACTGGGCGACACCGTCCCGAACTTCTCCGCCGAGAGCACCGACGGCCACATCGACTTCTACGACTGGAAGGGTGACAGCTGGGTGCTGCTCTTCAGCCACCCCAAGGACTTCACCCCGGTGTGCACCACCGAACTGGGCGCCGTCGCCGGGCTGAAGCCCGAGTTCGACAAGCGTGGGGTCAAGATCATCGGCGTGTCGGTCGACCCGCTCGACAGCCACAAGGGCTGGGCCACCGACATCGAGGACGTGACCGGCAATGCCCTCAGCTACCCGCTGATCGCCGACCCGGACCGCAAGGTCGCCGAGGCCTTCGACATGATCCACCCGAACGAGCTGGCCACCGCCACCGTACGCACCGTGTTCGTGATCGCGCCCGACAACACCGTCAAGCTCAGCCTGACCTACCCGGCCTCCACCGGCCGCAACTGGCAGGAGATCATCCGGGCGATCGACTCGATCCAGCTCACCGCCAACCACTCGGTGTCGACGCCATCGGACTGGAAGCAGGGCGATGCCGTCATCGCCTCGCCGACCTTCAGCGACGAAGAGGCCGAGGCCAAGTTCGGCAAGCTCGACAAGAAGAAGGACTACCTGCGCTACGTCTCCCAGCCTGGCTGACGCACCGCAGCACCGGAACTGACCACAACGTGAAGCGGGTCGGACCTCAGGTCCGACCCGCTTCACGTTCGGGATGTCACCGAAGACGTCCACCCCGTGTCGGCACCCACCGGCCGGCACGGCGGCTCACTTGACCGTGAGTTCGCCCTTCATCGACGAGTGGATGTCGCAGATGTAGGTGTAGGTGCCCGGCTTCAGGTCGACCAGGGTGACGGTCTGCACATTGGGCCCCGCCTTCAGGTCGGTCTTGGCGTCGCCGGTCGACGACTTGGCGTCCTTGAAGTGGATGTTGTGCTTCACCCCGTCCTCTTTGTTGTCGTACGTCACCTTCAGACGGTTGCCGGTGGTGGTGATGCAGTCGGGATCGAAGTCGAAATTGGTCGTGGCGATCTCGATCGTGCCGTTCTCGGCCTGGGTACAGCCCGAGGCGCCACCGCTGTCGCCGGTGCCGCCGGTGCCGCCGGCGCCCGCCGACGCGGTCGTCGCCGCACCACCGGTGGAATCGCCACTGGAACCGCAGCCGACTCCGAACGCGGCCACCAGGGTCAGGCCGGCAGCGACGCCGAGCATGCGGCGCGCCAACGGTCGACGGGTCGACCTGCGAGGTTGGATGGTTGCACATTTCGTCGAGTTTGAAAGTTCGTCTGTCACGGGTGCCACGGTAATCACCCGAAACCGCCCTCCGATAGTGAGCCGCACCGCTTTCGGGGGGTGTGCCGGAAATCACCCCAGGGGCATTCGTCGCAGCACGCTCCTAGAGTGATGCCCGTGAGCATCTACCAGGCACCGGAATACCATCCGGCGTTCGAGGAGTACTGCGAGACGATCTACGAGCTGCGCGAAGACGACGTGGAGGTGATCCAGGCCCGCATCGCCGAGCGGCTCGAGGTGTCCCGCCCTGCCGTCTCGGAGATGGTCCATCGTCTGACCGTCCAGGGGCTCGCCACCGTCGACAAGGGACGAATCCATCTCACCGATGACGGCAAGAGGTTGGCCGAACAGGTCGTCCGGCGACACCGGCTCGCCGAGCGGTTCCTGACCGACATCCTCGGGTTGTCGTGGGCCGAGGCGCACAAGGAGGCCGGGAAGTGGGAGCACGTGATCTCCGACTCGGTCGAGGTCGCGATCTCCCGGGTGCTCGGCAACCCGACCACGTGCCCGCACGGGAACCCGATTCCCGGTACCGACTACGTGGCGCCCGACATGCGAGCCCTCTCGGAACTCGAGGCGGGCGCCAGGTTCGTGGTCGCACGGGTCCCCGAGGAACTCGAGTTCGCTCCGGGCATCCTCGACTACCTCGAAGAAGCCGAGCTCCTGCCCGACAAGACCGGGACGCTCACGGTGACCTCCCCCGACGGGACCATGACCGTCGAGGTCGATGGACGCCATGTCGGCGTGAGTCGATTCGTGAGCGAACGGATCCTCGTCACCCTCCCCTGAGGTCCGACGCCGGGGTGGCGGTCAAGCGCCGAGGATGTCCGGTAGGTCGCCGGTGTGGATCACCCGGAGGCGCTTCGTGGCGCGGGTGAACGCCACATACAGCGAGCGCATGCCCTGTGGCTCGGAGTCGATGATGACCTGCGGTTCGATCACGACGGCCGCATCGACCTCGAGCCCCTTGACCAGCCTGACCGGCACGACGGTGACCTGCTGTTGCAGGCCGTTCGCGGCCGCCGACCCGTGGTCGACTCCGGCGGCGGTCAACGCCTCGTCGACCCGGTCGACGAGCGGGCCGGGCACGATCACCGCGACGTTGCCCGTCCCCACGGCGCGCATCTCGTCGCGCACCGCCGTCGCCACCGCGTCGTCGAGGCCTTCGGGCGGCACCCGGGTCACGATCGGTTCGTCGCCGTCGGGGCGCACCGCGGTCGGGGGCGACAACTGCGGGGCGACCACCGCCAGGATCCGCGTCGCGAAGCCCATCAACGGCGCCGGAATCCGGTAGCCGATCGTCAGCTCGGCGATGCGGACGCCGCGCCGGTCGGGCAGATGATCGAGCACGTCGTACCAGTCGGTGTGCCCCCAGGCTCCCGTCGCCTGGGCGATGTCGCCGACGACCGTCATGGAACCGTTGAGTGAGCGCCGGTTCAGCATCCTGAGCTGCATCGGGGAGAGATCCTGGGCCTCGTCGACGACGATGTGGCCCCAGGTCCGGATCTCGCCTCGGGGCGTGCCGTCTGGCCGGAGCCGACCCCGCCTGCTCGGCACCGGCCCCAGGTGCACGGCCGCCTCGTCGAGCAGCGGGACGTCCTGCTGGGTCCAGACGACGTCGTCCACATGCGCCGACCAGGGGCGGTACAGCATCTCGGCCGCAGTCGGCGCCACCGAGCCGCGGGCCGCGCGCCGCAGGAGGGCCTTGGAACCGAACAATTCGTGCAACAACTCGGCGGGGGTCAGCACCGGCCACATCCATTCGAGTGCGGCGCGCACCTGCTCGTCTTCACCGAGTCGCTCGGCGACCACCGAGCCGGTCAGGGGGGTCCGCGACGATTCGGCCAGGGCCGCGAAGACCGACTCGCTGACGAATCGTCGGGCGGCGTTGTGGGTTCGGAACCGGCGCGTCGCCTCGGCCACGATCGCGGCGGAACGGTCGACCTCGAGGGTGAGATGTTGCAGGCCGAGGGCCACCCGCAGGCGCGTGCGCAGCGGGCGTCGGCGGTCACGAACGGCCCTGGCGACCAGGCCGGCGATCGCCGGATCGCCCTTGACCCGGGCGACCTCTGCCACATCGTCGCCTCGGACCGGGACCGGATCGATCAGGTCGGCCAGCACGGCGAGTTGCACCCCGGCCTCACCGAGTGAGGGCAGGACCTGTTCGATGTAGGACAGGAACAGCCGGTTCGGCCCCACGACCAGCACCCCTTGGCCGTCCAGCGGGAAACGGTGGGTGTAGAGCAGGTACGCGGCACGGTGCAGGGCCACCACGGTCTTGCCCGTGCCCGGCCCGCCCTGGACGACGAGAACCCCGGGCAGATCGGCGCGGATGATGCGATCCTGCTCGACCTGGATCGTGCCGACCACGTCGCCGAGCTGGCCGGTCCGCTCCGACTCGAGCGACGCCACGAGCGCGCGACGCCCCGAGACCCGTTCGTCCTGGTCGATGCCGGCGCCCACGCCCCCGCCGAAGTACTCGTCGTCGAGGTCGAGCAGGGTCCGGCCGCGGCTGGCGAAGTGTCGACGACGGCGCAGTCCCATCGGGTGCGGGCCGGTCGCCCGGTAGAACGCCTCGGCGATCGGGGCACGCCAGTCGACCACGACCGCGTTGTGCTCGGCGTCTGACACCGGCAACCGGCCGATGTAGAAGCTGGCCGGGCCGCCGTCCGCGGCGTCGTCGAGGTCGATCCGTCCGAACACGAGCGACGCATCCCCGAGGTCGAGTCCGGCGAGCCGGTCGTCGACGGTGGAGTAGATCACATCCCTCTCGAAACGTGCCTGGGCGGTGCCGCCCGCGCCCACTTCGACCATGGTCCTGAGCCGATTGGCCGACTGTCTGGCATCGTCGAGCAGGCGGTACGCCCGATCCACGTAGCGCTGTTCGGATT
Source organism: Actinomycetota bacterium (assembly GCA_040255345.1). Lineage (GTDB taxonomy): Bacteria > Actinomycetota > Acidimicrobiia > Acidimicrobiales > Iamiaceae > JAFDWI01. The sequence continues at coordinate 12,163 of JBDZUV010000062.1, read as the reverse complement.
CCAGTTCCGGGTTGCTCGCCATGGCTCCACAGATGTACGTCGATCGACCACCCGAGGGCCGCTCCCGACACGACCGGGGCGATCAGGGGATCATCTATCTTACCGGCTGCCGGCCCAGGCCTCACCCACCGCATGGCCCGGTCGCGAGCCACGGTCGACGGGCACCGGCGGGGACGGCCCGGCGTCGCCCAGGAAGAGGAGAACACCGGGGCTCACGAGTACCGTTGCGTGCCGTGGCCGTCCCGATCGACGCACCGCTGCTGCGAGCCAGCCGAGGACTTCCGGCATCGCGGGTACCGGTCTGGTTCATGCGGCAGGCCGGTCGTTCGCTTCCCGAGTACCGGGCGTTGCGCGGGTCGGGCACGATTCTCGATGCGATCGCCGACGCCGACCTGGCCACCGAGATCACGTTGCAGCCGGTTCGGCGGCACGGCGTCGACGCAGCGATCCTGTTCTCGGACATCGTCGTGCCGGTCCACGCGATCGGGTTCGGCGTCGACGTCGTCCAGGGCACCGGACCGGTGGTCGCCGAACCGTTCCACCGTGCGGCCGACCTCGACCGCCTGCGCCCACTCGAACCCGAACTCGACACGCCCTATGTCATCGAGACGGTGCGCAATCTCGTCGCCGAGTTGGGCGACACGCCGCTCATCGGGTTCGCGGGGGCGCCCTTCACCGTCGCGAGTTATCTCGTCGAAGGAGGCCCGTCGCGGGACCACGCCCGCACCAAGACGCTGATGCTGACCGAACCGGCGCTGTGGGCCCGGCTCCTCGACCGACTCGCCGACATCGCCCTGGCGTCGCTGCACTCCCAGATCGCCGCCGGCGTGTCCGCGGTGCAGTTGTTCGATTCGTGGGTGGGCACCCTCAGCCCCGCGGACTACGCACGGTTCGTGCTGCCGGCGACACGCAAGATCTTCGACGGAATCGCCGCGACCGGTGTTCCCCGGATCCACTTCGGCGTGGGCACGGGCGAGTTGCTCAGGCTCATGCACTCGGCCGGGGCAGACGTGGTCGGCGTCGACTGGCGGACCTCGCTGGACGAGGCGCGTCGCCGGATCGGTGACGACGTGCCGCTCCAGGGCAATCTCGACCCGGCGGTGTGCCTCGCGCCCTTCGACGTGGTCGCCGAACGGACCCGGGACGTGCTGCGCGCCAACCGCGGGCATCCGGGGCACATCTTCAACCTCGGTCACGGGGTCACCCCCGACATCGACCCGGGCATCCTGACCGAGATCGTCGCGCTCGTCCACGAAGAGGGTCGCACCGACGGGACGGTGAGCGCCGCGGTCGCCGCATCGGGCGCGCTCGTCGACCCGTCGGACGGCCCATGACGCCCCCGCAGACCGGTCCGGCGACCGGCGTGGTCGCGATGTCCTACGGCACGCCGGCGACCCCCGACGACATCGGTGCGTACTACACGCACATACGACGGGGTCGACCGCCCACCGCGGCCCAGCTCGCCGATCTGCAGCGTCGCTACGGCGCACTCGGGGGGGTGTCCACCCTCCGCGAACGGACCGAGGCCCAACGGGTCCGCCTCGCCGACGCACTCGAGTCGTGCGCACCGGGGCGGTTCCGGGTGCACACGGGCCAACGCCACGCCGCACCCTTCATCGCCGACGCGGTCGCCGACCTGGCCCGCCCCGATCCCGGGTCGACGCCGTGCACCCGCATCGTCGGTGTGGTGCTCGCCCCGCACTACTCCCGCTACAGCGTGCAGCACTACGCGGACACGCTCGCCGAGGCCGCCGAGCCCTTCGGGATCGCCACGGCCACGATCACCCACTGGTACGACCTGCCTGCATACCAGGCCTTCCTCGCCCGGGCCGTCACCGATGCCCAGGCCGAGCTCGGCGTCGCGACGAGTGCCACCCGGGTGCTGTTCACCGCGCACTCGTTGCCCGAGCGCCTGCTCGTCGACGATCCCTACCCGGACCAGTTGGCCGACGGTGCGGCCGCAGTCGCCGCCGCGGCGCGCCTCGGCGAGCGCGGCTGGTCGATCGCCTGGCAGAGCGCCGGGGCGACCGACGATGCCTGGCGTGGCCCCGACGTGGTGCAGGTCATCCGCGAACTGGGCGACGAGCCCGGGGTCGACGGGGTCGTCGTGTGCCCGCACGGTTTCACCGCCGACCACCTCGAGGTCGCCTACGACCTCGACATCGAGGCCCGCCAGGCCGCCCGGGACGCCGGCCTGGCATTCGCCCGGACCCGGGTGTTGAACGACGACGCAACCGTGTTCACCGCGTTGGCCGAACGGGTACGGCTCGTAGCGGAGACGCCGTGAGCGGCCCCCTCGACCCCGACTCGATGGACGGAGCCGGTGGCAGGGCCCGGCTCGGCCCTCACGTCGCGGTGGTGGGCGGCGGCATCGCCGGCCTGAGCGCCGCGCTCCGACTGGTCGCCCACGGCGCCGAGGTGAGCCTGTTCGAGTCGGACCACCTGGGCGGCAAGCTGCGCACGATGCGCTTCGCGGGACGACCCGTCGAAGAAGGACCGGACGCCTTTCTCGCCCGGGTCCCCGACGCGACCCGTCTGGCCACCGACGTCGGGCTCGCCGCCCAGCTCGTCGCACCGGCGACGGGGCGAGCGTTCGTCTACGTGGACCGGAACCTCGCGCCGTTGCCGGCCGCCCAGGTGCTCGGTGTGCCGGCCGATCCCGATGCCGACGACCTCGCCGGCATTCTCACCCCGGCCGCGCGCAGCCGCCTCCGCGGGGACCTGTCCGATCCGGGTCCACCCCCCGCCGCCGGCGACGATCCGACAATCGGCGCGTTCATCCGGGCGCGCCTGGGCGACGAGGTCGCCGACCGCCTGGTCGGACCCCTCGTCGGCGGCATCAACGCCGGCGACATCGATGCCCTCAGCCTCGCCGCGGTCACGCCACAGCTCGATCGTCTCGCCCGATCCGACGACGAACCGAGCCTCGTGCGCGCCGCGGCCCGCATGCGGGCGGCCGCCGCGACCGCGCCGGCCGGTCCGGTCTTCCTGGCGCCGGCAGGCGGGATGGCGTCACTCGTCGAAGCCACGGTGACCGCCCTGCGGGACCGGGGCGCGACGGTGCGTGACGACGTGACCGTCCGCAGCGTCGAACGCCTGGCGCACTCCTGGCGGGTGATCGCCGACGAACCCCGCCGGACCGGGGTCGCCACCGACATCGGATTCGAGGTCGACGGGATCGTGCTGGCCACCCCGGCCCCCGTCGCCGGCCTGCTGGTGCAGGACCACGCCCCGGTCGCGGGGATGCATCTGGGGGCGATCGCCCACGCGTCGGTGGCGATCGCGACGTTCGCGCTCGATCCCGACTCGGTCGGTCGCGGCCGGGACGGTTCGGGCGTTCTCGTGCCCCGCTCCGAAGGCCTGTTGACCACGGCCGCGTCGTGGCTGTCGACCAAGTGGGACCGTCTCGCACCCGACCAGGGCGACGGTACCTTCGTGGTCCGGGTCTCCGCAGGCCGCGCAGACGACCGGAGAATCGCCGAGATCGACGACGAGACGTTGCTCGATCGCCTCGCCGGGGAACTGGCGGACCTCATGGGCGCGACCGCCGGGCCGGTCGCGACGCACCTGCGCCGCTGGCCCTCGGCACTGCCCCAGTACGCCCCCGGGCACCTCGCGCGTGTCGCCGAGATCGAAGCCGACCTGGCGCGCCTCACCCCACCGGTGGCCATCGCGGGGTGTGCACTGCGCGGGGTGGGGATCCCCGCGTCGATCGCGAGCGGACGACTCGCCGCCGACCGGGTCTTCGCGGCACTCGCCGACCCGGCCGGCACCGGGTCGACCCCATCGTGAGCGACGAGACCGACACCCCCCGGACGTCGACCGACGACTCCGGGGACCCGGTCCGTCGCCGGCCGAGGTCCACCGCCACCCGACGCCCACGCCTCGGAGGTCGCCTCATCGGTACCCTCCCCCGGCCGAAGACCGCCGGATCGTGCGTGGCAGCCGGGGTGCTCCTCGCCGGGTCGCTGCCACCCTGGGGGTTCTGGCCGCTCGCGTTCGGTGGCATCGCGCTGCTCGACGTGCTGCTGGCCGACCGCCCCCGCTCCTCCCGGGCCGGTCGCATGGGGCTGGTGACGCTCACGTTGTTCGCCATCACGCTGTTCTGGCTCAAGGAACTGACCGCACCGGGCTACGTGATCGCGGTCGTGGTGTTCGCGGCGATGTTCGCGCTGGTCGGCATCCTCGTCCCTCCCGGGCGCGGCAGGCATCTCGCCCTACCCGGCGCCTGGGTGCTCGCCGAAGCTTGGAAAGGACACTGGCCCTTCGGTGGTGTGCCGATCTCGGACCTGGCGATCGGTCAGGTCGCCGGCCCGCTCGCACCGTTGGCTCGTCTCGGCGGTGTCGAGTTGCTCAGCGGCGTCACGGTCGCCGTCGGCGTCGTGCTCGCGGCACTGGTCACCGGCCCCAACCGGTCACGGCTCGTCGCCGGCGCCACCGCCGGCCTCATCGTGGTGCTGGTCGGCGTGGCGACCCAGGCCACCCACGGCCACGACACCGGCCCTCGGGTGAGGATCGCCGCCGTCCAGGGTGGCGGTCCGCAGGGGACGAAGGCGATCTTCACCGACATGGACAAGGTGTTCGACCGGCACTTCACCGCATCGGAAGCCGTCGACCGACCCGTCGACGTGATCGTCTGGCCCGAAGACGTCGTCGATCTCGACGAAGGAGACATCGCCGATCCCGACAGCGCCCACGGTCAGGATCTCGCCGCCCTGGCCCGGACCAAGCACGCGACCGTCATCGCCGGCGTCGTCCAGGATTCCGGCGACGACGCATTTCTGAACTTCTCGGTCGTGATCCGTCCCGACGGTTCCTATGGAGATCGCTACGAGAAGGTCCACCGGGTGCCCTTCGGCGAATACGTGCCACTGCGATGGCTCATCGAACCCTTCGCCGGGCCGGCACTCACCACCCGGGATGCCGTGCCGGGCCACGGCCCCGCGGTGCTGCACACCGAGCACGGTACCTTCGGCGTGGTCATCTCCTGGGAGGTCTTCTTCGGTGCCCGGGCACGAGCGGCGATCCGCGACGGCGGCCAGATCCTGATCAATCCCACGAACGGATCGACCTACACCGGGACGCTGGTCCAGACCCAGCAGGTCGCGGCGAGTCGCCTGCGGGCTCTGGAGACGGGCCGTTGGGTCGTCCAGGTCGCCCCGACCGGGTTCAGCGCCGTCATCGATCCCGACGGTGTCGTGCACCAGCGCACCGGCATCTCCGAGGCCGACGTGTTGTACGCGGACGTCCAGCGGCGCACCGGCTACACGATCGCGACGCGGGTGGGCGACCTTCCGTTCCTCGGCCTCGCCGGGGTGGCGATTCTCGGCGGTTGGCTGTGGTCGCGCAGCGCCCGGCAGCGCCGGTCGCGTCGGGGCGAGCCGGTTCCCACCCCGCCGCGTGACGGCCCCGTCGACGCGCCGACGACCGCTTCCACTTGACCACACGGTCAGTCATTGGGAAGGCTGTGCACTTCATGTCTGCCCTCGCTGCGCTGCGTCCCGCGATGATCGTCACCTGATGCGGGCCGAGGACCGCCCCTTACGCGTCGCCCTGCTCGCGTATCGAGGGAAACCCCATGTCGGAGGCCAGGGAATCTACATCCGGCATCTGTCCAAGGCGTTGGCCGACGCCGGCCACCATGTGGAAGTGCTCGGCGGACCTCCCTACCCCGTGCTCGACGACCGGGTCCGGCTCGTCGAGCTGCCCAGTCTGGAGATCTACAACGATCACTTCCCCATGCGGATGCCGGGGGTCTGGGAGCTGAAGAACTGGACCGACTGGGTCGAGGTGATGAGCTTCTCCAACGGGACCTTCCCCGAACCTCTGGCGTTCTCGCTGCGCGCCTGGGATCACCTCCGTCACCGCGTCGGTGAGTTCGACCTCGTCCACGACAATCAGACGCTCGGCTACGGCCTGCTCGGGATCCAACGCGACTTCCCGCTCATCGCGACGATCCACCACCCCATCACCGTCGACCGCCGGCTCGAGATCGGTCAGGTCGACGGCTGGTACCGCCGTCTGTCGGTGCGCCGCTGGTACGCCTTCACCCGCATGCAGACCCACGTCGCCAAGCGCATGCGACGGGTGATGACCGTGTCGGAGAACTCGTTCAACGACATCGTGCGCGACCACAGGGTCGATCCGTCACGCATGCACGTCGTGCCGGTGGGGGTCGACCCCGAACTGTTCCGTCCGATGCCCGAGGTCGCCCGCCGGCCCGGCCATCTGGTGACGACCGCGTCGGCCGATTCGGCGATGAAGGGACTGACCTACCTGCTCGACGCCGTGGCCAAGCTGCGCACCGAGCGCGACGACATCCACCTGACCGTGATCGGCCGCAAGAAGGAAGGCGGCACGACCGCGCGCAAGATCACCGAGCTCGGGCTCGAGCCCCACATCTCGTGGGTTTCGGGCGTGCCCGACGAGCGCATCGTCGAGCTGTACGCGGAAGCTCAGGTCGCCGTCGTCCCGTCACTCTACGAAGGGTTCTCGCTGCCCGCGATCGAAGCCATGGCGTGTGGGATCCCTGTCGTGGCGACGACCGGCGGCGCGCTCCCCGAGGTGGTCGGCAACGATCACGAAACCGCCCTGTGTGTGCCGCCAGGCGACGCCGAAGCCCTCACGGTGGCCTTGCGCGACGCGCTCAGCGACGAGGACCTGCGCAATCGGATCGGAGCCGCCGGTCGCGAGCGGGTTGCCGAGCACTGGAGCTGGCAACGCACCGCGGCGCGCACGATCGAGCAATACCGTGCCCTGCTCGCGGAACGACCGACGGTGAGGAGCCGCAAATGCTGACCGTTGACTACGACCGCCTGGGCCTGCGAGCCGGGGATCGCCTGCTCGATCTGGGCTGCGGCGCCGGCCGTCACGCCTTCGAGGCGTACCGCCGCGGCGCGCAGGTGGTCGCTCTCGACTACGCCTTCGACGAGCTCCCCGAGGTGCTGGGGTTGGTCGGGGCGATGAAGGCGGCGGGTGAAGGGGCCGAGACGTCGAGCGGGGTGGCGGTCAACGGCGACGCCTGCAGCCTGGGGTTCGCGGACGACAGCTTCGACCGGATCATCGCATCGGAGGTGTTCGAGCACGTGCCCGACGATGCCGCCGCGTTCGCGGAACTCACCCGTGTGCTGCGCCCGGGCGGGGTGATGGCGGTGACGGTGCCATCGTGGTTCCCCGAGAAGATCTGTTGGGCGTTGTCCGACGAGTACCACGCGCCGTTCGTCGAGGGCGGACACGTCCGCATCTACGACGAGAAGACCCTGCGCGCCAGGATGCGCGACGCCGGCCTGGAACCACGGGGTTCCCATCGCGCCCACGCGCTGCATTCACCGTACTGGTGGCTCCGGTGCGCGGTCGGACCGACCAACGACGACCATCCGTTGGTCCGTGCCTACCACCAGCTTCTGGTGTGGGACCTGTCGGGCACGCCCGTGATCTCGAAGGTGACGCGGACCACCGAACACCTTCTCGATCCGGTGCTGGGCAAGAGCCTCGTCGTGTACGCTTCGAAACCGCTCCGAGGATCGGCCGGGGGCAGCGGGCACGGTGGTGACGACTCCGGCGCGCACCACGAGCACGCCGACGAGCACCCCGACCAGGACGAAGCGAGGATCGGTGCCTGAATCTCCAGCACGAGACGACGAGCCGATGCCGGGTTTCGGTGACGACCCGGTCGCACCTCCGGTTCCCTCCATCGACGGCGTCATCACCGACGTGCAGGTGGCGGCCACCAGCGCCGCGATCGTCGACTGGCAACTCGAGTCGGGCATGATCCCCTGGGTTCCCGGCGGCCATTGCGACCCGTGGAACCACGTCGAGGCGGCGATGGCACTGGCGATCGCGGGCTTCCGAGCCGAGGCCGAACTCGCCTACGGATGGCTGGCGGCCCAGCAACGTCCCGACGGCGCCTGGCATCAGTACTACCTCGCCGACGGTGTCGAGCAGGACAAGCTCGACGCGAACGTGTGCGCCTATGTGGCGGCGGGGATCTGGCACCACTGGCTCCTGTTCGAAGACCGTGCCTACACCGAGCAGGCGTGGCCGATGGTGGAGCGCGCGATCGACTTCGTGCTCGATCTGCAGACGCCACGAGGCGAGATCCTGTGGGCCCGTCACGCCGACGGCACGCCGTGGTCGTTCGCGCTGTTGACCGGGTCGTCGAGCATCTTCCACTCGCTGCGCTGCGCGATCGCGCTGGCCGAACTGCTCGGCCACGAGCGTCCCGACTGGGAGCTGTCCGCGGAGCGGCTCGGTCATGTGATCGCACACGTCCCCGATGCGTTCGCGCCGAAGCACCGCTGGGCGATGGACTGGTACTACCCCGTGCTGTCGAGCGCATTGAGCGGCGACGCGGCCTCGGCGCGCATCGACGAGCGCTGGGGCACGTTCGCGATGGAAGGTCGCGGGATCCGCTGTGTGTCTGACCGGCCCTGGGTGACCGCCGCCGAGACGTGTGAGTGTGCGATCGCCTGCGCCGCGATCGGCGATCTCGACCGCGCGCACGCCTTGTTCGAGTGGGCCCAGCAGTACCGGATCGACGGCGGGCGTTACTGGACCGGCACCGTCTACCCGGACGAGACGCACTTTCCCGCGAACGAGCAGTCCACCTACACCGCCGCCGCCGTGGTCCTCGCCGCCGACGCGCTCGCACTCCCGACCCGGGCCTCGCTGCTCTTCGTCGACCCCGATGCGGTGCTGCCGCGGGTCGTCGTCGAGTCGCGGTCTGACGCACGCGCCGAGCGCGACTGACCCCGCGCCGCCGCTGGTCCTCCGCGGGCCTGCGCCGATCCTGCACTAGGGTGACCACCATGGATGCGCCACGTCGTACGCCTCGGATCGGCACCCAGTCGACGCGTACCGGCCTGGCCGCCCGGATCGACCGGGCGGGCGGCGGCCGCGATGCGGAACGCGACGAACTGGTGACATCCCGGGGGGCGGACGAGCTCCTGGCACGCGCCCGCGAGGCCGGCGGCAACGACGAGGGACCGGACCAGTCCACCCTCGCCGACATCCAATCGCTGTTGCGCGACGTCTGAAGCGGCGTCGCAACGGCCGGTCACGACCGGGGCGGTGACCGGCGCCGACGGCCGGGCCCGGCGGTAGCAATGGAAGCCGACTCGAGGATCGGGCGTTTCGTCGAGCGTCACCCGGTGCTGCGGTTTCCGGTCGAGGTGGTGGCCCGGACGAACGAGTTGAACGGCGGGTACGCGGCGAACGCCCTCGCGCTCGTCGCGTTCATCTCGCTGTTTCCCCTGCTCCTGGTCATCATCTCGGTCACCGGTCTGCTCACCGGTTCGAACCCGCAACTGACCGATGATCTGATCGATTTTCTCGGCCTGACGGGCAGTTCGGCGCAGACCATGACCGCCACGCTCGATCGGGCGCGAGACAGTGGTGCCGCCGGGTCGATCGTCGGTCTCCTCGGCATGGCGTGGTCGGGGCTGAGCCTGGTCGGCGCATTGCGCTACGCGGTGAACCTCCCGCATGGATTCACGGTCAAGGGGATCCGTGCCAGGGCGATGGGGATCCCGTGGTTGTCGGGCGCCGGAGTGATCCTGGCGATCTCGATCACGCTGTCGACGATCTTGAACTGGCTGCCGCGGTGGACCTCGCCGCTCGCGCTGCTGCTCGCGTTCGCCATCGACGTGGCGTTGTTCGCCTGGACGTTCTGGTTTCTCGACAGCGAACGTCCTCCACCGCGGCAGCTCCTGCCCGGCGCGATCGTCGCTGCGGTGGGATTCGGAGTACTCAAGACGCTCGGAACGCTCCTGCTGCCCCGTTTCGTCGCGGATTCCTCGGCGACCTACGGTGCGCTGGGCACCGTCTTCGCGATTCTGGCGTGGTTGTTGATCTTCAGCCGGATCTTCGTGTACGCGGCGGTGGTGAACGCCGTCTGGGCGGATCGTGGGGCGGCCGGTGCCCCGACCGGGCCCACCGATGGGACGGCCGGATCAGTCGAGGTCGATCCGCCGCAGGACGCGCAGTGAGCCCACGGCCCGCACCTCGGTGAACCGTGCCGAGTCGAGTGCCCGCCGGTAGATCTCGAAGGGCGGACGGCCTCCCTCGGCGGGGTCAGCGAACACATCGTGGATGCAGAGCAGGCCATGAGGAGCGACCTTCGGGGTCCACATCTCGTAGTCGGTGTGCGCGGGTTCCGATCCGTGTCCTCCGTCGATGAACAACAGCGCCACCGGGGTCGACCAGTGCAACGCGACCACCGGTGAGTCACCGACCACGGCGATCACCGACTCTTCCAGCCCGGCGTCGGCGATCGTGTGGCGGAACACCCCGAGCGTGTCCATCTTTCCGACGGTCGGGTCGACCAGGTCGGGGTCGTGGTGCTCCCATCCGGCCTGGTTCTCCTCGGAACCCCGATGGTGGTCGACGGTGAACAGCACCGTCGCGGCGAGTTCCGCTGCGGAACCCAGCCAGATCGACGACTTGCCGCAGTAGGTGCCGATCTCGATCAGGGGCGCGCCGGGAACGGCGGCGGCGGCCTGCAGACCCGCTTCGAAGAGTGCATCGCCTTCGTCGGCGGGCATGAAGCCACGCGCCGCCAGGGCCTTGGCGCGGCGATCGTCCGACAACGCGGGTGCCGGGGCGACCTGCGGATCACTCACCAGGTCTCCGCTTCGCCGTGCAGGACGCCGATCGGCGGAACGGCCGGATCCTGTGCGGCACGACGGTCGGGACCCGCCGGGTCGACCGTCGCGTGGCCGTCGATCTGGCGGTCATGGACGACGTGCGGCTTGAACGAGATCTTGTCGAGGACGAAGAACTGGATGAGCCACAGGATGCCGAAGCCGACCGCGTTCGCCAGATTGATCTGGAGTTGTTGGAAGGCGGTGGGCCGATCCCCCACCGGTACGTTCTGCCAGAGTGCGACGAGTCCGACGAGCAGCGTCGACAGCAGCAGACCCGCGAACGAGAACGCCCAGAAGGGCGCGACCTCTTTGGTGAGGTTGCTCCTGCCACGCTTCTGCCAGACCCAGGCCCGGTTCATGTAGTAGCTGACCGGGGTGGCGAGCCCGACTGCGGCGATGTTCGACAGCGACGCGCGCCAGCCCACGACCCCGTGCAACACCGCCAGGGTGACCTGGGTGATCAGGGTCGCGACGCCCGAGACCACCGCGTAGAGCAGGAAGCGTCTGCCCAGGTGTCGACGCGCGAGTTCGGCGGCGCGGGCAACAGGTGACATCGTCGCAATCGTACAGGCCGCCGTCGGACGAACGACCAACGACCGCTCCCCGGTCGGATCCGGGAGCTGCCCTTCAGGCGTCCTCGGTGATGTCGTCGTCGACGTCGGACAGTTCGTAGTCGGGCAGGTGCTGCTGATTGCCGAAGAGCAACTTGTCGAGCACGAAGAACTTCGCGACCCACAGGATGCCGAACCCGCCCACGTTGCCCACCATCACCCGGAAGGTGTCCATGGCCGACGCCGACTCACCGTGCTCGAGGTCGGGGCCGATCCAGGCGACGAGCAGCGAGGAGAACACCAGCCCGGCGAAGGAGAACGCCCAGAAGGGGATGACCTCCTTGGTGAGGTGGTTCTTGCCGTGCTTGCCCCATACCCACGCCCGGTTCAGCAGATACGCGGGAATCGACGAGATCGCCACGGCGATGAAGTTGGTGAGCACGTCGGGCACACCGAAGCCCCGGGTGAGGATGATGATGCAGATCTGGCTGACGGTCATCCCGACGACCGACACCATCGAGTACTTGATCCACTTGCGTCCGGCGTCGGTTCGGGCGAACGCGATCACCCCTTTGGGACTGACAGGCACGCGGGAAGGCTACCCGAGCGGTGCCCGCCACTCGGCACGCCATCGACCGCACTTCGGAACGGGGCGGCACGGCGGACGGGCAACCGGCGGGGGTCGAGCCGGGGCCGGCGTCAGGACGACGGCGGGGCGACGAGGCGGTTCGACCGGGCGATCTCGCCGAACCAGTCGGCTGACGCCTTCGGGGTGCGCGCGAAGGTCGACCGGTCGACCTCGACCAGCCCGAAACGGGGCGCGTAGCCGAACGCCCATTCGAAGTTGTCGAGCAGCGACCAGTAGGTGTAGCCCTGCACGTCGATGCCGTCGTCGATGGCGCGCAGGACGCCTTGGAGCGCCTGGTGCACGTAGTCGATGCGCTGGGTGTCGTCGACGGTGCCGATCCC
>JBDZUV010000061.1:0-17724 GCA_040255345.1 Actinomycetota bacterium | reverse complement strand
GGGCGCCGTAGAAGAAGCTGACCGCCCCGATCAGTTCCGGGCTGCGGGAGGCCAACCACAGGGCCCAGGATGCGCGCATCTGGAGGCCGATCACGCCGATCGGTGCGTCCGGAGTGACCGACGTCGTCCGCAGCAACGTCGCCGAGGACGACACCAGATCGGCCACGACGTTCATGTCCCGTTCGGCGAGCCAGCTCCGCGCGATGTCCGGGTCGTCGGTGGTACGTCCGTCGCCGACGAGGTCCGGCGCGAGGGCGACGTAGCCGTGATCGGCCAGACGGTCACACACCTCGCGCAGCCCGTCGTCGAGGCCCCACCACGAGCCCAACACCAGCACGCCGCGCCCTTCGCCGCCTTCGGGCGCGATCAGATAACCACTTCCGTTCACGCCGGAACGCTACCGTTCCCTCACATGGCTGCCGAACGAACGACCCTCGACGTGGGCGACCGGGCCCCCCCGTTCAACCTCACGAACCAGCACGGCGACAAGGTGCGCCTCTCCGCTCACAAGGGCAGGCCGGTGCTCGTGTACTTCTATCCCAAGGCCGATACGCCCGGCTGCACGACCCAGGCGTGCGGCCTGCGCGACGTCGCCGACGAGATCGGTGACACCGTGATCATCGGGATCAGCCCCGACGCGCCCGACAAACTCGCGAAATTCGACGACGCCTACGGCCTCGGGTTCACCCTGTTGTCGGACCCCGACCACAAGGTGCTCGACGCCTACGGTGCCTGGGGCGAACGCAGTATGTACGGCCGCAAGTTCATGGGTGTGATCCGCTCCGCCGTCCTCGTCGGACCCACCGGCAAGGTCGCGCAGGTGTGGCCCAAGATCAGCCCGAAGGACACCCCGGTCAAGCTGCTGGCGGCACTCGAGGACCTGGAGAACCGGTAGGAACTGCGGTCCAGGTTCCCTCGGGATCGAGGATGTGAGCAGCACGGGTCCGATTTCTCGCCACCGCGATCTCGCGCAGCGCCTTGACGCCGCCCACGAACAGGACCGTGCCCGCTGCAAGTCGTATTCGTCGCCGGTTCATCGCTTCATTAGGCTCCTTGGTCGACAAGGCGTCACGCGCTGCGCCCGGATGGCGAAATTGGCAAACGCGATGGTCTCAAACACCATTGCCCGAAAGGGCTTGCGGGTTCAAGTCCCGCTCCGGGCACGACGGTCACGATGACGGGGGAGCTTCAGAGGGTGTCGAAGTCCAAATCGGAGACCGACGAGAAGGCCAGACCGGCGCTCGACCCGCTCGGGTTGCCCGACGTCCCGGCGACGCGCGCCCTGTTGCTGCTGGTGGACCAGACGGTTTCGCGGCTCGACCGTGACGGTCGGGTCCTGGGGATCCGTCTGGGTCGGGATCTGTCGTCGACCTCGGCGACTGCTGCGGAGTGGGCGGAGAACTTCGTCGCCGACTTCGTCGAACCCGAGGTCGGCGCGGCGATCCTCGCGACCATCCGTCGGTGCCTCGACACCGGCGAGCCCAGATCGGTCGACTTCAGTGTGCGCCGAGGCGGCCGCACGCTGGAACTGCACGGGAGCTGTGCGCCGTGCGGCCACGACGAGGTGATCTGGATCACCCGGGATCGCACGGCCGACCACGAGGCACGGCTCCTGGGCGAACGGCGCGCCGGTCTCGAGGCGATGATCAACGACTGCCTGCAGATGCTGATCGACGTCGACGGTTCCGGTGCCGAGCTCGACGACGTCCTCACGACCGTCATGCAACGGATCGCCTTCTATTTCGGCGCGTCCGCTGCCCTGCTGGACCGCTTCCAGGGTCCGCACCATGTCGAGGTCGTCTGCCAGTGGCGCACCGGGGACGTCCGCAACGCACCTCCGGGCACGTCCCGAGGTGGACCGGGGTATTTCCCCTGGGCGGCGCGTCAGCTCGCACGCGATCCGGTTCTGGTCGTCCCCACGATGGCCGCTCTGGGCCCGGAGGCGTCCACCGATGTCGGGAACCTGGCGGCCGACGACGACCGCGGATTCGTCTGGATCCGGGTCGGACCGGCACGCCTTCCGACCGGCCTGTTCGCGCTCACCTTCGATGGTCCTCTCGCGACCGAGCTGCCCGAGAGCTACGAACCGCTCATCGGGTTCGCCGGGACGATGCTCGCCATCGTCAGCAGACGTGACGAAGACGCCCGGCGTCGGGGACAACACCGGGTCTTCGAGTCGATCGCCCGCGGTGAGGCGGTGGAGACCGTGCTCGAACAGGTCTGCCTTCTCAGGGAAACGGGTTCGCCCGGCCAGTTCTGCGTCGCCTGGTTGGCCGACGAGCACGGTCGACTGCACCCGATCGCACCGAAGACGTCCGGCGTGGCACTGGACGACTTCGACCCCTGCCCCGAGCACACGCCCGAGGTGCAGACCTACCACCTGCCCCGACGGCGCTGGCGCCTCCGGCGTGACGGGCACCCCGACGACTCCGATCCGGTCGCGTGCCGCTTCGGGGCGAACGCGGTCGACCTGATCCCGTTGGTGACCCATTCGGGGAACGATGTGGTGGGGGTCCTCGCCGTGTACGACACGTCACGACTTCCCGTCGATCCGGCCGACGGGGTCGTGGGGGACTGGACCGAACTCGCCGCTTCGCTGGCGAGCGTGGCGATCGAACGGGTCACCGACGTGGCCCGACTGGCCCATCGCGCCACGCACGACTCTCTGACCGGCCTGGCGAACCGCGAATCGTTTCTCGCCGCTCTGGAGCGTGCCATCGCCGACAGCGGACCCGTCGACCGGCTCGTGGCGGTGCTGTACTGCGATGTCGACCGATTCAAGGAGTTCAACGACCGGTTGGGTCACGCGCACGGCGACCGGTTCCTCGTCGCCGTCGGCCGGCTCATCGAATCACAGGTCCGCTCGCCTGCAGTGGTCGCCCGCCTCGGCGGCGACGAATTCGCGATCGTCCTCGAGCAGCTCACCGACGAGAACGATGCGCTGGTCGTCGCCGAACGCGTCCGCACCGCGGTGCGGACGTCGTCGGCCGCACCCGGAAGCGTGGCGAGCGTCAGCATCGGCGTCGCCGTGTCGGGGTCCGCCACCGAACATGCCGAGGGACTGCTCCGTGACGCGGACATCGCGATGTACCAGGCCAAGTCGTCGGGCCGCGACCGGGTCGAGGTGTTCGCGGAGCGGATCCGGCGTGAAGCGCACGCCCGTGATCGACTCGGACGCGAGCTGGCTGCCGCGCTCGCGAGCGATGCCGTCGACACCCACTTCCAGCCGATGGTCGACCTGCGGACCGGCCGGCTCATGGGGTTCGAGGCCCTGGCACGCTGGCATCACCCTGATCGAGGGTTCGTGCCGCCGAGTGAGTTCATTCCCATCGCAGAAGCCGGCGGTCTCATCGGGGCGCTCGGCGCCGCCGTGCTCGAACAGGCGCTCGGGGTCGCCGCGGGATGGGATCGTCTCGATCTCCACGTCAACCTCTCGGCCCGTCAGCTCGACACCGTCGGCTTCGTCGACGGCCTGCTCGACCGTGTGGCCGCAGCGGGCGTCCCGGTCGAGCGGGTCGCGTTCGAGATCACCGAGTCGGTGTTGCTGTCCGAGTCGGCACCGACGGTGGAGAACCTCGGCGCCCTGGCCGATTCCGGCGTCGGACTCGTGCTCGACGATTTCGGTACCGGCTACGCGTCGCTCACCTATCTCCGTCGATTCCCGTTCCGGGGGATCAAGGTGGACCGGTCGTTCGTCGCCGGTATCGAGAGCAGTGCCGACGATGCCACGATCGTGTCGATGGTGCTGGCCCTGGCGACGTCGCTCGGGCTGGAGGTGATCGCCGAAGGGGTCGAAACCGCCGGCCAGGAAGATCGGCTCAGAGAGATGGGTTGTCGCTATGTCCAGGGATTCCGCTATTCGACTCCGGTCCCCGAGAAGGACGTCGCGGCGCTGATCGACCGGTTCGGACAGGGCGGTTCCGCCCCGTTCTGACGAGCGGCGGTCAGTGTCCGCCCGGCCCCTTTCCGGCGAAGTGTTTCGCGAACGTCTCGAGTGCCCCGACATCGACGGCGGTGCAGTACTGATGGGTGACCCATGCGCTGGCGGCGACCTTGGTGTGGTCGGGCAGCGCGGTGGCAGGGGCGACCAGCACCTCGTCGGAGTTCAGCGACTCCAGACGCTTCACGTCGGCATCCGGGAGTCCGCGGTACTGGATGAGCACGCGCCCTTCCTCGAGTTCGCCGACCTGCAGCTGCGGGGCGATGGGGGCACGCTCCGGGCCGGGGATGTTCGGTCCCGGCTGGTGGGGTCCCGAGGTCGGCGGATCGACGAGGTAGGACGGCGTGGGAGCGCCGGGAAGGACGTGGACGCCCGAGCCGGGATCGAGGGCGTCGTGCACGACGGGTCCACAGGCACGGTCCGAAGAGCCGCACCCTGGCGTACAGACCGTGAGGATGGTTGCTGCGAGGAGCATCGACAGGCGTCGGGTCACACTCGGGAGCCTTGCACGGCTCGGCGTGTTTTCCCTGATTCGGTGGAGCGGGCGTGGGACCGGCCGGTCGTGCGGGTTCCTCGGATCAGCACCGCCGATCGGCCCGGAGCGGGGCCCGTAGACTGCGCTCGTGTCCAGGAAACGCATCGAGAAGAGGCTCGTCGATCTCGGCGATCGACTCCGGGTCCTGCGTGCCGAAGCAGCGACCGACGAAGCGCAACTCGCCCAGGTGGCCGAGGAGGCCGATGATGCTCGGCTCCGCGCGATGGTGGCGGATTC
The DNA here is from genome assembly GCA_040255345.1 of Actinomycetota bacterium. Taxonomy (GTDB): domain Bacteria; phylum Actinomycetota; class Acidimicrobiia; order Acidimicrobiales; family Iamiaceae; genus JAFDWI01. The sequence goes on along the minus strand of JBDZUV010000061.1, from coordinate 13,012 downwards.
GCCACTCGCGCGCCGTGACCATCGTGACGCACGGGCATCGGCCGATACGCTCTCGAAACGCCACCAGCGTGTGTTGGCGAAGATCGCCGAGCTCGAAGCACGCCAAGACGAACTTCTCGAGGAACTGACGGCACTGCATGGTTGACGGATCAGGATCACCGGATCGAAACGACCGAAAGGCATCGACGTTGCAGACCCGTGCGCCCATTCGTGTGGTCGTCGCCGAAGACGAGGCGATCATCAGGCTCGACCTGCGGGAAACGCTCGAAGAAGAGGGCTATGAGGTGGTCGGTGAGACGGGTCGAGGCGACGAGGCGGTCGACCTGGTCAGACGGTTGTCACCCGACGTCGCCATCCTCGACATCAAGATGCCCGGTCTCGACGGGCTTTCGGCTGCTCGCGAGATCACCGGCGAGCGGCGCGCCGCGGTCGTGATCCTCACGGCCTTCAGCCAACGTGACCTGATCGAACGGGCCCGTGATGCGGGCGCGATGGCCTACCTGGTGAAGCCGTATCAGCGGACCGAGCTCGTGCCGGCGATCGAGGTGGCGCTGGCACGTTTCGCCGAGATGCGCGACCTGCACGACCGCGCGACGACGCTCGAAGGCCAACTCGAGACCCGGAAGCTCGTCGACCGCGCCAAGGGTCATCTGATGGACACCGCGGCTCTGAGCGAACACGCCGCGTTCGGATTCATCCAGCGCACGGCGATGGAGGAGCGTCAGACCATGCGGCGTATCGCCGAACGGGTCATCGCCGGCGAACTCACCCCGTGAGTGACACCGGGGGTGTCGCCGAGCGGGCGTTCTTCCGCGACGAGTTCCATCATCGCACGCTCGTGATCGCCGCACGGGACGGCTCGGTCGACGCGACGGTGCCGGTGATCCGTGAGCTCCTTGCCGGTGGCTGCCGGGTGGTCGTGGTCGGACGCGACGACGGGTCGAGCGGTCGGCTGGCGACGGCCCTCGGGAGCCGGGCGGTGGCGCTCCCCGAATCGGTCGACGCGTTGGCCGGGCTGTGGATCGACCTGGAGGACACCGGCGTCAGGGTGATCGGCGTCAGCGAGGATCCGGCCGTTCCAGCGGCCCGACTCGCGGGCCGCCTCGGGGTGTTCAAACTCGTGGTGACCGATGCGGCCGGCGGCCGGGGCAAGAGCTTCGCGTCGCTGGATGATCTGGACGCCCGCTCCGGTGCCGATCTCGTCGCCGCGGCGGTACGCGGGGCACTGCAGGCCGGGGTCGGCGGCGTGAACGTGTGCCGGGCCGAAGATCTCGACACCGAGTTGTTCACCTTCGACGGGGCGGGCACCCTGTTCACCGCCGACGCCTATGTGCAGATCACTTCGCTGGGGGCCGACGATCTGGCCGTGGTGGAACAACTCGTGGCCCGTGGGGTCGCGGAGGGCTTCCTGCGGCCCCGCCCCCGCGCCGAGGTCGTCAGGTTGGCGTTCTCGGGACTGGGCGCGCGGGTCGGACCGAGCCGCCACCTCGCCGGCTTCGGAACTCTGGAGGTCGACCGGTATCCCGGTGAGAACGTCGCCGAAGTCACCTGCCTGTACACGGTGAACCGCTACGTGGGCGAAGGCGTCGGCGGGCAGCTCGTCGAAGGTCTCGTCGATGCCGCGCGCCGGGCCGCGTTCGACGCGGTCTTCGCGTGCACCGTGTCACCCCGCGCGGCGGCGCTGTTCGCCCGTTCGGGCTTCCGTGAGGTGCCCCAGCACCGGGTCCCGACCGGGAAATGGGACGACTACGACGCCGAACGGCGGCGGCTACTGTCGGCTCACTGGCTCGACCTCGACGGCGCGGCCCCCTCACAGGTGCACCAACCATGACGACGGTCCTCATCGACGGGAACTCGCTCACGTACCGGGCGTACTTCGCGCTGCCCACGGATCTGGCGACGTCGTCGGGCCAGGTGACCAACGCCGTGTACGGGTTCACGTCGATGCTCGTGAACCTGTTGCGCGACCACCGCCCCGACCGGATCGCCGTGGCGTTCGACACGGCCGTCCCGACATTCCGGCATCGGGCACTCGAGTCCTACAAGGCGCAGCGTGACGAAACGCCTGCACTCCTCATCGATCAGCTCGCACTCGTCACCCAGGTGCTCGACGTCCTCGGGATCCGTCGGATCGCGCTGGACGGGTTCGAGGCCGACGACGTGATCGCGACGTTGGCGACGCGAGCGGCCGATGAGGGCGATCACGTCATCGTCGTCACCGGCGATCGGGACGCCTATCAACTGGTCGCCGATCCACTCGTCCAGGTGCTCTACAACAAGCGCGGCGTCTCGGACTACGTGCTCTACGACGAGGCGGGGATCCTCGAGCGCACCGGCGTCACCCCTGACCGCTACGTCGATTACGCCGCCCTGCGCGGTGACCCGTCCGACAATCTGCCCGGCGTTCCCGGCGTGGGGGAGAAGACGGCGGCGAAGCTCGTCAACGCCTACGGCGACGCGGCCGGCGTGTTGGCCCATGCCGCCGAGCAGACACCGAAGCTCGCCGAGAACCTGATCGCCGGCGCCGACCGGGTGCGGTCGAACGTGGAGCTCATGCGGCTCGTCCGCGACGCGCCGGTGGAGTGTTCGCCGGAAGATCTCGCGTTCGGCCGCAATGTGGACGGCGCTGCGGTCAGGCGCCTGTTCGACTTCCTCGAGTTCCGCGGGATGTTCGATCGCTTCGCCCAGATCCTCGACCTGGGAACCGGCGCGACGACGACCGACGCCCCCGAGTCGACGGGCCGACCCACCGATGTCGTGGTCCCGGCCGATGCCGCGGGCCTGGTCGACGCACTGGACCGACTTCGTCCGGCCCCCTCACGGGTGATCGCGGGCGACTGGGGGGCCGACGGCGAACTGCTCGCCGTGGTCGTCGGTGCGGCCGTCGGCGATGGCCCGATGCCGGTCGTCGTCGTCCGGTCGGTGCTGCTCACCGAGCCGGCGGCGCGCGCCGCGCTGCGGAGCCGGCTCACCGACGGTCCGGTGGCTGGTCACGGCGTCCAGGAACTGCTCCGCTGGCTGATCGGGATCGGCATCGACGGCGTCGACCTGCGCTTCGACACCATGTTGGCCGCGTATCTGCTCGATCCTGCACGATCCGACTACACCGTGGGTGACGTCGTCTCCCACCTCCTCGGACGGACACTCCCGGAGCGATCCGCGCAGGGGCAGTTCGATCTGGAGGACCCTGCCGCGCAGGTGGATTCCTTCGACGACTCCGCCGCGGAGGTCGCCGTGGTGAGCGAACTCGTCGAACCCCTCGAGGAACGTCTCGCCGATCAGGGCATGCTGGACCTGCTGAGGAACATCGAGGTTCCGCTCGTGGGAGTCCTGGCACGCATGGAGCATGTCGGGGTCGGCGTCGATGTCGCGGCGCTGAAGGCGCTGGGAGCGGATCTGACCCGTCGGGCGAACGACCTCGCCACGTCCATCCAGTCGCACGCGGGCCGCGCCTTCAACGTCAACTCGACCAAGCAGCTCCGCGAGGTGCTCTTCGACGAACTCGGCCTGACCCCCCAGAAGAAGACCAAGACCGGCTACTCGACCGATGCGGCGACCTTGGAGAAACTCCGCGGCGCGCATCCGATCGTCGCGGACCTGCTGGCCTACCGCGAGGTGGAGAAGCTCCGGTCGACCTACGCCGAGGGCCTGCTCGCCGAGGTCCGCGACGACGGCCGGATCCACGCCACCTTCAACCAGACGGTCGCCCGGACGGGCCGTCTGAGCTCGGATCGCCCGAACCTGCACAACATTCCGGTCCGGACCGACGAAGGCCGGGCGTTTCGTCGGGTCTTCGTCCCCCGACCCGGCACCGAACTGCTCGTCGCCGACTACAACCAGGTCGAACTGCGGTGCATCGCGCACCTCAGCGGTGACCCGGGGCTGATCGAGGCGTTCGCCCGCGGCGACGACATCCACACGGCCACGGCTGCTCGGGTGTTCGGCGTACCCGCCGATGTGGTCACCCACGCGCAGCGGGCCCGGGCCAAGATGGTCTCCTACGGCCTCGCCTACGGGATGGAGGCCTACGGGCTCTCGCAACGCCTCGGAGTCGACGTCGCCGAGGCACGCGGCATCCTGGACGCGTACTTCGAGGCGTTCCCGTCGGTGCACTCCTACATGGAGGCGACGGTGGCCGAGGCGAGGAGCCGGGGCTACACCGAGACGCTGTTCGGCCGCCGACGGCCGATCCCCGAGCTCGCCTCGTCGAACGCGCGGCTCCGGGCCGCGGGCGAACGGCAGGCGATGAACGCGGGGATCCAGGGGCTCGCCGCGGACATCTTCAAGATCGCGTTGATCCGTCTCGACGACCGGCTGCAAAGCGACGGCCTCGCGTCGACGCTGATCCTGCAGGTCCACGACGAGGTGCTCCTCGAGGTTCCGCCGGGCGAGCGGGACGACGTGGCGACCCTCACCCACGACGTCATGGTGGGCGCGGCCGACCTGTCGGTACCACTCGAGGTGAATCTCGCGTTCGGGCAGAACTGGGCCGATGCCAAGGGCTGACCACGAGGCGTCGTCGGACGGTGCCCATTGGTTCGAAGACGCCGCCGAGCACCTGGGGGCGGCCTATCTGCGGTACTCGTTCACCAAGGGGACGTCCCAGGAGGTCGATTTTCTCGTCGGGGAACTGGAACTGGAACCGGGCATGCGGGTCCTCGACGTCGGATGCGGACCGGGGCGCCACGCCCTGGAGTTGGCGGCGCGGGGCATGCAGGTCACCGGTGTCGACGTGTCGCGGCGGTTCGTCGATCTCGCGGAGGCGGCGGCGAGCGAGCGGGGGTTGTCGGTGGACTTCCGACGATGCGATGCCCGTCGCCTGGCATTCGATGCCGAGTTCGACGCGGCCATCTCGCTGTGCCAGGGCGCGTTCGGGTTGCAGGGGCCGACCGGGCCTGCAGTGTGGTCCGCCGAAGACCAGGACGCCGCGGTGCTCGGCGGCATCGCGACCGGTCTGCGGTCTGGCGGCCGGGTCGCCGTGAGTGCCTTCTCGTCGTACTTCCAGGTCCGGTTCCTCGAAGACACCGACACCTTCGACGCGGCGACCGGCGTGAACCACGAACGCACCGAACTCCGTGACGAGCACGGTGCGGTCCTCGAGCACGATCTGTGGACCACGTGTTTCACCCCGCGCGAACTCCGCCTGACCGCAGCTCAGGTCGGTCTCGGGGTCACCGGCGTGTACTCGGTCTCGCCCGGCCACTACGCGCGGCGGGCGCCGGTGACCACGTCGCCCGAGTTCCTGCTCGTCGCGGTGAAACGCTGATTTCGACCCGTCTGGCACTGGGTGATCGGATCGCCCCGCTGCTACTGTCGTGGGGTGTGTGTCCGTGCGGACACCACCGTTCCCATCCCCTCCATCAACCGAAGAGCCTCCCTTGACCGACACCGCGACCTCACCCGTCGAAGCCTCCTCCGACGACTACATCCCCCGGCAGATCATCGACAACGATCTCGAGATTCCCTTCGACGAGGCGGTCGGCGCCACGATGGTCGGCGTCGAGGACGGACAACTGGTGGAGGGGCGCGTCGTCCGGATCGACCGCGACGAGGTCATGTTGGACATCGGCTACAAGTCGGAGGGCGTGATCCCCGCGCGGGAGTTGTCGATCCGCAATGACGTCGACCCCAACGAGGTCGTGTCGCTGGGCGAGATCCTCGAGGCCCTGGTGCTCCAGAAGGAGGACAAGGAAGGCCGTCTCGTCTTGTCCAAGAAGCGTGCCCAGTACGAGCGCGCATGGGGCGACATCGAGAAGAAGAAGGAGGAGGGCGGCGTGGTGTCCGGCCCGGTCATCGAGGTCGTCAAGGGCGGGCTGATCCTCGACATCGGCCTGCGCGGCTTCCTGCCGGCATCGCTGGTGGAGCTCCGCAGGGTCCGCGACCTGCAGCCCTACGTCGGCCGCACCCTCGAGGCGAAGATCATCGAGCTCGACAAGAACCGCAACAACGTGGTGCTGTCGCGCCGGGCCTGGTTGGAGGAGACCCAACGCGAACAGCGCGAGCAGTTCCTCGAGAACCTCAAGCCGGGCGAGAACCGCCGTGGTGTCGTCTCGTCGGTCGTCAACTTCGGCGCCTTCGTCGACCTGGGCGGTATGGACGGACTGATCCACGTATCCGAGCTCTCGTGGAAGCACGTCGACCATCCCGGTTCGGTCGTCGCCGTGGGCGACGAGGTCGAGGTGCAGGTGCTCGACGTGGACCATTCCCGCGAGCGCATCTCTCTGTCGCTAAAGGCCACCCAGCAGGACCCCTGGCAGGAGTTCGCCTCGGGCCACCGGGTCGGCGAGCTGGTCTACGGTCGGGTCACCAAGCTGGTGCCCTTCGGAGCCTTCGTGCAGGTGGGCGACGGGATCGAAGGACTCGTCCACATCTCCGAGATGTCCGCGCACCATGTCGATCTGCCCGAGCAGGTCGTGACCCCCGGTGAGGAGCTGTGGGTCAAGATCATCGACCTCGATCTGCAACGCCGTCGGATCTCCCTGTCGATCAAACAGGCGGCCGAAGGTGGCGTCGTCGCTTCCGAGTACCAGGAACACTTCGGCGAGCACGCCTACGACGACGAGGGGAACTTCATCGGCAGCGCGGACGACGCGGCGACCGAAGAGGCCTGGGCCGACTACTACGCCGAGGCGGCCGCCGAGGACGGCACCGTGGACGCGCCCGCTGAGACCCCCGGCGAGGCGAGCGACGTGACCCTCGAGGCGGGTTCGCCCGAGGCGCCGTCGGAGACGGGCGAGGCCGCGCAGCCGACGGAGTGATGCCGGTTCGGTCGAGAGTTTTCTTCGATCGACCTTCAAGGCCGCCGCTCCGCGGCCGAAGGGTACCCGTCTTGTCCAGTGTCCGAGTTCGTCGCCCTTCGGGTGGGGGACCGGCCGAGAAGAAGAGTGAGCAGCGTTGAACTCTCGCAAGCCTCTGGTACTCATCGCCGCGGCGGTCGTCGCGATCATCGCCGTCGTCGTGTTGTACATGTACGTGAACGGCCAGAAGGACCGCGCCTTCAAGAACGCCGAGATGGTCAACGTCTGGGTCGTCCACGAGAAGGTCGAGAAGGGTACCTACGGGCAGAGCACCCAGGGTCAGATCGTGAAGGATCAGATTCCGCGCAAGTTCTACCCGTCGAACGCGATCAAGGACACGACCCAGATCACCAACAAGGTGGCGGTGGCGGACCTCGCCGTGAACACGATCGTCGTCGAGGGGATGTTCGCCGACCCGGCAACCCAACAGGTGACGTTGTCGACCCAGCTCAAACCGATACGCGACGTGGACCAGGTGGCACTCACTATCAGCGTCACGAACGTCCAGGGCGTCGCGGGCCTCATCGTCCCGGGTGACTTCGTGAACATCATGGTGACCAACCTGGCGAGCCAACCTCTCGGCGAAGGTGGCGCCGGCGGAGGAAGCGGCGGTGGCGCCGCTGCCGGCATGTGTGGAGACACGCCCATACCCGACGGCGCGCAGGCCTCTGACTACCTGTTCTGTCAACAGGCGGTCGTGCTGATGCAGAAGGTCGAGGTGTTGGCGGTGGGGACCAACGCGGTTCCGACCCCGGGCGCGTCCACCGGCACCGAGACCACCACGCCGCCGACCGACACCGGTCTTCTCACGTTCATCGTCCCGATGGAATCGGCCCAGATGATCGCCTCGGTTCCTCCCGGCAACTTCTATCTCGCTCTGGTGGCGAAGGACTACACGCCCACCCCGACCAAGCGCATCGAGCCCAACGCGCCCCTGCCCTCGGAGAACCCGGAACAGCTGACGCCGTACGGGCCGGACGGACCGACCTGAGCCGTGGGTTACCCCGCTGCCCACCCTTTCTCAACTGGACCGGAGGCTGAATCCGCAGTGTCCGACGTGCCCACCATCTCCCTGCCGGTCGCGGTCGTCGACGCCGACCAGTCGGTACGGAACCGGTTGGCGATGCAACTCGGCGAGCAGGCCGTGGCATTCGGGTCGATCGCCGAACTCGAATCGCGCCTGCCGTCGACCTCGGTCATCGTCGTGTTCGGTCCTTCGTGTGCCGACACGCGGAACCTCGCGGCGTTGGAGGCCCTCCTGCGGTCCCGCCCCGATGTGGGTGCGATCCTCGTCGCCGAGGAGCTCACCACCGATCTGTTCCAACGGGCGATGCGGATCGGGGTACGCGACGTGTTGTCGGCGCCGGTGGAGACCGCGCAGCTCACCGACGGGGTCCGACGGGTCGCCGCGAGCATCTCGCAGGCCATGAGCGTCCGTGGCGCGCTCGTCGAGGAACCCGCGCTGCAGCAGTCCGGCGAGGCCGGCCAGGTGATCACGGTGTTCTCGACCAAGGGCGGGGCCGGGAAGTCGGTGGTCGCCTGCAACCTGGGGGTGGCGCTGGCCCGCAAATCCGATCGTCCCGTCGTGCTCATCGACGCGGATCTGCAGTTCGGTGATTGCGCGGTCATGCTCAAGCTCGCGCCGCAGCGCACGGTCGTGGACGCCGTGAACGCGATCGACCAGCTCGACGCGTCGATGTTGGCGGGGATGCTGATCAAGCACGAGCCGTCAGGCCTGTTGGTGTTGCCCGCCCCCCTGGAGCCGGCGTTCGCCGATCAGATCACCGCCGACTACATGACCACGATCGTCGACCTGCTCCGCTCGATCGCGGCGTACGTGGTCATCGACACGCCCGCCTACTTCAACGACATCGTCCTGACACTGATCGAGATGAGTGACGACGTGCTGCTCGTCGCCGGTATGGACGTGCCCAACATCAAGAACGTCAAGATCGGCCTGCAGACCCTGCGGATGTTGAACACGCCGATGTCGAAGCTGCATCTCGTGCTGAACCGGGCGAATGCGAAGGTCAAGCTCGATGTCAACGAGGTCGAACGCACCCTGCAGGTGCGTGCCGATTCGCAGATCCCGAGTGACGTGGCGGTACCCCAGTCGGTGAACAAGGGGGTTCCCGTCGTGCTCGATGCCGCGAAGTCGGGGGTCGCGAAGTCGCTCGAGGCGCTCGCGGACATGTTCCTCAGCGACAACGTCGCGACCGAAGCACGCTGAGTCCCGCCCGACCGGGCGGATTCGCGACAGGAACCTCAAGGCGGGGTACCGGGCGCCGATAGTTCCACGATGTCTCTCTACAAGCGCCTCCACGACGTCCAGCAGGGTCCAGCGGGAGCGGGGGGCAGCCGTCGCGATCCGGTGGTCGACGAGCTGCGGCAGAAGATCCACCATCAGCTGATCGACGAGCTCGGTCCGATCCTGTACGACAAGCGATTGTCAGAGGACGATCTGCGTCGCCGCGTGCACGAACAGCTCCATCAGGCCGTCGCACAGGAGCGGGCACCGCTCTCGGCAGCCGACAAGGCACAACTGATCCAGGACGTCTCCGACGACATCCTGGGATACGGCCCGATCGACCGGCTGTTGAAGGACGAGGAGATCACCGAGGTCATGGTGAACGGCCCGTCCGCGGTGTACATCGAACGTTTCGGAAAGCTCGAGCAGACCGATGCGACCTTCATCGACGAGCAGCACCTGCGTCGGATCATCGACAAGATCGTGGGTCAGGTGGGTCGGCGGATCGACGAGGCGACTCCGCTGTGCGACGCCCGCCTCCCCGACGGCTCCCGGGTGAACGCGGTGATCCATCCACTCGCCATCGGGGGACCGTTCCTCACCATCCGGAAGTTCTCGACCGACCCGTACCAGATCGACGACCTGATCAAGTTCGGGACGTTGAATGCCGCGTCGGCGAGGTTCCTCCAGGCGCTGGTCGTGGGCAAGTTGAACATCATCGTCGCCGGCGGAACGGGCACCGGGAAGACGACCACGCTGAACGTGCTCTCGTCGTTCATCCCGAACGACGAACGGATCATCACGGTCGAGGACGCCAAGGAACTGCAGTTGCATCAGGACCACGTGCTCTCGGTCGAGGCCCGCCCCCCGAACATCGAGGGCAAGGGGCAGATCACGATCCGTGACCTCGTCCGCAACTCGCTGCGGATGCGGCCCGACCGGATCGTGATCGGGGAGTGCCGCGGTGGTGAGGCGCTCGACATGCTCCAGGCGATGAACACCGGCCACGACGGCTCGCTCACGACGATCCACGCGAACTCTCCCCGGGACACCCTGTCCCGGTTGGAGACGCTCGTGCTCATGGCCGGCTTCGATCTGCCGGTCCGGGCCATCCGGGAACAGGTGGCGTCCGCGTTGGACTGCATCGTGCAGCTCGCCCGCCTGCGGGACGGGACCAGACGCGTGACCCACGTGACCGAGGTCCAGGGGATGGAAGGTGACGTGATCATCCTCCAGGACATCTTCCTGTTCGACTACGGCATGGGCGTCGACGACAACGGTCGCTTCCTCGGGCACCTCAAGGCCACCGGGGTCCGTCCGAAGTTCGCGGAGAAGCTCTCCGACCTGGGTATCCGTCTCGGGGCCGAGGTCTTCCAACCCGAGCAGTTCCACCGCAGGGCGGTGGGCGCGAGGTGAACTCGAGACGCCTGCTCGGCATCCTGCTCGGAGTGCTGCTGGCACTCGGCGTGTTCGCGGCGTCATCCGCGGGGGCGGCCGATCCCGTGGTCGACAAGACCCCGCAGAAGGGTGCGAACAAGCTCCAGATCTCCCGCATCGACGCCACCGATCCGAACGCGGTGAACATCCGGTTCACCTGGAACGGCGACGTCGAGGCACTCAAGTCGATGACGGTCCGCCAGGGCGGCAACCAGGTGCAGGCGTCGAACCCCGAGGAACTCTCCGGCGACAAGGTCGAGCGCGCGACCGTCGTCGCCCTCGATCAGTCGGGATCGATGGTCTCCAGCGGTGGGCTGGACGTCGCCATCACGAAGATCCGACAGATGATCGACGACGCTCCGGCCAACGCGCGCTTCGGGATCGTGACGTTCGGATCCGAGGCGGTCGTCGCGCAGTCGATGACCGACAACAAGGAGGCGCTCAACTCGGCACTCGACCAGATCAAGCCAGACACCCTGGCCACCACGGCGCTCTGGGACGGGGTCGTCGCCGGGGTGAATCAACTGAACACGCTGCCCGACTACGAGCACAACCTGATCGTGGTCACCGACGGTGCCGATGACAGCTCGTCGGCCACGGCGGCCAGTGCGCGGGGCGCGGTGGCGGGATCGGGCGAAGACACCGGGGCGATGGTGTTCGCGATGGGCATCACCCAGCAGAACGCCCTCGACGAGAAGGGACTGACGGCGCTGGTGAGCGCGGGCGGCGGCCGGCTGTTCGTCACCGACGATGCGAAGAACATCGGCGACGCGTTCGATCAGGTGACCACCGCACTCGGCAACGAGTTCTCGACCCACTTCGCCGCGTTGCCGGGTTCTCGGGGTTCGAACACGCTCACGATGTCGATCTCGGGGATCACCGCGCAGGCGAACTTCACGGTCGGTGGGGTCGCTCAAGGCGCCACGAGGCTGGCCCCGACCGTCTCGCCCGCTTCGTCGGCACCGGCGTTCTTCAGTACGACAGGTGGTCTGCTGCTGGGTTTGGTCCTGATCGCGGTGGCGCTGGGCATCGTGGCCTACATCGTCATCCAGATGCTGACGGCCCGACAGAGCGCGCTCGAGGCGGCCTTGAACCCCTACACCGAAGGGTTCGTGGGCGTCGAAGGGGACGCGGACATGGGCGGGGCGATGTCCGAGAACGCGCTGCTCCAGCGCGCGCTCGCGCTGACCGAGAACTTCGCCGAACAGCAGGGATTTCTCGAGACGGTCGAAGCGAAGTTGGAAATGGCCGAAGTGCCGCTGAAGGCGAGCGAGGCCTTGCTGATCTGGTTGGGCGCGACCCTGGTGCTCGGGGTGCTCGGGTTCGTGCTCGGCGGCATGCTCATCGGAGTCATTCTGCTCGCGGCGGTGATCCTGGTCGGCCCCGCGTTCTTGAACTTCAAGGCCGCGGCACGCCAACGCAAGTTCGAAACCCAGTTGCCCGACACGTTGACGCTGCTCGCCGGTGCACTGCGCGCCGGTTTCTCGTTGATGCAGGCGGTCGACGCGGTGTCACAGGAGGTGCAGAACCCCATGGGACGGGAGCTGCGGCGGGTCGTGAGTGAGACACGCCTCGGCCGCGATCTCGAAGAAGCGCTCGATGACACGGCCGAGCGCATGGGCAGCCCGGACTTCTCGTGGGCGGTGATGGCGATCCGGATCCAACGGGAGGTCGGCGGCAACCTCGCCGAGTTGCTCCTCACCGTCGCCGACACCATGCTCCAGCGTGAGCGCCTCCGCCGCGAGGTGAAGGCACTCACCGCCGAGGGTCGGATCAGCGCCTACGTGCTCGCGTGCCTTCCGCCCGGTCTCGGATTGGTCATGTACATGGCGAACCCCGAGTACATGAAACCGCTGTTCACCGACACGCTCGGCCAGGTCCTGCTGGGGCTGTCTCTGGTCGGCATGATCGTCGGGTTCTTCTGGATGCAGAAAGTCGTGCAGATCGATGTCTGAGAACCTCTTGTTGGCAGCAGCCCTCAGCGGCGACGCCGCGATGACCGTTGGCCTCGTCCTGGCCGGCGCCGCCTTCGGGCTGGTGGTCTACATCGCCATCAGTACCTACTTCGAGAAGCAGGCCGTCCGGAACTCGATCCGCCAACTCGAGGATTACGGCCAGCCCGGCGTGGTGGAATCCGATCGGGACCGGGAGCTCCTGCGACCGGCGTACGAGCGCGCACTGGCGCCGGTGCTGGGCGGGTTCGTGAACGTGGGTCGGCGGGTGATGCCGTCGGAGTTCGTGGAGAAGACCCGCCAGCGCCACCAGGCGGCGGGCAAGTACGACCCGGGCGCGGTCGACCGCTTCCTGGCGATTCAGATCGCGTGTTTCCTGTTCGTCCCGCTCGCCCTGATCGTCTTCCCGATCATGGACGTGTTCGGCCTGTCGGCGCGCATGAACCTGGTGTCGTTCCTGCTGATCTCGGTTGCCGCGATCATGCTTCCCGGGGCACGGCTCACCGGCGCCATCCAGGATCGACAGCACGTGATCCAACGACAGCTCCCCGACATCCTCGACCTGCTCGTGATCAGCG
>JBDZUV010000207.1:0-3322 GCA_040255345.1 Actinomycetota bacterium | reverse complement strand
GCGCCGAGTCGGACGACCACGGTCCCGGAACCGGGATCGACCTGGATGATCTGGTTGCCGAGGCCGATCGCCCAGAACAGATCACGCGGCGCTCCCGGCGCGAGTTGACCGACCTGGGTGGTCGGATCCGACAGCGCCGACAGATCGGTCGCGACGAGCGGGTTGCCGATGGGCCCGCGGTGGTTCAGCCAGAACAAGAAGCCGTAACCCACGTTCAGCTTCGTCGACGATCGGCTCGTCGCCTGGGCCACGTAGTCGGCCGACACGATCTGTTCCTTGCCCCAACGTCCTCCGTGAAGAAGGAGCAGCCCGAAGCGGGCGAGGTCCTCACATGACGACTGCGTGCCCTGGTACAGCACGGTGTTGCCCGCACCGTCGAGGCTCATGTGCGTGTGAGCCATGCCGAGGGGCTCGAACAGCCGCTGCTGCGCGAACTCGGCGACCGACAGGTGAGTCGCCGAGGACAGCACCGCCTCGAGGGTCTGTACCCCCGAGTTGTTGTAGGCCCATTGCTCACCTGGCGCGTGCGCCTGGGACAACCCGATGGCGAACGCGGTCTGATCCTTCGCCTTGACCAATTCGGAGTAATCGGTCCCGATGCTCCACTCCCTTCCCGAGTCCATGCTGAGCAGGTCGCGCACGGTGACCTCGCCCGCGGCGGTGCCGCGCCACTCCGGGATCCACTTCGCGGCCTTGTCGTCGATCGACAGGTCGCCGTCGTCCTGGGCGATCCCGACGAGCACGCTCGTGATCGACTTGGTCACCGAGAAGATGTTCTGCGTGTCGGTCGGGGTCGTGCCCTCGAAGTTCCACTCTCCGGCAATCGACCCGTCGCGTATCACCACGAGACACCTCGATTTGCCCTTCTCCGCGGTGTCGGCACTGCGCCCGAGCGCCTCGGCGTCGAGGCCCACCGCTGCAGGAGCCACCCGATCCCAGGAGGCTCCCGGTACCGACCCACCGTGCGTGGTCGGCGGGCCCGCTGACGTCGTCGCCGTGGTCGCGGCCGTCGTCGCGCCATTGGCCCGGTCTGCCCCGCCGGATCCCGACGAGCACGACGCCAAGGTGGCGGCCGCGACGAGCAGCGCCATCGCCCGGAAGCACCGACGTCGACCGAGCCCGTGGCCGCGCTCGACGAGCCGTTCGGGTACTGAAACTCCGGACATGGTCCTCCGAGGCAACGGGACGATGGTCCCGCTGACGGTAGCAGCGCAGCGCTCGTGGCCGACCGAAGCCTGCCGTCGGCTGCTACCCATGGGCAACCTGTCAGGCTTGTGCCATGTCCCGGAGTGACGACCACGCGACGTCGGTGCCGCTGCTCGCGCCGGAAACGACCGCGCGGCGCCTCAGCTCCCAACTTCTCGTCGGCGACAGGCCCGACGATCCGGTCGACGTCGCACGCCATCTCTTGGCGATCCAGGCTCAGGATCTGCGTGGCGCCAAACTTGCGATCCGGGTCCGGACGGCCGGCCTCACCGTCAGCGACGTCGACCGGGCGATCAGCGACGACCGCTCGGTGGTGGTGACGTGGCTGAACCGCGGCACAGTGCATCTGGTCGCCACCGAAGACCTCGACTGGCTCCACGTATTGACCACACGGAGGTCAGCAGCGCAGAGTTCCCGGCGGCTCGCCCAGCTGGGCGTCGACGGTGACGATGCCGACCGTGCCGTCGAGATCGTGGTTCGCAAACTCGGCGCGGACGGACCGGGCAGCCGGGACGAACTCCGTGCCGTGCTCGAATCCGCCGACCTGCCCGCTGCCGCGGCTGCTCTGTATCAGGTGCTGTTTCAGGCGAGCTCACGTGGTGAAGTCGTGCGCGGGCCACTGCGCGGCACCCAGCAGACCTTCGTTCGCTGGGAAGACTGGGCCGGCCCTCATGACGACGTCGACGTCGACGTCGCGGCGGGTGAGTTGGCCCGCCGGTTTCTGATCGGGCACGGCCCCGCCACGGCGCGCGACCTCGCGAAGTGGGCCGGGGTGACCCTCACGCTCGCTCGTGCCGGTCTGCGCCGCATCGGCGCTCAGCTCGTCGAGCACCCCGACGCCACGGTGTCGCTCGAGGGCCGAGACCCCCGCGACGACGACACGAAGCCGCCCCCGCTCCTGCTCGGCGCCTTCGATCCGCTGTTGCACGGCTGGGTCGACCGCACCCCGGTCACCGGCGAGCACACCGGCATCGTCACGACCAACGGGCTGTTCCGGCCGTTCGTCCTGGTCGACGGCCGCGCCGCCGGGCTCTGGCGATTTGCGAAGGGAAGGGTCACGATCGAACCGTTCGCTCCTCTGTCGGCGAAGGTGTCGGCCGCGCTCGATGGCGAGGCGGCCGACGTGATTCGCTTCGTCGACGTCTGAATCGATCCGGAACAGCGCTCGGCTGCTCGCGGGCATGCCGATGATCCGGGCGGGATCGTTCAGGTGGTCCCTTCGGCGAGGCGTTTGACGAGGCCGAGTTGACGGGTCCATTCCGCCCCGATGCGCTCGAGTTCACGGGCGATCTCGTCGAGCCGATGTCCGAGAGGTTCATAGACGACTTCCCGACCACGGCGGTGCGATTCCACCAGACCGACCTCGCGCAGCACTTCGAGGTGCTTGACGATCGCCTGACGGCTGATCGGCAGGTCGCGGGCCAGGGCCGACGCAGACGCGGGCTGTTCGCCGAGGCGGCTGAGGATGTCCCAACGGGTTTCGTCGGCAAGGGCCATGAACACCGGGACGGGGCTCGGCGCGGTCACTTCTCGACGAAGGCCCGGGCGGCGGCGAGCTCGGTCTCCCAGCCGGTGTCGTTGTTCGCGCGGTCCTGCAGCCATTCGCTGCGGGGCTTGCTCAATCCGGAGAAGCCGGATTCGATGACGTGCAACGTCACCCCGCCCACCGGCCGATCTTCGATCGTGAACTCGACCAGCGTGGATCGGGCGATGCCGTCGTCGGGAAGGGCATGGTGCCACCGGAACGACACGCTGGTCGGGGGTTCGCTGGCCACCGTCTCGAACCTGAATTCGCCGTACTCGGGGTGGACCACGATCGTGAACTCCCCGTCGGCACGCAGCTCGGGGTCGGGGTCGATGCTGCCGTCGTTGATCCACCAGCCCGGTCGCGAGACCAGTGTGTACACGGATTCGGCGTCGGCATCGATCTCGATGGACTTGTCGATGCGATCGAGCGGGTCGATCGCAGAGGTGTCGGTGGTGGACATGGGGCGGCTCCAAGGTGAACGGGCTTGATGTGCAACTTCATCATTGCACTTCTTCCCCAAACATGCAACCCCCGAATTGCAGAATGCGTTGAGCATCCAGCGACGTTCCGATCGAGTGCCAGTCGCTG
>JBDZUV010000206.1:0-3384 GCA_040255345.1 Actinomycetota bacterium | reverse complement strand
ACCTCGGCACCGAAGTGGAGCTCACCCACCTGCGCATCGAAGCGCAGGGCACCACCGACGCCGGCATCGGCGACGACAACGCCCCCGAACCGCTCGTCGCCCTGCCCGGGGCCGGCGGCGGTGGCAGCGAACCCGAACTCGAACGGCTCTCGGCGATCGTGGAGCGTCTCAACGACCGCCACGGCCTGCAACTCTCGATCACCGACGCGCTGCTGTTCGAACAGTTCCGCGGCGACTGGGCAAACGACCCCGAACTCGTCGAAGTCGCCCGGGTCAACACGTTCGAGAACTTCATGATCAAATTCGCCGACAAGTTCATGAACGTCGTGCTCGCCCGCATGGACACCAACGGCGACATCTTCAAGGCCATCCTCGACAACCAGGCCTTCGCGGACGAACTCGAGGCCACCTACGGCCGCGACCTCTACCGCCAACTCCACGACACCTGAGGCGCGGCTGGTTCTGCAAGTGGCGACCTGCATCGCCCGTGGGCCGGAACCGAAGCGAGTCTCCATCGAAGCCAGGGTCTCCCGTTCCTGATCGGAAGCGCCGTGGATCGGGCAGATGAAATCGTCGCCGAGGCGACCTCCGCGACCGTGCCGGCCGAGTTCTTCGATCGCCCGGTCGCGATCCGAAGGAGAACGACGTGGTAACCAACGGCGCTCGTCGGGAGTCGAACGCTGCATGTCACCTACTTGCTCACCCTGGCCGTCAACCCATCAGCGCGACACCGCAGCGCGTGAGGACGAACGATGAGCGACAGCGGTGACCCGCTCGGGATGCCCGGACCGGCCCGGCCCGATGGCGGGCTCCTGCAACAAGCCGCCGACCAGATCCAGGAGATGCTCGGCGTTCACCGGCAACTCGACAAGCTCCTGTACCAATCGGCCACCCAGATCGGCGGCGTCGAGTTCGAGAGCATCTTCAGTCCGGTGCCACCCGAGCGCCTCAGCGCCAAGCCTCGCCTCGACGCCCTCGACCACGACCAGACGTTCCTGCGCTCATCGCCGCTGTCGTCGGCCGACACCGAACGCTCGCTCGGCCTCTTGGAGATACTCCACGGGCCGCATGCCCAGGCGAACGTCGAGGTGTTCGTCGAATTCTGTCAACGAGAGAAGTTCTTCGAGCGCCTGGCCGACGGGCAGTCATTCGTCTTCGTGGGGTCGCACCTCGAGTTCCAAGACGTCGGCTTCAACCTCGGGTATCTCACCCGGGCCGCACATCGCCACGGCTTCGACCGCCTCGACAGCCGGGTCACCGTGATGATCGGGCGGCTGCTCGGCTACCTCGAGGTGATGGGGCTCAACGTCATCGACGACATCCTGCGCCCGGTCGGCAACGTGTTGAAGACCTTCCCGGTCAGCGGTGGCGAGGCCGTCAACGAGGGCGACATCACCGACGAGGACCTCAATCGCCGGGTACGCACCTTCCGCAAGCGCCAGAACGCCCGCACCCGCGAAGAATTCCTGAACCTGATGACCTCGGACCACGGCAACATCGTCATCGAGGCCGGCAGCGGCTCCCGTGACGCCAAGGACGAGCGGGGCTACCTGGTCATGGAACCCTTCGGTCTCGGCACGCGCGAAGACCTGTACCTCGCGTCTGAGGCCGGCGCCGCCATCTATCCGATCTTCGGCGACTACGGCGACGCCGTGGAACCCTCGATCGTGGAGATCGGGCAGGAAGTCCGGTCACTACGCAGCCCGCAGCACGTTCATGCCATCGGTGAGGAGATCGCCAGCATCGGAAACCGCGCCCGGGGAGCAGCACACGAAGAACACCCCACCGTCGCTCGGTTCAACACGCCGATCCGCTACGGCAGTCACGATTGAAGCGGCCGCAGCTCGTTGCGCGTCACCAGCCACGCAGGTCGACGGGCCAGGTGTCGACGACCTCGTCACCGCGGACCACGTGCATGACCTCGTGCAGGTTCACGGTGGGGTCGACGTGTGAGGGCACGACGCGGACCGTGTCGCCCACCTCGGGCCACGCCACGCCCCGGCGAGGCGACCAGGTCAGGTGCTCATCGGAGACGAACCAGGTGCGTCCTGCGATCGGCTGCGGGTCTCCGTGGTCGGTGGCGAGCGCCTTGAGTCCGGCGTCGATCACGACCCAACCGCCCTCGCCTGCGTGCACGCTCACCACCGTCGCCAGCACGGTCAACGCCTGACGGAACGGAACGTCGGCCTTCGCATAGTCGCTGTCCATCAAGGTGAACGACCCGGCCTGCAACTCGGTCACCCAGGTGTTCGTCGACCAGGTGCCGGTACCGCCGCCCGACACGACGTCGCCGCCGACCTCGTCGTGCGCGGCCAGCAACGACCTCATCGCCTGCTCGACCTGCTCGGCCTTCGTGGACGGATCGGCCATCATCAGATGGCCCTCGTAGCCCATGACACCACGCACCTCCAGACCGCAGTTCCGGGCGAGCGCCGCGAGGCGCCCGGCGTCGTCAGGGGCACACCCACACCGCGGCATCCCCACACCGACATCGATCAAGACCTCACCGATCCCGGCGCGCGCCGCGGCCTGCACGGTGTCGACCGAATCGACCGCCACCGTGACGCGGGCCTGCCCGTCGGCGAGTCGCGCCATCGCCGCGAGGCGCTCCGCGTTCACCGTCTCGTTCGCCAACAACAGGTCGTCGCCCAGCCCGGCCATCGCCATGCCGACGACCTCGCGCGGCGTGGCCGCACAGAACGACCGATGCCCCGACGCGGCCAGTTCGGCAGCGAGCGCGGTCGACTTGAAGGCCTTCACATGCGCGCGTAGCGACCGCCCCGGCCAGCGTTCCGACATCGTGGCGACGTTGAACGCGAACGCATCGACGTCCACCAGCAGCGCAGGAGTCGACAACTCGGACACATCCACGGCCTCAGCCTCGCACGCCCGGCACCGCTCGCGTGGTACGCGACGTCGCGGCGACCCCGCTGTCGGCACCGAGCCGGCCGAGCACCCCTGCTGCCGTTGCATGTCGTCCCGAGCGAGGGCAGCCGCACCGGCACGGTCGACACCGACGCTGCACACCGATCGGTCGCGCCCGGCACGTCGATCGCGGCGCGGATCGCGGCGCGGATCGCGGCGCCCGCGTCAACGGGCGGTGAACTTCTCGCGTCGGACGGTCGTGCGCTTGCCCTTGATCGTGGTCCGCTTCATGGCCGAGATGACCTCGTCGACCGCGTCGCTGGGCACCTCGACCAACGAGAAATTGTCGGTGATCTCGATGTGGCCGATGTCGCGGCCAGACAGGCTGGTCTCTCCGGCGATCGCCCCCACCAG
This sequence comes from Actinomycetota bacterium, assembly GCA_040255345.1. Lineage (GTDB taxonomy): Bacteria > Actinomycetota > Acidimicrobiia > Acidimicrobiales > Iamiaceae > JAFDWI01. The sequence continues at coordinate 105 of JBDZUV010000206.1, read as the reverse complement.
GTCGCCCGGTCTCACCCCGCGCCCGCGACCCGCACCCACGTACAGGCGGGTCACGTCACGGTCGCCGCCGCTCCTCGGGCGTCGCGGCGCGCGGTCGCCACGACC
>JBDZUV010000060.1:7892-18344 GCA_040255345.1 Actinomycetota bacterium | reverse complement strand
GTGGGAGAGGCAGGCGACCACCCGGGCGGACGACACCGGGGCGACAGGGGGCGTCTCGTAGCACAGAAATCCTTCGCCCGATGGCTACCTCTCGATCCGAGCCGACCCGTTCGACGCCAGTCGACTCGCCACCACGATCTGTGTGGCGCTCGCCTCCGATGTCGGTCGTGCCGGTGTCCCCGCGAACGTGATCGTGCCATGCGTGGCGAGTGGCCGATCGACGGCACCAGGAACAACACCTGAACACCGTTGCAGTTCATGCGCTCTGCAGTTCATATATCGCTCCCATCGACACTGCAAATGGGCCACCCGCCCGTCGCCGGAACCGAAGCCAATGAGCCGCGAACCAGAGCGGGTGAGCTCGGGCCACTAACCTCCGAATGACGGACCAGTCGGTGCCCATCGGCATCGGTGCTGAGTCGGGCGGTGACCAGCGGGCGATTCGTGCGCAATGTGACGCAGGAGATCGACACCATGGACGACCCGAGCCGACCTGACGAACACAGCATTTGCCTCGCGGTTCCGACGTTGCGGCTCCGCGCGGTCCTCGGAGCGTCCTTTCGGATCTGGCGACGCGACATCCGTTCGCTGACCGTGCTCGCGGCCGGCCTCGAGCTTCCCCTCGTCGTCGCGGACCTCGCGCTCCACTTCACCCCCGGCCTGAAGAACCTCATCGACGGGTCGTTCACGGTGACCGTGGGCGTCGTCGTGGTGCTGCTCTACGGTTCACTCTCTCACCACTTCCTCGCCGGCCTTCTCGAACGGGTGGTCGCCGCCGAGCGGCACGGACACTCTCGCCCGACGCTTTCCGAGATCCTCCATGACATCCCCTGGTACCGCCTCGTCGTGGCAGACCTCCTGCTCACAGTGCTCATCGTCGTCGGATTCGCGGCGTTCGTCATCCCCGGCCTTCTGGTCCTCACCTGGTTCTCCATCATGTTGCCCATCGTGAACCTCGAGCGCGACACGGTCCCGGCAAGCTTCGCCCGCAGCTACCGCCTCGTCCGCGGTCACTCGTGGCGGGTCTTCGCGATCACGTTCAACGCCCTGGTCATCCCCGAGTTCCTCATCGGCGCCGCCGCAGCGCTCATGGCGCACTTCACCGACCACCTCGTCGTCATCGCGCTCGGGCACGCGGTACCCGCCATGGTGCTCATGCCGATCGCCGCGCTTCCCATCGTGATCCTCGCCTTCGACCTCGTCGACATCGACACCCGCCGGAACCCGGCTGCCGGAAAACCCCGCGATTGACCCCCCGAACCCGCTCTCAGAACCGGTCCGGAACGTGGTGGAGTGGCCGGTCGGGAGTGACATAGTCGCCCGGCTCTTGACGAGGCGGTAGCCGGACTTCGGTCGAGGGAGCATGCTCGTAGGGCACTTGGTCGAGAACGTGTCGGATGATGTTGAGCTGCACGCGGCGCTTGTCGTTCGAATCGGCTATGTACCATGGTGCAAATTCGGTGTCGGTCGCTGCGAACATGTCGTCGCGGGCACGTGAGTAGTCGTACCAGCGGCCATAGGACTCGAGGTCCATCGGCGAGAGTTTCCACGTCTTGCGCCCGTCGTCGATCCGATCCTTGAGACGCCTTTCCTGCTCGTCCTCGTCGACTTCGAGCCAGTATTTGAGCAGCGTGATACCCGAGTCGACCATTGCCTTTTCGATGTTGGGTACCAACTTGTGGAAGCGCTCGACCTGGTCTTCGGAGCAGAACCCCATGACCCGCTCCACTCCGGAACGGTTGTACCACGACCGGTCGAAGATGACGACCTCACCCGCGGCCGGGAAATGCGTGACGTAGCGTTGAAGATACATCTGGGACTTTTCTCGGTCACTCGAGGCCGGCAGCGCGACCACCTGAAACACCCGTGGACTGACTCGTTCGGTGAGGCGCTTGATCACGCCACCCTTTCCGGCCCCATCACGACCTTCGAAGACGATGCAGAGCTTCGCGCCGGAACTCACCACCCACCGTTGGAGGTGGACGAGTTCGACCTGCAGCTCCCGGAGCTCTGATTCGTAACGTTTCTTCGAGAGGCGCTTGGGGCGATCGGAGTCCGCGGAAGCCTTCGGATGATCCTTGTGCCTGGTCATGGCCCGACCAGTTCACGATCAGCCAGCCGTCCGCGAAGCTGCGACACGGCTGGGCGAATCCGGTCATGATGGTCTGGTCCTGCATTTCGCATGGTTGCCATGGGGCACCGGCTTTCTTCGGGGGATGGCTGCCTGCCTACTGCTCGGAATCGCGTTCTGTCGGGCACGGTTCAGATCCCCGGCACGGTCATGCCTACGAGCTTTCGCTTCCACCTCACATCGAGCCAGACGCTCAACCCCACGACGACGACGAGGGTCACCATGGTGGCGGGTTCATGGATGAGCGTCGTGAAGGCAAATGTCACGAGCACGATGACGGTGCCCGACAGCGCCACGAGCAGAATGCCGAGTCTGGCTCCCGTTTCGCGCCTGACCTTGAGGTGGGCGGCGGTGACCAGCGTGAACACGACGAGAGCGATGGTGCTTCCGATCGATGCGATGGAACTCAGGTCGAAGCCGAGCGCGAGCACTCCGGCGACCCCTGCGGTGACGACGAGTCCCATCGCCGCACGCCCCCCGACGTAGCGCTTCATCGTCGGCGGAAACTGGTCGATGCTCGCCATGTGTTCCGCAAGGCCGGGTGCCGGGTACAACCCGGCATTGGTGGCGCCGGCGGTGGCAAACAGTGCGGTGACCGTCATGAGCCAGTAGCCGGCGCGTCCGAGCACCGGTTCGGCCGCGACGGCCAGAGCCGTGCCCCCCGAGTCGATCACTTCTCGAACAGAGAGGGTCCCGAACACTCCCAGCGAGACACCGAGATAGATCGCGGTCGCCAAGCCGAGCGCGAGGTACATGGCACGGGGCAGTTGGTGTTCGGGGTTGGCAAGGTCCTTGGCAGTGAAGGTGACGACGCCGAAGCCGAGAAACGCGAAGAAGGTGAGGGCGACGCTGGAAACGATGTCCTTGAGCGGCGGGTAACCCGAAAACGCGAGCAGGTCGGTATGGAGGTTGGCCAGTGAGGTGATCGCGAAGAGCGAGAGGATGCCGAGCACGACATAGACGATGAGCGTCTGGACCTTGGCGACAGCTGCGGAACCGACGACGTTGAGCAGGAACATCAGTGCGACGATTCCCACCGCGAAGATCTTGAGCCAGACCTTGCTCCCGTCGGCGATCGCCCCGGAGGCGTAGCTTCCGAAAGAGACGGCCACCATTGCGGTGACGATGGCGTTGGCGAGGAGCAGGAGCCAGGCGACGATTCCGACGGTGTGGCCGTCACCGAAACCGCGCGCGACATACTCGAGCATCCCACCTGCGGACGGATAGCGGGCCCCGAACTTGGCGAACGAATAGCCCTGGAGTCCGGCGACCGCGCCGGCGATGAGGAACGACAGCCACACCGCTGCGCCGGCCACCTCGCCGGCCGCGCCCAGCAGGGAGAAGATCCCGGCACCGACCATGGCGCCGACGCCGATGAACGCCGCTTGGCGGATGGTCAGGTCGGCGCCGCCGGCCACCGGCTCATCGCTACCGACAGAATCAGTCATCTCCGCCGCCTGCCACCCACGCAATGGCCACGTCGCGACCGGCCCCACCAGCGACCGCCTCGAAACCGATGACCCCTTCGGGCAGTCCTTCAGGCGGAACGAACACTCGAACAGCTCCTTGTGCCGGGCTTCAGACGCCGACGGTCGGCTGAACCTGCGGTGATGCCGACACCCGATGTTCGACTGCGCCCATGTGCGCCGGGTGCAGTCGCCGCAGCTGAACGGCCTTGTCCACACCGACGAACGCCGGCGTGACCAACGACAGACCGAGGACGACGAGCCATTGGCCGCCACTGAGCGACACGGTGTCGAGGAGCCGTTGGAGCATGCCCAACTCGACGGCCGCCCAGGTGAGAGCCCAGCCCGCCATCAACCAGCCGAAATAGGGGAACATCGGCGACGACCACGGCGCTTGGCGTTCCCGACGCAACACGACTCCGAGGTTGACCGCGCTGAGCGCGACCACCGCGAAGGCCATCGTCATCGAAGCGGATCCGACGGTCGTCGAGGGGTCGTCCGGGCCGAACTGGAGCACGCCGAGCGCACAGACGGCCACGAGAAACCCACTGATCGCCCACCGCACGATCTGGGGGACGTTGACGATCCGAGTCCCTGGCCTCCGCGGCGGAAGTTCCATCACCCCAGGGTCCGGCACGTCCGCGATGAAGCCGACGACAACCGTCACGACCACGAAGAACTTGCAGAACAGCAGTTGCATCGGAAACAACGCGACGCCGCCGTTGACGTTGAAGACCGTCGCCAACACCATCAGCTGGAGTACCGACGAAAGGATCGTCAGCTGCAACCGGATATAGGACGAGATACGCCGATAGATGTCGCGCCCGAGATCGACGGCGCGCACGAGCGTCGCAAAGTTGTCGTCGGTGAGCACGATCTTCGCGGCCTGCTTCGAGACTTCCGAGCCACTCCCCATGGCAACCCCGATGTCGGCCTGCTTGAGGGCCGCAGCATCGTTGACCGCGTCTCCGGTCATCGCGACGACATCTCCGGATTCCTGCATCAACCTGGCAAGGCGGAGCTTGTCCTCGGGCGCGACCCGGCCGAAGACGTGGAGATCCGGAAGGGCCGCCACGACTTCGGCGTCGCTCATGTGCTGGAGTTCGGCTCCGGTGAGCACGCCTGGACCGAGTCCAAGTTGATCGGCGATCGCGCGCGCGGTGATCGTGTGGTCACCGGTGATCATGCGCACGTCGATACCCGCTCCGAGCGCCGCATGGACCGCGTCGACGGCCTCTGGACGCAACGGATCGATGATCCCGACGAGGCCGACGAGTACGAGGTCACCGACCGCACGCATCGGATCGGTGAGCGCTGCTCCCATGGCGGTCTCGTCGAGTCCCTTCGCGGCGAACGCGAGGACACGCAGACCTTTCTCGGACAGCTCTCGGTTGGCGGCGAGAATCTCGTCGCGCATCTCTGCGACCGGCACGATCTCACCCTCACGAAGTGCATGCGAACAGCGGTCGAGTACGACATCAGGCCCACCCTTGACCGTGACGAAGTGCGGCTTGGCGACGACCGGCCCTGAGATGTTCGAAGGCCGATCGTGGAACGTGGCCATGAACTTGTACTCGGAGTCGAACGGGACCTCGGTCCGACGGACGATCGACCGTCTCGTGGCCTCCGCGTCCACCCCGATCTTGGCGGCGAGCACGACGACGGCTGCTTCGGTCGGGTCTCCGATGATGGAACCGTCGTCGGCCACGGTTGCGTCCGAGCACAGACACAACCCGAGTGCCAGCGGTGTGAAGTCGGGAATATCCGCTCCGGCGACACCGAGGATCGCACCGACCTTGGAGTAGCCCGAACCTTCGACCTTGTACCAACGACCGCCGGCGTACAATGATGCGACCGTCATCGCATTCATCGTGAGGGTGCCGGTCTTGTCCGAGTTGATGACCGTCGTACCTCCGAGGGTCTCGACATCCGACAGCGATTTCACGACCGCCTTTTCCTCGGCAAGATGTTGCGCTCCGGACGAGAGCATCGTCTGCACGAACGTGGGCAGCCCGGTCGGAATCGACGCGATCGCGGTCGAGATGCACAGCAGAGCGAGCGTTTCGCCGTCCTGACCCCGAGCGATGCCGAAGACGGCGATGATGGCAACGGCACCCCATGCCAGGAATCCGAAGACCTTCGTCATCCCGTCGAGTTCCTGTTGCAGCGGCGACTTGGACCGCTTGGTGGCGGTGACCATGTCGGCGATGTGGCCCATCTGTGTGCCGGCACCGGTGGCGGTCACCACGAGCGCCGCAGAACCCCGCGTCACCTGGGTGTTCTGGAACACCATGTTGGTGCGATCCCCGAGTGCGATGTCTTCGCCTTCGAGAACGCCCGGATCCTTGGCGATCGGAGCGCTTTCGCCGGTGAGCGCGGCCTCTTGCACCTCGAGGGTCGCCGAGGAGATGAGGCGTCCGTCGGCCGGAACGAGGTCACCTGATTCGACGAGAACGACGTCACCCGGCACGAGTTCGGTCGATTCGACTTCGGCGACCTGACCGCCTCGACGCACGCGAGCATGGGCCACCTGCAACTTGGAAAGCGCATCGACGCTGGCCTGCGCCTTGAGTTCCTGGCTCGTTCCCATCACCACGTTGAACGTCACGAGTGCTGCCACGACGATCCCGGTGGCGATCTGGCCGATTGCAAAGCTGGCGATCGCGACGATGATCAACATGATGTTCATCGGGTTCGTGAACTGACCGGATGCCACGGTCCACAGACTCGGAGGCGGTTCGCGTCGGAATTCGTTCGGCCCGTGACGAGTCAGGCGCGTTGCCGCCTCGGCTGGGTCGAGTCCCGCTTGCGGGTCGACCCCGATCGCCACCGCGACGTCGACGGCCGCGCGGAGATGGGCATCCTCCAGCGATGGGGTCTCGAGTACCTCGGGCATGGTCGTCCTTTCTCGCCTTCGATTGCTGAGCCGAGTCGACACGGTCATGGACCTGCGTTCATGCCAACGTCGCGACCAAGACGGCCTTGATCGTGTGCAGTCGATTTTCGGCCTGGTCGAACACGATGCTGGCCTTCGACTCGAACACGTCGTTGGTGACCTCGAGTCCGTCGGGCATGTTGGTTTCGCTCATGATCTCGGCGCCGACGACGGTGTTGGAGTCATGGAACGCCGGCAGGCAGTGCATGAAATGGACCTTCGGGTTGCCCGAGAGTTCGAGGAGTGCGCTGTTGACCTGGAACGGCCGCAACTTTTCGACCCGGTCGGCCCACACGCTCTTTTCCTCACCCATCGAAACCCACACGTCGGTGTGGATGAAGTCGACCCCTTCGACTGCCGTGGCCGGGTCTTCGGTGATGGTGATGGTCGCACCGGTGCGGGAGGCGACCTCCTTCGCGATGGCCACGATGTCCGCAGGCGGACCCAGCGCATCGGGACCACAGAGACGGACATCGGCTCCCATGAGCGCCCCCATGACGAGCAGCGATCGGCCCATGTTGTACCGGCAGTCACCCATGTACGCATAACGCAGTTCGTCGTAGGGCTTGTCGGAAGCTTCGTGCATGGTCAAGAAATCGGCGAGCATCTGGGTGGGATGCCATTCATTGGTGAGCCCGTTGTAGACCGGCACTCCGGCATGGCGGGCGAGTTCTTCCACGTCGGAATGGGCGCTGCCGCGGAACTCGATCGCGTCGTACATGCGGCCGAGTACCCGTGCGGTATCCGCAATGGACTCCTTGTGGCCGAGCTGTGAGCCACTCGGGTCCAGATAGGTGACGGTTCCACCCTGATCGTGGGTCGCGACCTCGAAGGCTGCGCGTGTACGAGTGGAACTCTTCTCGAAGATGAGCGCAATCTCCTTGCCTTCGAGGTGGCGGGCCTCGGTACCCGAATATTTGGCGGTCTTCAACGATTGTGCGAGATCGAGCAAGAACTTCAGTTCGATTGGATCGAAGTCGATTTCCTTCAGGAAGTTGCGATTGCGAAGGTTGTACATCCAGGCCTCCAGTAGTCGTGTGTGGTGGTCAGTACGCGTGTTCGCGTTCGATCGGACAGGTCATGCAGTGCGAGCCGCCCCGACCGCGGCCGAGTTCGAAGCCTTCGATGGTGATGACCTCGATACCGGCCTTTCGCAGGGACGTATTGGTGCCGGTGTTGCGCTCATACGCGACGACGACACCGGGCTCGAGACACACAACGTTGTTGCCGTCGTCCCACTGTTCGCGTTCGGCGGCGACGGAATCGCCTCCGGTTTCGATGACGCGCATCGTGCCGACACCGAGCGCGTCGGCCATGGCATCGACGAGTGAACCATCGAATTCGGAGACGGCCAGGTCGTCGGCCGAGTCACCCGGTCGGATGGTCCAGGTGCGGGCACCGCCGATGACGGTCGAAAACAGGGTGACCAGATCGCGGTCACACATCGTGATCACGGTGTCCAGATGCATGTAGCTGCGGGATTTGGGGAGTCGGACCGCCAGCACCTCCTTGGCGGATCCGGCCCGGAAAAGCTCTCTGGCGATGATCAGCACCGCCTGGGAGGTGGTGCGCTCGCCCATCCCGATCATGACGGTGCCATTGCCGATCGGTTGCACGTCACCGCCTTCGACGTGACAGTTGCCCCAGTCCTCGTCGGCACCTCCCAGCCAAATCGGGAACGCTTCGCTGGTGAACATGGGATGGAACCGGTAGATGGCTTCCATGATCAACGACTCGGGTTCACGCGCCGGCTTGGTCATCGGGTTGACCGTGACGCCGTCGAAGATCCAACACGACGGGTCCCGCTGGAACAAGAAATTCGGCAACGGCGGGAGCAGTATCGTGGTGGGATCGGCGGACTGCCACTCGAGCCCGATGTCCCGTTCGACGTCATTGCGGGTGATCCCGCCGATCAGGAATTCGGTGACGAGCGCGGGGGGCGCCTCATCGAGCCACTCACGAGCACGTTGAACCGCGCCGACCCCGATCTGGCGTTCATTGAGGATATGGTCGGCGATCCACTCCTTTGCCGTCGGGTCGGTGATCGTTTCGGTCAGGAGCGTTTCCGCGTGGAACACCTCGACGTCGCGTTCCCGCATGGCCTCGCAGAACGCGTCGTGCTCGCGTTTGGCCTGCGCGACCCACAACACGTCATCGAACAGGAGCTCCTCTGCGTTCGATGGCGTCAGCCGCGAGTGTTCCAGACCCGGTCGGTGGACCATGACCCGCTTGAGTTTGCCGACTTCCGAATACACGCCGAGTGCCATGTCAGTGCTCCTTCGAGAGTTGTTGCGGGGCGGTCACGACGCCGTCGGCGTCGACTGAAATGCGGGTGCCGGCCTCGCCGACGACAAGCGATCGGATGTCCGCCAACTGGCCGATCACCGCAGGCTTCCGGGTGGCCCTGGCGAAATCACAGGCTGCGGTGACCTTGGGCAACATCGAGCCGGCGGCGAACTCGTCACCGTGCTCGGCCAAGATCGCATCGGGATGCGCAGCGACGATGGACCGCTGCTCATCGGTGCCGAAGCCGAGAAAGGCGGCAGGGGTGTCGGTGGCCATGACGAAAACGTCCGCCTCGACGTCTTTGGCGAGGAGCCCGCTGGCGTGGTCCTTGTCGATGACCGCTTCGACTCCGTGGAGCTGCCGATTGTCGCCGTAGGCGGTGGGAATGCCACCGCCCCCGGCGCAGATGACGACACAGCCGGCATCGAGAAGCCCACGGATCTGACGTTCTTGAATGATTCGCTTGGGCACCGGTGAAGGCACGACCCGGCGCAGATGCTCTCCGTCGGGGCGGAACATCCAACCGCGCTCGTGTTCGAGTTCGGCGGCTTCTGTCACGTCATAGATCGGTCCGATCGGTTTCGTTGGATCGGCGAAGGCCGGGTCGGCCGGGTCGACCTCGATCATGGTGAGCAGCGTTGCCAGTGGCCGGTCCGGTGGCAGAAGATTGCCGAGTTCGATTTCGACGAGGTAGCCGATCATTCCCTGGGTCTCCGCGCCGAGCACGTCGAGGGGGTACACGGGAACTTTCGTGTAGGCCGCACCTTCGAGAGCGAGCAATCCGATCTGGGGGCCGTTGCCGTGACAGATCACGAGGTCGTGTTCACCGGCCACCGGCGCCATCTGTTGACACGCGACCGCCACGTTGGTGCGCTGGTTCTCGATCGTCATCGGCTGGCCGCGGCGCAACAACGCGTTGCCGCCCAGTGCCATCACCACTCTCATCTCGATGGCTCCGGTGCTCGGTACGGCGGGACGGAACCCGGCGCTGACATGTGCGGCTTCTGGGGGCGGTAGACGGGGATGCCCAGCAGGAGGGCGCCGCCCGCCAGGAGGAACGGGGCCCAATAGACGAGCGGGTCGTGGCCGGTGTTGCGCGAGTACCAGATGAACAGGATCGAGAACACGACGGACAGCAGCGCGACAACGGCATCACGGGCGAAACGCGGGGTCTGGAGTGCCTTGCGGTCGGCCATCCTCCATTTCAGTTGTGCCAATGCAGAGAACAGATACGGAATCGCTGCCGTGATCCCCGTCATCAACACCAGGGTCGTGAAGACGGTGGCACCACTCGAGCCGAGGTAGTTGATCACGATCGCGATCGACGCGAGGGCCGTCGACGCCACGATCCCGTACACCGGCACCCCTCGACCTGACATGCGTTTGAACTGCTCCGGGAAGATGCCATCCTTCGCCGCGGCGAGTGGCATTTCGGCGCAGATCATGGTCCAGCCGTTCAAGGCACCGAATCCCGAGACGATCACGGCGAGGGCCATGACCTTGCCGGCCCAGGTGCCGCCGAACATCGAATTGATGGCGTCCGAGAAAGGGGCGGTCGAGTTCGCGAGCGTCGTGCCAGGCAGGATTCCGAAGACGACGGTCAGCGACAACATGTAGACGACCGCGGTTGCCAG
>JBDZUV010000060.1:0-7792 GCA_040255345.1 Actinomycetota bacterium | reverse complement strand
CGGTTGTCACCACCTGCACCGCACCCATGTTCTTCACCCCGGACAGGTTGATCGCCGCCGGGATCCACAATCCGACCAGCACGAGAAGCACCGACGCAAACTTGTTGTGGTCGGTGTTGATGAACTCTTCTACGTAGAGTACCCAGCCCACGGCGATCGCGGCGTTGCCCGCCCACGCGGTGATCCAATACGACCATGCGTTCGCGAAGCCCCACCCGTTTCCATAGGCAACCCGGGCATACGCGTAGGGGCCACCGTCGGCGGGCAACCTTCGCGACAGGGAACTGAACAACAAGGCGAGCGCGAGCGCCCCGACAGTGGTGAACGCCATCGACACCAGGCTGATCGGGCCATAGCCGGCCAGCGAGGTCGGCAAGTTGAAGATGCCGACCCCGATGATGCTTCCAACGATGAGGGCCGTGGCGACACCGAGGCCGAAGCCTCGTTCCGACGCACCCGATTCGACATCATTGCCCGTCACCCCAGCGATGGGGGTCTCGGTCATGACACATCCAGCTGATTCGACGACATCAGTAGGAACCGTTCGCTGGGCTCATTTCGATCACTCGGTGCATTCCGCCAACCCTTCGAGCACCCCTTCGCGCGCGGCTCGCGTGACCTCATTCGATGAATCGGCGATGTGCTTCACGCTGCGCTGCAATACCGCTAGGTCCTGCTGCATGAGGGTGACGTTGCCAGCGACTGCATGCGTATGAAGGTCTGCGAGGTTCTCTTTCACGTCAGCCCGGTCCTCTGCGGTGAAGAATGTGTACTTGGAGCCGAGGTCCGCGAGCTGTTCATCGATGTCCTGCTTCGCGGAATCAGCAGCTTCGGCCGAGTCGGCGTTTCGCAAGTCACACACTGCCTGACCGAGGTTCTTGCCATCACGCTCGGCCGAGTACTTCTGACTGCACCCGCTCGCCAGAGCGATGACGGATATCGAAGCGATCGTTGCAAATATGATCTTGTGCATCTTCATGATGGTCCTTGGCTGGTCGGGCGGTTCAGGCCGTCGCGAATGCGGTCGGCGTCGGATCCTGCAGAGAGCGCATCTTGAACGCCAGGACGATCTCGGTGACTCCTCGAATGAGCGCGCCGATTCCGATCCAGATCACGAGCAGCCACGCAGATCGGCCGGGGTAGCCAATGGCCCAGACGCCGATGGCCATCTGGATGATGCCGGAGGCCAGCAAAATACCCCAGAGATGCAAAGCATCGCGATCGACGATGCTGCTGATGACGTCCATGATGCCTTTGAACAGCAGATACCAGCCGACAAGCAATGCCAGGATGCCGAATGTCTGGAACGGCTCCATGAGTGCCAGGATCCCGGAGATGATGAACAGGACGCCTATGGCGCCGTGAAGCCATTTCCAGCTCTCCACGAATCCGGTGGTCACGAACTCATTGATACCCATGGCGATGAGCATGAACGCGGCCAGGTAGCCGATGAGAGCAGTGGTGCCCGGATCCCACGCGAGGACGACGAACGAAAAGATCACCCAGGCAAACCCCGTGACGAGGAAGAGCCACCAGACCGCGGTGACGCGGTGACCTCTACCGGCGATCTCTGGAGCGGCGGTCTGAGTCATTTCGGACACCTGTCCTCACTTGGTCGGGTCTAGACACAGAGGCCGGTGCGAGCTCGGTGATACAAGGTTGTCGATTTTCCGACACGATGCCGATGTCGACACGTGCCCGACAGGCCCCGCGCCCGCAGGTCGCCGAGACCACGTTTGTCGCCGCGACCGCTCGGGTAGTGCAGCACATGCTCAGCGCCCCTGCGGCGTCGTCGAACACCATCACGATCACCGCGTCACCGGGCCGGGTCTTCGCGGTCATCGAAGACGCCACCACCTACCCCGAATGGCTGGTCGGGGCCCACCGCGTCACCGAGGTCGACGGACGCTGGCCCGAGGAGGGTACGCGGTTCTTCCACCGGATCGGCTTCGGGCCCTTGACCGTTCCGGGTTCCACGACGGTGAAGCGCATCGAGCGACCCAACGAGCTCGGCCTCCGCGCCGGGATGGGTCTGCTCGGTGAGGCGAGCGTCCGCTTTCGGCTGCGTGAGATCGACGGCGGGACCGAGGTGTGCCTCGACGAGACGCTCACCCGTGGTCCCGCCCGCGCCGCTGCGGTGCCGCTCCGCTGCCTGCTGTCGGCGGTGCTGTGGGGGCGCAACACCGTTTCGCTGGCGTCCCTGGGCGACCTCGTCGTCAGCCGCGCCTTCCCCGCCCGAGAACGATGAGTTCCGGGACCTCCTTCTTCCCGATGACCGCGGCCCACGGCTCGATTCCGTGGCGACCGGTCAGAGGTCGCGTGCCATGTTGGCGAAGCGGGTGTAGTGCGACAGGAAGGCCAGGCGGGTCATGCCGAGCGGGCCGGACCGGTGCTTGGAGATGAGTACCTCGGCGGTGCCGGTGTCGGGAGACTCGGGGTTGTAGATCTCGTCGCGGTACAGAAAGATCACGACGTCCGCGTCCTGTTCCAGGGCGCCGGACTCTCGCAGGTCACTCAGCAGCGGGCGCTTGTCGGCCCGTTGCTCGAGGCCACGGTTGAGCTGTGCCAGGGCCACGACCGGGCAGTGCAGTTCGCGGGCGAGGATCTTCAGGCCACGGCTGATCTCGGCGACCTCGACCTGACGGTTCTCGGCGTTGGACCGTCCGGTCATGAGCTGCACGTAGTCGACCACGACCAGACCCAACTCACCGACCTTCGACGACAACCGGCGGGCCTTGCCCCGGATCTCCGCGATCGACACGTTCGGGTTGTCGTCGAGCCACAGGGGGGCCTCGGCGAGCCGGCCGACCGCACCGGTGATCTTCGTCCAGTCCGAGTCCTCGAGTCGGCCCGTGGCCATGCGCCGCGAGTCGACCCGCGCTTCCGACGACAGCAGCCGTTGTGACAGCTCCAACCGGCTCATCTCGAGTGAGAAGTACAGCACCGGTTTACCGGCGTGCATCGCGGCGTGCGCGGCCATCCCCAACGCGAACGCGGTCTTGCCCATGGCGGGACGGGCGCCGATCACGATGAGGGCTTCGGGTTGCAGACCCGAGGTCAGCTCGTCGAGGTCGCTGTAGCCACTGGGCGTACCGGTGAGCGCGTCGCCGCGGTCGTACAGCATCTCGATCCGGGTCAGGGTTTCGGGAAGCAGGTCGCGCAGTTCCGCGGTGGAATCGGTGATGCGGTTCTCGGACAGGTCGTAGACCATCGTCTCGGCTTCGTCCAGGGTCTTGACCACATCGTCGGGCAGGCTGTAGCCCATTTCCGCGATCTCCCCCGCGACGCCGATGAGCCGGCGCAGCAGGGCGTGGTCCTCGACGATGTGGGCGTAGCGTGAGGCGTTCGAGGTGGCAGGGGTGTTGGCCTGCAGGCTGAGCAGCACCGACGGGCCACCGAGCTGGTCGAGCAGGTCCGCGCGGCGTAACTCGTCCGCGACCGTCACCGGATCGACGGGCTCACCCTGCGCGCTGAGCGTCTGGATCGCATCGAAGATGTGCCCGTGCGCCGGCTTGTAGAACGAATTCGCGGTGACGGTCTCCGACGCTGCCGCGACGGCGTCCCGGGACAGCAACATGGCACCGAGCAGAGACTCCTCGGCCTGGAGGTTGTGGGGCGGCACACGGCCCGCCCCCGCCCCTCGATTCGACGACGGTGCAGCATCCGAAACGGGCATCAGTCCACCTTGCTCCGACAGGGTTGTGGAAGGGAAGTAGGACAACCGGGATATCTGTCCACAGTTCGTCGTTCAGGCTGTGGACAACTACGACTTTCGCGTGGACGGACGGTGGCGAAACCTGGCGACCGGCGCGTTGGCCCAGACCCCACAAGAGGAAAAAGTGCTGGAATTCCCCACTGTGCTGTCCGTCACAGGCGCGATCGCGCCTGTGGACAACTCCGGTTTCAGGCGGCCGCGACCACTTCGACGGTCACGGCGAACTCCACGTCGGCGTGGAGCTTCGCGTGGACTTCGTGCACCCCGGTGGTCCGGATCGGCTCATCGGAGTGCAGGTCGTGCGGATCGACGTCGAGACCGGTCTGTTCGGCGATCGCCGCAGCCACCTCGGCCGGCGAGACCGAACCGAACAGACGCTCGCCGGAACTGGTCTTGGCCGAGACCGTGATGGTCCGACCGACCAGGGTCTTGGCCACGTCTTCGGCGGCGGACCGGGCAGCGGCATCCGCGGTCTCGCGCTTGCGACGCATCGCGTCGGCCTGCGCGTGCACCCCGGAGGTCGCCACGAACGCCCACCCCTTGGGGAGCAGATAGTTCCGGGCGTAGCCGTCGGCGACGGTGACCAGGTCACCCCGGCGGCCGACCCCGCGGACGTCGTTACGGAGAATCAGATCCATGTCAGCCCTCACCATCACCGCGGTCGGCGGTTGCTGCGTCCGCGCCGACCGAGACGGCCACCTGGTCATCGGTCGCGTGCTCGTCGCCGTGGGATTCCTCGGTGCCCGGAGGCGGTGCCGAGGGGGTCGGGGGCGGGCCGTCGGCACGCTGGGAACGCTCGGAGCGCTCCCCACGGTTCGACCGCTGCTGGGTGACGCGACTCGCATAGGGCAGCAGCGCCATCTCGCGGGCGTTCTTGATCGCCATCGCGATGGCAGCCTGTTGCTGGGAGTCGTTCCCGGTCACCCGACGTGCCCGGATCTTGGCCCGGTCCGAGGTGAACCGTCGCAGCAACTCGACGTCCTTGTAGTCGATGTACTCGACCTTCTCGGAGGTGAGAATGCTGACCTTCTTCTTCGCGCGCCGGGAGTTGTCCTTGTTCTTCCCGCGCAACTTCGCGTTCTTGCCTGCCATGTCAGAACGGCTCCTCGTCTGTGCTCCAGCCCGAACCGGACGGTTCGTTCTGCTGTCCACCGCCGCCGGATGAGGCGGGGGCGGCTCCATCACGCTTCTCGTTCTTGGAGATCTGCGCGGTCGCCCAGCGCAGGCTGGGAGCCACGTCGTCGGCGACGATCTCGACCTTGGAGCGCTTGTCGCCCTGGTCGGTCTGCCACGAACGCTGTTCGAGCCGGCCGGTGACCACGACCCGGGCACCACGCCCGAGCGATTCGGACACATTCTCGGCGAGCTGTGCCCAGCACTTGATGTCGAAGAAGGAGGTCTGCTCCTCCCACTCGTTGTTCGAGCGGTTCTGCCAACGCCGGTTGACGGCGATGCCGAACGAGGCGACGGCCTGACCCGATGGGGTGAAGCGCAATTCGGGGTCGCGGGTGATGTTCCCGACGACGGTGACGGTGTTGTCCTGTGCCATGAGGGTTCTCCTCTACTGCCCGGCCGCGGCCGGGATCGCACCCGATTCATCGAACAGTCCACGGCGGACGGCTTCGTGATCGGGCAGACGGATGAGCTTGTGGCGGATGACTTCGTCCGCGATTCTCAAGTTGCGTTCCAGCTCATCGAGTGCCCCGCCTTCGGCGAGGAGCTCGAGCACCAGGTAGTAGCCCTCGGTCGCATGGTTGATCTCGTACGCGAAGCGGCGCTTGCCCCACTTGTCGACCGAAGCGACCGTGCCCCCGGCGGCGGTGACCTGTTCGGTCACCCGGTTCACCAGGTGGGATGCGTCGGACTCGGACAGCTCGCCGTCCGCGATGATCATGATTTCGTAGGCCCGCATAGGGTGCGGCTCCTCCCTGTGGACCCGCTGTCGGCGGGGCCCCGCGATCTGCGGAGCAGGGTTTGCATTGACCGATCGAGACTAGACGGTGGCTGGGCTGGATTCCACATCGCCGACGAGCATCGCGCTCGGGTGTGACAATTTGGGATCGACCCGCGAAGACGGCGATGTGCGTGACAAGATCTCGCCCGTGCCGGTGCGCTTCATCGACCACGTCCAACTCGCCATGCCCGCCGGTGGCGAGGACGCGGCCCGGGAGTTCTACGAAGGGCTGCTCGGTCTGCCCGAACGTCCCAAACCGCCGCATCTGGCAGCCCGGGGTGGCTGCTGGTTCGAGACGACGACCGTCAAGGTGCATCTCGGGGTCGATGCGGATTTCCATCCGGCCCGAAAAGCCCACCCGGCTTTTCTCGTCGAGGATCTGGGCGAACTCGTCGAGCGGTTCCGCGCCGCGCAGGTCGAACTGGTCGACGACGAGCCCCTCGAAGGCTACGACCGGGTGTACGCGTACGACCCGTTCGGGAATCGGCTGGAATTGCTCGAACCGACGAGTTCCTGAACGAATCGGCGGACCGTCGGCCCGGCTGGTCAGCGGCTCAGATGGGTGGTGGCTCAGCCGACGTCGGCGTGGCCGTACAGACCGAGCGACTCGGCCACCCCGGAGGCGAGGTGGTAGCTCTCGGTGTCGTCGGGAAACGCCCCGGCGCGGACGTCGGCGGCGAACCGGCCGAGGGCCTCGACCGAGTCGGACTTGATCGACGCGTAGCGCCGCACGAACTTCGGCGCGATCCGGTCTTCGATGCCCAGCACGTCGTGGTACACGAGCACCTGACCGTCACAGTGGACCCCGGCGCCGATGCCGATCGTGGGGACGTCCAACGCGTCGGTGACCACCTCGGCCACCTCGGTGGGTACCCCTTCGAGTACGACGGCGAAACACCCGGCCTGCTGGATCGCCCGGGCGTCACGCACGAGTTCACGGGCGGCGTCGTCGGACTTGGCCTGCACCCGGAACCCACCCATCGAGTTGACCGACTGCGGGGTGAGCCCCAGATGGCCCATCACCGGGATCTCCGCGTCGACGAGCGCGGTGATCATGGCGACCCGCTTCGACCCGCCTTCGAGCTTGACGGCCTGCGCGCCCGCACGGATCAGCTGCGCGGCATTGGTGACCGTGTCGGCGACCGAGACGTGGTAACTGAGCCACGGCAGATCGGCGACCACCAGGCTGTCCGGCCCCGCCCGGCGAACCGCGGCGGTGTGGTGGGCGATGTCGTCGACGGTGACCGACAACGTGTCGTCGTAGCCCAACACGACCATCGCGACCGAGTCGCCGACCAGGATCAGATCGGCGCCCGCTTCGGACACCATCCGCGCCCCGGGCGCATCGTACGCGGTGACCATCACCAGTGGGTCGGATCCGCTCCGGACCTTGGACTTGGCAATCCCGGGGACGGTGATGCGCCCCCGCTTGGCCGTGGGTGACATGGAAACCTCCTTGGCACCGTCCAGGGCACGAGCGGCTCCCGGCGGTGACCAAAACGCTACACGTCGGGACACGACGACCACCAAGTCCCCGAGCGCGGCGAACAGGCCGGGTCGGTTCGGCCCACGCTTGGGTGGGTGAACTGCTCGGCGAGGTAGCGACCCCGGGGCCGGACCGGGCGGATTCCTACTGGACGGGAGCCACCGTGGGCGGTGCGGTGACCGGGGGCTGGGTCACGGGCGGCGCGGTGTCGGGCGGCGCCGTCTCCGGTGCCGTCGGCGGAGGCCCGCCGCCACCGCCGGCACCGTCACCTTGGCCGCCGCCGTCGCCCCCTTGCTCACTGCCCGAGCCACCACCATTGCCCTGCCAGACGGTGGTCGCCGGACCGGACTGTGACCCGCCCGACTGGGATCCTCCCGACTGCGAATCGCCCGCGGTCTGCTGGCGGATCGGGCTGCCGTTCTCGAAGTCCGCGACGGTCAACGCCGGCGACAGGTACCGTGTCCCACCCCACGAGGTGAGGAATTTGCCGGCGCCGAGCTCGTCTTCGGGCACGGTGGGGAAGTTCTGCGGTTTCGTGTCGGCCAGCGCCGCCTTCATGAACGTGCGCCAGATCTCGGTCGGGTAACTGGCGCCCGCGAAGGTAGACGGCATGACCCGTCCGCCATCCGGGTAACCC
>JBDZUV010000205.1:0-3419 GCA_040255345.1 Actinomycetota bacterium | reverse complement strand
AGGAGGTGGGGCGGGGGGTGCGGGCGTGGAATGGGGGTGACGGATAGCTACTGGAGTCCGTGTGGGGGCGCCGGTAGGTTGCACCGGATGCCGGCGGAACCGACGGGACTCCCATTGCCATGACGCGATCGTCGACTCCGGGCGAGACCCGCTCGTCGGACGTTGCAGAACCGAACCCACGCCGTTGGGTGACCCTTGCGGTGTTGTGCCTCCCCTTGCTGGTCGTCGGCATCGACGGCACGATCGTCAACGTCGCACTCCCCTCCCTCGTCCGGGAACTCGGTGCCAGCTCGACCCAGTTGCAGTGGATCGTCGACGCCTACACGATCGTGTTCGCCAGCTTTCTGCTGATCGCCGGTTCGACAAGTGACCGGTTGGGGCGCAAGAAGTGCTTCCTCGTCGGGCTCGGCATCTTCGGGCTCGGCTCGGTCGCGTGCGCGCTGGCCGACTCAGCCGACACGCTCATCGCCTTCCGGGCCGTCCAGGGCCTTGGCGCGGCGTTCATCATGCCCGCAACGCTGTCGATCCTCACCAACACGTTTCGCGACCCCGCCGAACGGCGCAGGGCAATCGCGTTGTGGGCCGGCGTCTCCGGTCTGGGCGTCGCGATCGGTCCGCTCGCGGGGGGCTATCTGTTGGTGCACTTCTGGTGGGGATCGATCTTCTGGGTCAACGTGCCCTTCGTGATCGCCGCCGTCATCGCCGCGCTCGTGCTCGTCCCCGAATCACGCGACCCGACCTCTCCCCGTATCGACGTGCTCGGCACCGTGCTGTCGACCATCGGGCTCATCGCCCTACTCTTCGGCATCATCGAAGGCCCCAACCTCGGCTGGAGCCACCCGCTCGTCGCCGCCGCCTTCGTGGTCGCCGTGGTGCTGCTTGCCGCGTTCATCTGGTGGGAACGCACCACCGACCATCCGCTGCTCGACCTCAGCTTCTTCGCGGACCCCCGCTTCAGCGCCGCGTCGATCGCGATCACCTTCGTGTTCTTCTCGATGTTCGGATCGGTGTTCTTCGCCAGCCAGTACCTGCAGTTCGTGCTCGGCTACTCCCCCTTCAAGTCGGGCGCCGCGCTGCTGCCCGTCGCCGGAGCCCTCATGGTCAGCGCGCCGGCGAGCGCCGGCCTCGTCGGCCGCCTCGGCTCGAAGATCGTGGTCACCGCCGGGCTCGCCCTCGTCGCGCTCGGGCTGTACCTGTTCTCGTTCGCCACCCCCGCCAGCGGCTATGGCCCCATCGCCGGCATGCTCGTGGTGATCGGGCTCGGCATGGGGCTCGCGATGGCCCCGGCGACCGACTCGATCATGGGGTCGCTGCCACCCGAGAAGGCCGGCATCGGCTCCGCGGTGAACGACACGACCCGCCAGATCGGCGGCGCTCTCGGCGTGGCCGTGCTCGGCTCGATCACCACCGCCCTGTACGCGGCCAAGATCACCGCCCACCCCCAGTTCGCCACGCTGCAGGCGGCATCGCCCCGCGCGGCCGAGGCCGTCACCAGCTCGGTCGGCGCCGCCGCCATCGTCGCCGAACAGCTCCCCACCGACGCCGCCCGCCTGCTCACCGACACCGCGAACGCCGCGTTCGTCAGCGGCGCCAGCGTCGCCCTGGTGGTCGCGGCGGTCGTCACCCTGGTCGGCGCGCTGGTGGCACTCGCGTTTCTGCCCGCCCGCCCCCGCACCACCGACCCGGTGGCCCGGCTGGTGGCCGACGCCTCACTCCGGGTGCCCCGCGACCCCGAGGCCCGCCTGCACCTCGCCCGCAGCGCACTCGAGCTCTTCGCCGACGCCGGCATGTCGAGTCTCACCTACCACGCCGTCGCCGCCCGCTCGGGCATCGGCACCGCCACCCTGGAACGCCACTGGACCTCCCGGGTCGACGCCGTCACCGACGCCATCGCCGAGATCGTCGACGCCCACCCCGTGCCCGACACCGGCGACCTGGAAGCCGACCTGCGCACTTACCTGTACGGCATCGCCGACCTGCTCGCCGACGACGTCGCCCGGCGCGTGCTGCGCACCCTGGTCGCCGAAGCGGGCGACGACCCCGAACTCGGCTCGGCCGTGCAGGACCGCATCATCGGCCCGTGGGCACGCGCCCTGACCCGTCGCCTCGAGCACCGCGAGCATCCCGTGACGCGCCATGCCGACCACACCTTCGATCAGATCATGGGCCCGCTGTACGCCCGGGCGCTGCTGGTCGGGCCCCCGCCAGACCACGACCTCGTCGACGCGATCGTGGCCACCGTCACCCGCTGAGTGCGAACTCCGAGCGCATCGCCCGTGCTCACCCTCTACGGTCGCGGCCATGGCACCTTCCGAGCACTGGGACCGCCTCGCCGATGTCTGGGAGGAACGGGCCGTCGCACAGGCCGGCGACCACGACCCCTACGGCATCGTGGCGATCGACGCCATTCCACTCGACGACTACTGGTCGATTCTCGACATCGGCTGTGGCCCGGGCGTCACCACCGTCCGGCTGGCGGAACGTGCCGGACCCAACGCCACGGTCACGGGCATCGACGTGTCACCCCAGATGATCCTCCACGCTCGTAACCGTCGCCATGCCGCCATCATGGAGGGCGGCGGATTCATCACCCCCGAGAACATCGTGTTGCGCGTCGCCGACGCGGAGGTCGACGACCTGGGTACCGGTCACGACGCCGTGTTCTCCAGATTCGGCGTCATGTTCTTCACCGACGCGCACGCCGGGTTCTCGAACCTGGCGTCTGCGCTGAAACCCACCGGTTGGTTGTCGGTGGTCGCCTGGGCCGAATTCGATCACAACCCGTGGATGGCGCTGCCCCACGACGCCGCCGCACCGATCCTCGGCGAGGTGGTCGAACCGGCGGACCCCTCCGCACCCGGGCCCTTCACGCTGGCCGATCGTGACGCCACCGTCGGGCTGCTCAGCGGCTGTGGGTTCGACCGCATCGAGGTGATCGACATCACCCAACCCCGCCGCGTACGCCACGGCACCGAACGCGACTGGGCCGCCGTGACCTTGCGGATCGGCCCCTTGGCCGATGCATTCATGACCGCCCCACCCGACTTGCGGGAGGCCGCCGTCGACGCGATCGTCGCCGCGCTGGCCCCGTACCGCCAGGCCGGACCCACCGGCGACTGGCTCCTGCCGGCCCACGCCCGGGCGTTCGTCGCCCGGCGCGCCTGATCGACCAGCTTTGGCCGAACTGGGGTGACCTCCGCCGTCAGCCGTACCGACCGCATTCGTGCTGCAAGACCTCTGATGGGGAGCCGGCCCACATTTCAGCCCTCCCCGGCGCCCGCCGCCTGACGTCACGGACCCGGGAGGTTCGGCGCGTCCTGCGTCCAGAACTTCACGAAGTTCGCCCCGGGGAAGGGAGCGCTTGCCGAATGCAGCGCGAAAACCTGTCGTAACGGCCGGAAACGTCCCGAAGTTCGTGA
>JBDZUV010000059.1:0-18464 GCA_040255345.1 Actinomycetota bacterium | reverse complement strand
GTCCCGGTCGTCGAGGCGCTGGTCGCCGGTCGACTCCTGGCTGCGGTCGCCCCGGCCGATCCTCGGCTCTCCGGCGTCGCGGCAGGCACGAGCATCGTCACCATCGCGCCCCGCCCGGCCGGCGGTGACACCGCCACGGTCGTTCCCGGTGGCGCGATCGCCGACGCGGTGATCGCGCGGGTCGGCGACGAGTTGGTCATCGTCGACGGTCCCGGCCGCGACGGTGCAGCGATGCCCAACACCGCGCACGCCCCGCTCGCCGACCTCGCCGTCGGCTCCGCTGCACCCGGGCGGGTGGTGCTCGCCTCCGGTGACGCCGCCCACCGGCACTTCGCCGTCGCCCAGGACGAGTGGCGGGCACTCACCGCGGTGTGGCTGTGCGGGCTGGCCCGGGCCGCGCTCGATCTCGGGGTCGAGTATGCGAAGGAACGTCACCAGTTCGGCGTGCCGATCGGGTCGTTCCAGGCGGTCGCCCACCCGCTCGCCGATGTGGCCTGTTCACTGGACGGCGCCGACCTGCTGACCGCCAAGGCGATCTGGGCACTGGATGAAGCCGAGGCGATCGGGCCGCGCTTCGCCGCAACCGCATTCAGCTTCGCCGGCGACGTCGCCGAAGCGGCCACCAGGGTCGCGCTGCACACCCACGGCGGCTACGGGTTCATGGAGGAATACGACATCCAGTTGCTGTTCCGTCGGGCCAAGTCGACCCGGCTGTTGCTCGGCGATCCCCGACGCGAGCTCCAGGTCGTGGCCGACCGCGTCGTCCCCGTGGACGACGACGGCGACCCCGTCGACCTCGCACCCACGACGCAACCGACGCTGTCGCGATCGACCGACCGTGGAGGTAGGACCGCCCGGCGCGGCCCCGAGTTCCGTCTCGGGCCCGATGTCGAAGCGTTCCGCGACGAGGTCGCCGCGTTCCTCGCCGAACACGTCACCGACGAGGTGATCGAGACCGCGCACGCCACGGGAACGATCCACGACTGGGGGCTGCACAAGGCGATGGCGGCACAAGGGTGGATCTCGGCCGGCTGGCCCGTCGACTACGGCGGCGGCGGCCGATCCCCGCTCGAGATGAACGTGTTGAGCGAGCAGATGTACCTGTCGGGCGCGCCCGTCGACGGCATCGGCGTGGCGAGCCTGGTCGCGCACACGATCCTGCTCGAGGGCACCGAGTGGCAGAAGACCACGATCGTGCCCGAGATCCTCAGCGGCGACACGATCTGCTGTCTGGGCTATTCCGAGCCCGAGTCCGGGTCGGACGTCGCTGCGTGCGCCACCCGGGCGGTCCGTGACGGCGACGAATGGGTCATCGACGGCTCCAAGATGTTCACCACGCTCGCCCACGAGGCGGGCTATGTGTTCCTGCTCACCCGCACCAACCCCGCCGTGGCCAGACACCAGGGTCTCACCATGTTCGTCGTGCCGATGGACACCCCCGGCATCGAGATCGCCCCGGTCCACACGATGGGAGGTGAGCGCACCAACATCACCTACTACGACGGGGTGCGTGTCGACGACTCGTACCGGGTCGGCCTCGTCGACGGCGGCTGGGGGGTGATGATGACCGCACTGGTGTTCGAACGGAACTCGGCCTGGTACGGCGAGGCCGTTCGGTTGCTCGACCATGCGGTGCGCTGGGCAGCGGGCACCCCGTCGGTGAGCGGTGTGGGCACGATGCTCGCCGACCCGCTCGTGCGCGAACGACTCGCCCGCGCCGCGATCGGCAACGAGGTCGCCAACCTGTTGGGGTGGCGGGCCGCCTGGCTGGCGTCGATCGGCACGTTGCCCAGCGTCGAGGGGACCATGGCCAAGTTGTTCACCACCGAGCACTACCAACGGGCTGCGTCTGATCTGATCGATCTGCTCGGCGCCGACGGGGTGCGCCGACACGGCGACCCCGGCGCTCCCGCCGACGGCTGGATCGAGGCGGTCGAACGGCACTGCCAGGTCACCACCATCTACGGCGGTACCTCCGAGGTGCTCCGCGGCATCATCGCGCGACGCGGCCTCGGCCTGCCCCGGTCGACCTGACCGACCGATGGGGCGAGTCTGCCGTGGCGAAGTGAACACGATAGACAGGTGGGGTGACTGACCTGGTGACCCGCTCCATCGAATCGATCTTCGACACGGTCATTCGGCGCAATCCGGGCGAGTCCGAATTCCACCAGGCCGTCCACGAAGTCCTCGAATCGTTGGTCCCGGTGTTCCGTCAGCGCCCCGAGCTGACCGAGGCCAGCCTCGTCGACCGACTGTGTGAACCCGAACGTCAGATCATCTTCCGGGTGCCCTGGGAAGACGACCAGGGCCACATCCACGTCAACCGTGGCTACCGGGTCGAGTTCAACTCGGCGCTCGGGCCCTACAAGGGCGGTCTGCGCTTCCGGGACTCGGTGAATCTGAGCATCATCAAGTTCCTCGGGTTCGAACAGATCTTCAAGAACGCGCTGACCGGCCTGCCCATCGGGGGCGGCAAAGGCGGTTCGGACTTCGACCCGAAGGGCCGCTCGGATCGGGAGATCATGCGGTTCTGCCAGAGCTTCATGACCGAGTTGCACCGACACCTGGGTGAGTACACCGACGTGCCCGCCGGCGACATCGGCGTGGGGCGGCGCGAGTTGGGCTACCTGTTCGGTCAGTACAAGCGCATCACCAACCGATACGAGTCGGGCACGCTCACGGGCAAGGGCCTCGACTGGGGCGGTTCCCGGGTCCGGACCGAGGCGACCGGGTACGGGGCGGTGTACTTCATCCAGGCGATGCTCGAGGCCCGTGGTGAGGACCTCGAGGGGCGGCGGGCGATCGTGTCCGGCGCCGGCAACGTCGCGATCTACGCGATCGAGAAGCTGCAACAACTCGGCGCCGACGTGGTGGCCTGCTCGGACTCGGGTGGCTACGTGGTCGACGAGGCCGGCCTCGACGTCGAGTTGATCAAGCAGATCAAGGAAGTCGAGCGGGCCCGGATCTCCGAGTACGCCGAGCGACGGCCGGGAAGTCGGTACGTCGCGGGACGCAAGGTGTGGGATGTGCCCTGTGAGCTGGTCATACCGAGCGCCACCCAGAACGAACTCGACGAGGCGGGGTGCCGCTCACTCGTGAAGAACGGCTGCGTCGCGGTGGCCGAAGGTGCGAACATGCCGACCACGCCGGCCGGAACCCGCGTGCTCATCGAGGCCGGGGTCGCGTTCGGACCGGGCAAGGCGGCGAACGCCGGTGGCGTCGCCACCTCCGCACTGGAGATGCAGCAGAACGCGAGCCGCGACTCGTGGAGCTTCGAGTACACCGAAGATCGCCTCGAGACGATCATCCGCGGCGTCCACGACACCTGTCTGTCGACCGCGGCCGAGTACGGCTGCGAAGGCGACTACGTCGCCGGAGCGAACCTCGCCGGATTCGTCCGGGTCGCCGGAGCCATGGCCGACCTGGGCGTGGTCTGAACCACGCTCGGTTCCCCGCCGACGTCCGCCAGGCGCTAGACAGGGGCAAAACCAGCACGCGTGCCCACGCGCGCCGAGCCAGCCGCATGCACAGGAGCAAGTGAAGCAAATGCCTGAAGCCGTCATCGTCGCCACCGCCCGGTCCCCCATCGGACGGGCCATGAAGGGGTCGCTCACCTCGATCCGTCCGGACGACCTGTCCGCACAGATCATCGAGGCGCTCCTCGCCAAGGTACCCGAGTTGGACCGTACGACCGTCGAAGACCTCATCATGGGGTGTGGCCAGCCCGCCGGCGAGTCCGGTCACAACATCGCCCGCCACGTCGCGGTGATGACCGGCATGCCCGACGTTCCCGGCGTGACCGTCAACCGGTACTGCTCGTCGTCGCTGCAGACCACGCGGATGGCCGCGCACGCGATCCGCGCCGGCGAGGGTGACGTGTTCATCTCGGCCGGGATCGAGACCGTGAGCCGCTACATGAACGGCATGGCCGACACCGGTCCCCACAACGAGATCTTCGCCGATGCCGAGGCGCGCACGGCCGAGTTCGCTGCCGGCGGCAAGGAAGCCTGGACGCCACGTGAAGGTCTGCCCGACGTCTACATCGCCATGGGCCAGACGGCCGAGAACGTCGCCAGTTCACTCGGGGTGTCCCGTGAGGCCCAGGACGAGTATGCCCTGTTGTCGCAGACCCGTGCGTCGGCCGCGCTCGAGCGAGGGTTCTGGGAAGCCGAGATCACGCCGGTGACCCTGCCCGACGGCACCGTGGTGGCCGCCGACGACGGCATCCGCCCGGGCACGACGCTCGAGAAGCTGGCGAGCCTGAAGCCCGCGTTCCGCCCCGACGGCACCGTCACCGCCGGTAACGCGTGCCCCCTGAACGACGGTGCAGCCGCCGTGGTCGTGATGAGCGACACCCGCGCCGCCGAGCTCGGCATCAAGCCGCTCGCCCGCATCGTCTCGACCGGTGTGACCGGCCTGAACCCCGAGATCATGGGCATGGGTCCGGTCGAGGCGTCACGCCAGGCGATGAAGCGGGCCGGCATGACCATCGACGACATCGACCTGGTCGAGATCAACGAGGCCTTCGCGGCGCAGATCGTCCCGTCCACCGAGCAGCTCGGGATCGACTACGACAAGTTGAACATCAACGGTGGCGCGATCGCCCTGGGTCACCCCTTCGGCCAGACCGGCGCCCGGATCGCCACCACCCTGCTGCACAACCTGGCCGACACCGACAAGACCATCGGCCTGGAGACCATGTGTGTCGGCGGTGGCCAGGGCATGGCGATGATCTTCGAGCGCCTGAACTGACCGACCGGTCGTCATGACGCCTTCGGGGGCCCATCGCATCGTCGCGGTGGGCCCCCGACGCGTCCGCACCGGCTGATCTCGTGGCACCGGCGGCCACCGCCGACCGCAGGAGAAATCGACAGGCAATACTGTGGCCGTGCAATCCCGATCGCCTTCGGGAACGTAGCCAGGTCGTGGACGGACTCTCCGACGACGCGCTCTTGGCGGGCATGGCTGCAGGCGACCGGGCCGCAGCCGCCTGCTTCGTCGGTCGACACTCCGGACGCGTCATCGGTGTCGCCCAGTCGGTCGTGCGTGACCGTCACCTCGCCGAGGACGTCGCCCAGGAAGCGTTCATCCGGGCGTGGCGTCGGGCCGAGGCCTACGACCCGACGCGGGGAGCCGTACTGCCGTGGCTGCTCACGATCGCCCGCAACGCCGCGATCGACGTGGCCCGGGCCCGGCAGATCCGGCCGCAGGTTCCGCTCGATCCGTGGCTGTCGCTGCTGGTGTCCGACGAGGAACTTCCCGACGCCGCCGCGGGGGCGAGCGACGATGTCGCCCGCACCGTCGCGGCGCTGGCCGCGCTGCCCGCGCCCCAGCGACGAGCCGTGGCCCTGGCCGTCTACGCCGGTCTGACCGCGGCCGAGGTCGCCCGTAGCGAACAGATCCCGGTCGGCACGGCGAAGACGCGCATTCGCACCGGATTGCGACGTCTCCGTCGCACGCTCACCCAGGACATGGAGGTACCCCGATGAGCGATTCCCTTCATCGCGCCGACACCGACCTGGCCGAGCTCGCCCTCGGAGGTCTCGACGGGCCGTCACGCGCGGCGGTGCTCGCTCATCTCGAGCAGTGCGAGTCGTGCCGCAGGGAGGCGACCGGCTTCGCCTCGACCCTCGACCTGTTGTTGCTCGCCGTACCCGAGGCACCGCCGGCCGCCGATCTCGCCGCTCGGGTCGATGCCGCGATGCACCTGGGTGACGATCGGGGCCCCTTGCTCCTCGACGGATCGGCGCCCCGGGCGCGCGGGCACCGCCTCCGGCGGCGGCTGCTGCTCGGTGCGGCCGCGCTGGTGCTGGTCGTGGCGGGTGTGGTCGGGTTGGTCGCCCTCTGGCCGTCGCAGCAAGGTGTCCGGACCGCCACGATGTTCGACGCCTTCGGCACACCGATGGGACGGGTGGAGCTGGCATCGGACCGGGCGACGATCGTCGTGACCCGACCCGACGGCTACGCGCCGCTCGCCACCACCGACACGTACCGGATGCGGGTGGTCCCCCGCACGGGAACGGTGCCGGTTTCAGGACCACTCCGTTTCGGCACCGACGACACCTGGACGGGCCCGCTCGGGGTCGATCCCACCGACGTGGCACGGGTCGACGTGGTCGACCCACGGGGCCGGGTGGTGTGCCGTGCGAGGTTCCCCGACGCCTGAGCTCCGGCGGCCGTTCACCGGTCGGGCAATCCCCGCGGCGGTCTGCCTCGTAGCAACACCGTCCGCAACTCCTGGAGATTCCCATGAACCGAACCCGAACCCGCACCCGCACACTCGCCCTCGCCGTCTCGGTCGCCGCGTCGCTCGCGTTGGCCGCCTGTGGCTCGTCGGGCTCGTCCGGCAATGCCTCGGCCGGCTACGGCGCGACCGCCACCACGACCGCCGCCAACACGACCAACGCCCGCGCGGTCGGCCCGGCGACCACCCAACCTGCAGGATCACCCGGCATGTCGAGTGGGTCGGCGACCGAGATCGAGGTCGTCCACGATGCCAAGCTCGGCGACCTCCTGGCCACGTCCGACGGCCACACCCTGTACCGCTTCGAACAGGATCACGGTACGTCGTCGGCCTGCAGCGGTCCGTGTCTCGACGCCTGGCCGCCCGTGACGTCGGACGCTCCCCAGGCAGGCAAGGGCGTGACCGGAAAGCTGACATCGGTCGACGGCGCCGCCGCCCACCAGGTGGCGATCGACGGCCATCTTCTGTACACCTACGCCGGTGACCAGGCCCCCGGCGCCGTCAACGGCACGTCGATCCCCGACTGGTACGCCGTCGCCCCCGACGGCTCCACGATCGAGCACTGACCTGCCGGGTCGTCGACCCGCCCGAGGTTGCGCCCCCGGGCGGGTCGAGCGCTCAGAGGGCGAGCGGCCAGGTCTCGTCTGTCTCGGCTCACGACGATCTTTCTTCAAGCTCCGCTTGAAGAAAGATCGCTGTACTGCTGGGTCGGATCCGCCTATCGGCGCATCCTCTCAGTCCGCCGCGGACTCGGCGACCTCGTCTTCGAGTGAGGTGAGTTCCGAGAACGACTCGGACCGCCGTTTGCGCTGGGACCATGCCGTGATCAGCACCAGTCCCACGGTCACCACCATCAACGTGCCCCGCGATCGGTCGATCCAGTCGACGACCGAGTCGAGCGTGCCGGAGAATTCTGATCCCAGCCAGCGGATCAGCACGAGGCGTACCGCGATCGACACGACGACCACGGGCACGACCACCTTGGGGCGCAGGCGAGCCGCCCCGGCGAGCAAGCAGGTGAAGGTCATCGGGGCGAGGGCGACGATCCCCCAGCCGAACCGGTCGAACAGACGCTGGACGACCGAGACGACATCGGTGCTCGCCGGTTCCCGGCCCGCCAGCCACTTCACGGCACGACGTCCGTACCAACGCCCCAGCAGGAAGAACGCGATGGAGGGGATCACCCGTCGCAGGATCGCCACCGTGTAGAAACCGAACGGTCCGAGGTCGTTGGTGACCAAGATGAGGTAGCGGTTGTTGGCGTTCAGGGCCACCATCACCAGCGGATGGTCGACGACCAGCGTCGGCGACAGTGCGGTGCCGATGATGCCGGTCACGAACGCGGCCACCATCACCGTGATGACCAGATGGCTCGCCCAACGCGACGGGATGTGGACGTATCGGGATTCGGCCGGCGCGGCCGTCGGGGCGGGCCGCGACATGGGTCCCCATTGTGGCAGTCTCAGCGCCGGTTCCGATGATCCCGACCCGGAGGTCGCATCAGGCGGACCGTCGAACCTTCACACCCCGTAGACCGGCGCCGGTGCGGGCGCCTCGGCGATGAGCCCGCGCACGACGTCGCCCAACTCGGCGGCCCGCCAACGTGCCGCGCCCTTGCGTGCGGTGGGGCCGTGCTGCCAACCATCGGCGACACCGACCTGGTCGCCTTCGACCTCGAACAGGCGCCCGGTCACCCCGGCCGAGTCCGACGACACCAGCCAGGCGACGAGCGGTGACACGTTCGCCGGGTCCATGGCGTCGAATGCGCCGTCTTCCACGGGGGCCATCATCGCTTCGAACGCGCCTTGCGTCATGCGGGTGCGCGCCGCGGGCGCGATCGCATTGCTCACCACGCCGTAACGCCCGAGCTCGGCGGCCTGCACCAGGGTCAGCGCGGCGATCCCCCCCTTCGCGGCCGAGTAGGCGGCCTGGCCGATCGAACCCATGATCCCCGCGCCCGAGGAGGTGTTGACGATGCGCGCGTCGACGGTCTCGCCGGCCTTCCATCTGGCGCGCCAGTACGCGGCTGCGTGACGGGACACGGTGAAGTGGCCCTTGAGGTTCACCGCCATGACCGCGTCCCACTCGTCGGCGGTGGCGTTCGCGAACATCCGGTCGCGCACGATGCCGGCGTTGTTGACCACCGCGTCGAGCCGCCCGAACGTGTGATGAGCAAAGGCGACGAGCCCCTCGGCGGCGTCGAAGTCCGACACGTCGGCACCGTTCGCCGCGGCCACTCCCCCGGCCGCTTCGATCTCGGCGACCACGTCGTCGGCCGGCCCGGTCGACGACCCGGTGCCGTCCAGCGCGGAGCCGAGGTCGTTGACGACCACATTGGCGCCCTGACGCCCCAATTCCAACGCATGTGCCCGACCCAGCCCGCGCCCAGCGCCGGTCACGATCACGACCCGACCGTCACAGATACCAGTCATGGCGGCCGAGCGTACCTGACGCCCCGTCAGATCCGGAGCCGACCCGGCTCGTGGCGCCGTGAGTGATCTCGCTCACCGTTCGGAGCGACGAACGGTGAGGAGGGTCGGGTCCATCCGGGGGCCTCCAAGCCGGCCCGCACCATGATTGTCACTGGTCGTTGCCATGATCAGCGGATGGAACCATCTCGATCGCTCGAACCCCTGCGGGGGCGACCACTCCGCTATCTGCTCACCGTGCTCTTGTCCGAGCGTGGTCCGCTCGGCGTCGCCGAGCTGGCCGACGCGGTCGAACACGAGGGATTCGCCCTCGAAGGGAGACCATCGAAGCTGGTCTCCGACGCGTTGCGTTGGGAGATCATTCACGGGCGCGTGGTCAAGACGGGTCGAGGCCACTATGCCCCCGGGCAGATGCCGAAGCAGACCCGACACTGGATCCGCCGCCGAGTCGAACAGGCGCGGGCCAGCGTGAAGAGCGTTGCTCCGGACCGGATCGGGGACGGCGATCTTCCAAAGTCGTAGCGAGGCCACGCAGTCCGAACCGAAGCCGACGTGCGGCGCTGGACGGCGGTCTCAAGGGTGCCAGGGGGATCCGGTCGTCCAACGTTACAGCGACTTTTCACTCGATTGTCGCTATGACATTGGACCACGCGTTCCCCCAGGGAGCCCGAGTTCCAACCCCATGTCGTCGATGTCTCGCCGACTTCCTGCCCGCGGGCACGCCGCTGCCCGCGCGCACCCTCGGCCTCGGGACGTCTCCGCGTCGCTGTCCCCGGTTGTCTCTGTGTCGGCTCAGTGCGACGGACAAGTCATCTGGGCGAGGGCGAGATCCGCGCAGACGGTCGCCCGGGTGACCTTCCAACGACCGTCGACCACGCGGGCGTGGCCGATCCGCCCGGTCGCATAGGTGACGTGATCTCCCGCGAAGTCGTACAGCACGGCCGCTTCGGTCGGTGACGTGAACACGACCTCGCCGATGTCGACCCGCAGGTCACCGAGGGCCGAGGCGTACGGACCCGACTGTGCGGCGGCGACAAGGCCCTGCAGACCTGCGGGGTCGTCGACGCTCGCCTTGCGCTGTGCCGCCGGGGCGGAGAAGTCGTATGCGGTCGCGAACGCGTCGGCGATGCGTGCCCGGGCGAGGGTCGGATCCGCGGGCGCCTTGCCGGCGGGAGGGAGCAGGGCCTGGACACAAGTGAACGAAGCCTCGCCGTTGTGGCCGATCGTCCGGGTGATGCCCCAGGACGTCTTGGCCTCGATGAGCAACTGGTACTCGAACCGGTCTCCGGGGTGCGCCGCGCACCAGGCCCGCCCATCCACGGTCACCGTCACCTTCGCGGAGTCATCGCGCCCCACCTTGGTCGGGACGCCCCGCGTCAGGGAGATGGTCGGCGCGACGGGGTCGTGCGAGTCCGCCGTCTCGAGACGCACGCCGGTCAGGCGGAGCGGGGCGAAGCTGTGGTACGACCCAGAGCGTGAGCACTACGAGCACCAGCGAGGCAATGGTCGCGAAGAGGACGACCGGGGCGGCCGCTTCGCTCGGAACGACCCCCAGCACCACGAGGAGCGAGGCCGTCGCTCCGAGAAGCAGCACCACCCAGCGAGCAGGACGGTGCGCTCCGGGGCGTTGATCGGCTCCTGGCAGCCGCAACCAAGGGGAGCGCAGCGAGCGCGCGTGGGATCTTCATGACCGGCCTCATTCCGTCGGGGTCGTTCGTCTCGTTGCAAGACGAACCTGCCACAGGCTCTGGAAGCGTTCGCGGAGTGCGTCAGACCAGGTTCAGCGCGCAGCATCTGCACACGGGTGCGACACTGGTCACCATGTTCCACCATCTCGCCCTGTTCCGATTCACGCCCGAATCCACGACCGACCAACACCGGGCCGCGGCCGAAGGCCTGTGCGCGCTGGTCCCGACGATCCCAGAGATCCGTTCCTATGACGTACGCGTCGATGCCGGGCTCAGCCCCGACAATGCCCACATGAGCTTGCACGCCACCTTCGACGACGAAGCCGCCTGGCGCGCCTATTCGGCCCACCCCGACCACGTCCGAGTGGTCGACGGGCGGATCAAACCCATCCTCGAAGCGGCCCTGCGCACCCAGTACACCGACGACGCCAAGGCTGGTCGACCATGACCTCCCGGAGCGTCGTGGTGACCGGCGCGTCGACCGGCATCGGCCACGCCACCGCACTCCGCCTGGCCACCGAAGGATGGCGGGTCTTCGCCGGGGTTCGCCGCGAGGAAGACGGCGAACGCCTCGCCACCGACGCGGCCCGAACGCGGGGCGAGTTGACCCCCGTGCTGCTCGACGTGACCGACGAGGCACAGGTTGCCGACGCGTTCGCAACGATCGGCCACGCGCTCGTCGGCCGCGGTCTGTCTGCGCTGGTCAACAACGCCGGCACTGCCCTCGGGGGGCCGATCGAGTACCTGCCGCTCGCCACCTGGCGCGACCAGTTCGAGGTCAACGTGTTCGGCCAGATCACCGTCACCAAAGCCGCGATGCCGCTGCTGCGGCGCGGCACCGACGACCACGGTGGGCACGGACGCATCATCTTCATCGGCTCGAACAGCGGGCGCATGGCCGCGCCGATGCTCGGCCCGTACGCATCGTCGAAGTTCGCCGTCGAAGGCCTCGCCGATGCGTTGAGGATGGAACTGATCGGCACCGGCGTGTCGGTCGTGGTCATCGAGCCCGGCGCCATCTCCACCCCGATCTGGGAGAAGGGCCGCAACCTCGCCGACAAGCTCGAAGAGGATCTTCCCGCCGAAGCGCTGGAGCGCTACGCGGCCCTGATCGAAGGCACCCGCGCCGGTATCGAGATGCAGGACTCCTCGGGCGCACCACCCTCCGCGGTGGCCGACGTGGTGCTACGCGCCCTGGAAGCGAAACGCCCCGCCACGCGCTACCAGGTCGGCATCGACGGCAAGCTCAGTGTGCTGGCCGCACGGTTTCTGCCCGACCGGCTCAAGGACTACGGCGTGCGAAAGTTCATGAAGCTCTGACGGAGGACACCGTGGCCGCATCAGGTGTAGGTGAACATCACGATGCCCATGGACGACGAGCCCGACCTCGGTATCGCCACGACCAGCCTCGCCACCGCGGTGGTCGACGGACTGTGAGGCATCCGGCCGGCCTCGCGATTCCCCGGGGCCGGCCGGTGTTCCGCTCGATCAGCCGAGGCGTTCGATACCGAGATTCTCGATGATGGTGACGTTCGCCTGACCGCCGCCCTCGCACATGGTCTGCAGGCCGTAGCGGCCGCCGGTGCGCTCGAGTTCGTGCAGCAGCGTGGTCATCAGACGCGCCCCGGTGGCGCCGAGCGGGTGCCCCAGTGCGATCGCCCCGCCGTTGACGTTGACCTTCGTCGGGTCGGGGTGCAGTTCGGCCATCCAGGCCATCACGACCGGCGCGAACGCCTCGTTGATCTCGATCAGGTCGATGTCGTCGATCGACATGCCGGCCTTCTCCAACGCTCGCTTCGTCGCGTTGATCGGGGCGGTGAGCATCCACACCGGGTCATCGGCGAGCACCGACAGATGGTGGATCCGCGCCCGCGGGGTCAGATCGTGATCGGCGAGGCCCTGCTCGTTGACGATCAGCATCGCGGCCGCCGCGTCGGAGATCTGTGACGCGCAGGCTGCGGTGACCCGACCGCCGACGGTGAGGGTGGGCAGCGAACGGATCTTGTCCCAGTTCGGCTCGCGGGGGCCTTCGTCTTGCGTGACGTCACCCAACGGCACGATCTCGGCGTCGAACCGGCCTTCTGCCCGGGCGCGGATCGCCTTTTCGTGCGAGTCGACCGCGAAATGTTCCATCGCATCACGGGTGCAGTCCCAGCGCCCGGCGATCATCTCGGCCGAACGGAACTGTGACACCTCCTGGGTGCCGTAGCGCTCGACCCAGCCCTCCGAGCCGCTGAAGGGGTCGTCGAACCCGTAGGCGGCACCCGTGAGCATCGCCGCGGAGATCGGGATCTGCGACATCTGCTGCACGCCGCCGGCGACCACCACGTCGCTCGTGCCCGACATGACCGCTTGCGCCGCGAAATGCACGGCCTGTTGCGATGATCCGCACTGGCGGTCCACCGTCGTACCCGGCACGTGATCGGGCAGGCCCGCGGTCAACCAGCAGGTGCGGGCGATGTCGCCGGCCTGGCCGCCGATGGTGTCCACGCAGCCGAAGATCACGTCTTCGACCGCGCCCGGGTCGATGCCGGTACGCTCCATCAGCGCCTTCAGTGGATGAGCGCCAAGGTCGGCCGGGTGCACCTGGGAGAGGCCACCACCGCGGCGCCCCACCGGGGTGCGGACGGTGTCGACGATGTAGGCCTCGGCCACGGGGACGCTCCAGATTGCTCGATGATCTGATGTGTCGTCAGATTACCGGCGCTTGGTCGCATCGATCGATCCCGACCGCCCGACGCGCCACCTCACCGACCAGCGAGGGGGCCCTGGAGCTCCTTGTGGGCCAGGCGGTGCCAGATGCGGACCTCGACGTGACGATCTTCGCCCACCGTGTAGCCGAGTGCCCGGTAGAAGGGCGCCGCCTGTTCCATCACCGAGAGTTCGACCCGCACCCGCGGCGGATCACCCCGGCCGAATTCGGCGAGTGCGATGGCTTCGAGGGCGCCCATCAGTGCCCGACCGGCGCCGCTTCTCCGGGCGGCCTGTTGCACCGCGACGCGGGTGATGTGGACGACCCCGGGCCGCTCGGCGTCGCTCACCAGGCGGGCCGTCCCCACATCCGCGCCGTGCCGTGTGGCCAGCAGGTGCACGGTGGTGTCGCGGTGGTCCAGATCGTCGTATTCCTCGTCGGCGGTGACGTCGAACTCGTCGACGAACACCTCGTGTCGGAGTTTCCGGGCGCGGTCGATCCCGGCCTGGTCCGCCACTCGGACGATCTCCACGGTCACCGGATCAGACCGACGCCGAGGTGCCCGGTCACCGCGCCCGCGCGTGGAATGCGTCGATGAAACCCGGCAACGACGAGCGCCACGCGGGCAACAGGGCGAACCCCGCGGCCGGGAGGGCGACGTTGTCGAGGACCGACGACTCCGGGCGGGCCAGGGCACCGTTTCCCACGTCGCCGGCGAAGGGCGCGACACGTCCCGGGTCGTGTCCGGCCTCCTGAAGGAGCGCCCGCACGAACCCGTACCAGGTGGTCACTCCCTGGTTGGTGACGTGGTACATGCCGGGCATCCGGGCAGATGCGAGCGCCTCGATCGCCACGGCCAGATCGGCCGTGAAGGTCACACACCCGCGGTGGTTGTCGTCGAACCGGAACTGCTGATCGGGATTGGCGGCAGCGAGGCGGAGCACGTTGCGGGCCACGTTGTTGCCGTGGCGGCTCAACAGGCGCGACGTGCGCACGACCGTGGCGCCGTCGGGCACTTCGTGCTCACCGCCGAGCTTGGACCGCCCATAGACCGACGTCGCCGCCGGGGCGTCCCATTCGGTGTGCGTCCCGCCGGGGGTGCCGTCGAAGACGTAGTCGGTCGAGATCTGGCACAGGTGTGCACCCGTGGCCCGAACGGCTTCGGCCAGATACCGCACCGCCATCGCATGGGTCGCCCAGGCTCGCGCCGGGTCGGCTTCACATCCCTGCGGTTCGGTCCATGCCGCTGCGTTGACCACGACGTCGGGGCGCAGCCCCGAGACCCGCTCGAGGACGGCGGTGCGATCGGAGACGTCGAGCTCGGCGCGACTCGGCGCGTGGACGTTCCAGTCGCGCGCGGTGAACCGGCGCACGAGGTCCCGGGCCAACTGACCCTGCCCGCCGGTGACCAGCACCGTCTTGCCCCTCGGAATCGCGACC
The DNA here is from genome assembly GCA_040255345.1 of Actinomycetota bacterium. Lineage (GTDB taxonomy): Bacteria > Actinomycetota > Acidimicrobiia > Acidimicrobiales > Iamiaceae > JAFDWI01. Next base: position 3,971 of record JBDZUV010000059.1, on the reverse strand, counting down.
ATCGGATCAGCCTAGGAGGCTGCCGAGTCGTGCCACTTGCCGATCTCCGGGGCCGCTTCGTCGCGTCGCGACGACGCAACCGTCACCGCCCCTCCCGGACGGACCCCCTCTCGACTTCGGCATCGACGCGCCTGCCCGACGTGTCGGTCCCGGCGGCGGTCGCAAGCATCACTGCGACGGATGTCACGCGAGCGCGATCATGGAAACTCGCCACCACGACCGGAGGAGCGCCCCATGGATCTGCGCAAGCTCGTCGCCGAATGTCTCGGCACCGGGATACTCGTGTTCATCGCCGTGGGGGTGGCCACCCTCAGTTTCGGCAACTGGTTCGCCGGTGCGGGGTTCGCCGGTGCCAGTGTCGCCGCCGGGGTCGTCGCCACCGCGCTCGCGTTCGGCCTGGTGCTGTTGGTGCTGGTCGCCGTGATCGGACCGATCTCGGGCGCGCACGTCAACCCGGCGGTCACCCTCGGATTTCTCGTCTCCAAGCGAATGACGATCGTGGAGGCGGTCGGCTACTGGATCGCCCAGTTCGTCGGAGCGACGATCGGCGCATTGTTGCTGTGGATCGTGTGCAAGCAGTCCGATGCCTACACGTCGAAGACGGGCCTGGGTGCCGACGGGTTCGGGAAGGCGTCGATGGTCGGCCTCGGTGCTGGTGGTGCCTTTCTCATCGAGGTGATCCTGACGTTCGTCTTCGTGATCGCCGTGTTGATGGCGACCACCAAGTTCAACTCGTCGGTGATCGCCGGGGTGACGATCGGGTTCGCGCTGACCACCGTGCACCTCTTGGGGATTCCCTTCACCGGCACATCGGTGAACCCGGCCCGCAGTTTCGGCCCGGCCCTGTTCGCCGGCGGCGACGCGTTGGAGCAACTCTGGCTGTTCATCGTCGCACCGTTGATCGGCGGGGCGATCGCCGCAGTCGTCTTCATGTTCTTGAACTCCAGCGGCGAGCAACTCGCGGCCCAAACCGTCCCCACCGCCGACTGAAGGCGAACCACCTGGTGACCTCTTCGTCGGTGTTCCGACATGTTCGCGCACGCGCAAACCAGCATCGACACTCGAGGTGGCACCGTCTGGGCCGGTTTGAGTGGTTACCGTCAGCGGCGGCGTGTACCCGAATGTGCGAATGGCAAGTCCTACAAATTCGGAGTGATCGTCCACGACTCCAAGACGAACGCGGTGCTCGAGATGTCGGCACGCAACGCCAAATGGCAATTGGCCACAGTGATTTGACGATCTTCCGACCGGCGGATGGCCGGCCAGTCGCCGTCGGCACCACTCAGAGGCCGATGGCGGTGGCGACGCGGCGGCGATGCCAGGCGCTGTTTCCCCAGAGCTGCTCGAGTGCCCACGTGCGTTTGAGGTAGAGGTGAAGGTCGTATTCGACCGTGTAGCCGATACCACCGTGGCACTGCAGGGCTTTGCGGCCGACCAGCTGCGCGGCGTCGCCGGCCATCGCCTTGGCCATCGACACGTCCCGCTGCGCTGTCGCTTCGTTGTTGGTGAGTGAGCTCGCCGCACGCCACACCGCGGGCGCAGCGAACTCGAGCGCCAGTCGGGCGTCGGCCAGATGGTGTTTGACCGCCTGGAACGACCCGATCGGCACACCGAACTGGTGACGCTCGGTCACATAGGCGACGGTCAGCTCCAGCATGCGCCGGCCCAGGCCGATCAGTTGCGCGGCGGTGCCCAACGCTGCACGTTCGAAGGCCCGGTCATCGGGATCGACCGAGGATCCGAACCGTGTCAGCGCGCCGTCGACCCGACCACCGTCCAAGGCCATGGCCCCCCAACCCACGAGTCCGCGAGCAGGCGCGGCGTCGCGGGTCAACGGCGCCACGACGCACATCGCCTCCACGACCGGCATCGGCACCGCGGCGAATCCGGTCTCGGCCAGCACGACCGCCGCTGCGACCTCGTCGAACCCCATGCCGCCATCGGCTTCGGGTACCAGCAGGCCCAACACGCCCATGTCGGCGAGGTGTCCCCAAAGCGCATCGAGACACCCTGGTTCAGCCCTCGCCCCTGCGCCCGGCCCCTGACCGTCGGCATCGGGAGCCGGCCACGCGGCACGCACCACCTCGGGTGGGCACTCCGCGGCGAGCAGGTGGCGTACCGCGTCACGCAACGCGAGCTGGTCATCGGTGAACGCGAAACGCATCGTCGCCTACTTCCCCGCGCCACTTCTGGGCAGGCCCAGCACCCGTTCGGCCACCACGTTGCGCTGCACCTCGTTGGTGCCCGCGTAGATCGGCCCCGACAGCGAGAACTGATAGCCCTTCGACCACCGGCCTTCCAACAGCGCCCCGGTCGCCAACAGCTCCATCGCGCATTCGTGCAGCTCGATGTCGAGCTCGGACCACCACAGCTTCACGAGGCTCGATTCGGCGCCGACCGATCCGCCCTCGACCGTGGTGGTCACCGTCTGCAGGGTCTGGAGTTGGTACGCCTCGGCCCGCATCCACGCCTTCGTGATCCGCTCCCCCAGGGCCGCACGCTCGGTACGGACCTCGTCGGGTAGCGCCTGCCAGGTGGCAATCAGCCGGTCCGCGGTGGCCAGGAACCGGCCAGGCGAGCGGAGGGTCAACCCGCGCTCCGACGATGTGGTCGACATGGCGACCTTCCACCCCTGACCCTCTTCGCCGAGGGTCACCCCGCCGGGGAGCGCGTCGTCGGCCAGGAACGCGTCTTCGAAGAACACCTCGGCGAACCCTTCGTCGCCATCCAGGCGACCGAACCCGCGTACGGTCACACCCGGCGTGTCGAGTGGGACGAGCAGGTACGTGAGGCCCCGGTGGCGTTCGGCCTCGGGGTCGGTGCGGAACAGTCCGAACAGGTGCGTGCAGAACGCGCCACGGGTCGTCCAGGTCTTCTGGCCGTCGAGCACCCAGCCGCCATCGGTGCGGGTCGCCCGGGTGGTCAGGCTCGCCAGGTCCGACCCCGCATCGGGTTCGGACCATCCCTGGCACCACGTGTCCTCCCCCGCGGCCATGCGGGGCAGGATGTGGTCGCGTTGGGTGTCGTTCGCGAATGCGAACAGCGACGGCGCCAACAGGAAGATGCCGTTCTGGGTGACCCGGGGCGGGCAGCCGGCGGCGTAGTACTCCTGCTCGAACAGCAGCCATTCCCACAGGCTCGCCTCGCGGCCGCCGTAGGCCTCAGGCCAGGACACGACCGCCCAGCCGGCGTCGAACAGGCGGCGTTCCCAGTCGAGGTGGATGGCGAATCCCGCGCGGGTGTCACCGGACGGGATCGCCTCGGCACCGCCGTGGGCGTCACGCCAGGCGGCCAGGTTCTCGACCAGCCACCCTCGCGCTTCGGCCCGAAAGGCCTGTTCGACGGCGCTCCAGGTCAGATCCATGGCGATTCAGGCTCCGAGGCGGCCGAGGGTGGCGGTGGCGTCGGCCACGATCCGGTCGATCAACTCGGCCACCGTCGGCAACTCGTCGATGACCCCGACGTTCTGGCCCGTGGGCAACACCCCGACCTCGGGGTTCCCGTCAACCAGCGCGGCCTTGATCCACATGGGCGCATTCGCGGCCATGGCGAGCTGTGACCAGGTCAGGTCCTGGGACTTGCGCATCGCCAGTCCCTCGCGGACCAGGTCGCCCAGCGACGTGCCGGTCTGTTTGCGGAAGGCCAGCGCGTTGCGCAGCGCCTTGGGCAGCTTGGTGATCGTCGACGCCCTCTCGAGCTCATCGACAAGCTCGGTGCGGATGACCCGCTGGGGGGCACCGTCCAGTGCCCGGGTCACCACGGTGCCGGTGACGGGAGTTGCCAGATACCGGTCCTTGACCGCGTCGGGCACCCGGGACTCGGCGGTGAGCAGAAAGCGGGTGCCCATCGCGACGCCGTCTGCGCCCCATGCGAGGGCGGCGACCAGGCCGGCGCCTGAGTGGAACCCACCCGCGCCCAACACCGGAATCTCGGGGCCCACCGCGTCGACGACCTGGGGCAACAGCAGCGAC
>JBDZUV010000204.1:0-3426 GCA_040255345.1 Actinomycetota bacterium | reverse complement strand
GGGAGCGGGTCGCGGATCGTGCCGGTCAGACCGGAACGTCATGAGTGATCACACCAACGGGCCCCGCTGCTCGCCGCAGACGCCGATCGCCCAGGGGGCCGACTGATGGATCCGTGGCGCTGGTTCACGTCGACGGCGACCTACGGGATCTTTTCGTTCAATGTCGTCATGGTGGCGTTCGGGGTCGTTGCGCTCGGCCTTCGCATCATGATGCTGCTGGCCGACCGACGAGCGGGCAAGCGGATCGGTCACCACGCGCTCTGGATCATCGCCTGCTTCATGAACGTCAGCATCAACGGCTTTTCTGCTCCGCTCTTCCAGGTTGCGATCATCGGCTACACGCTCGGGCAGCTTTCGCTCCGCAGCGAACATCGATCATCCGAGGATCGACAGCACGTGACGAGTTGAAGAGCGACCAGCGAGGCAGCAGAGCCGCAGACGAGCGACCGGCCTGTGCCCGCGGGCACAGGCCGGACTCAGACCACAATGGGGTCGCGGTCGGCGATGAAGGTCGGGCGCGGCTCGGATGCCGCGAACGGGGGGGGCGAGCGGATTCTCGACCGAGTTGTAGACGACGAACACGTTCGACCGTGGGTAGCGCGAGGTGTTCGAATTCGATCCGTACAGTCGGTTGCTCTCGGTGACGAGCAGCACGAGCACTGGCCCGCGATCGAGCAGCGTCGAGCCTCCCAGCAACGATGTGCGGCCGTACGCGACCAGCGTTGCAGCCAGACGCGGCCACGAGGCTCTCACCTGTGCCAGGGATGATCGTCAGTGACCAGTCGCCCTGTCGCCAGGCCTGTCGATCATGCGCATTTTGTCGGCGCGGCAGCGCCATGCCCGACAGGCGGTCATCGATGGGCCGGCGCCTCGCGGACTGCTTCGCAATGAAACATCTTGACAAGAGGCGATCGCGGGTGTTTGATGACGCCGGAAATTCGATTTGGTCGACGCTCGTGCGCCGTGGTCCCTGGAGATATTGGTGCAGATTCGGTTGACGTGGGGACCTCGCCGGGCGGTGATCCTGATTCGGTGACCAGCGGTGTGATCGACGCGGATTGGGGATCGGCCCGACCGAGGGGTATCGCCATGTCGAGCCCGATGTCGGTGATGTTGGTCGGGAACGTGCACCTCGAAGCGGCGGGGGCGTATGCGTGCTTGGCCGACACGGGCGCATCCGGCGCGAACTATGGGCATATTTCGGTGGTGATCGGTGACACGGTGGTCACCGAAGGTGACTTGACGCCGGGCCAGACGATCGGCGGCACCTTCGCCAGCACCACTGCGGATGCCGATGAGCCGGTGATGATCACGTACCAAACGTCGGCTGGCGATGATGCTGCGGTGGGGATGCGGATCGGTTGGCTTCCCTCGGGGGGCACCTATGGGGCGGTGGAACTGAACCAGACGGTGACCTACGGGTTTGATGCGGCGACCGGGTGTGGGACGGGTTCGGGTGTCTTGGCGGATCCGGGTGCGAACAGTGACCGCACCAGCGAGACGATCACCCCTACCACCGGTACACCCACCACGTATCACTACTGCTACGGGACCGGTGACCAGTTGCTGTCATCGACCGATTCATCGGTTGGCACGATCGCATACAACACGCACGGCGACACCACCACGATCCATGGTGAGACCCACACCTACGACGCGCTCGATGAGCGCACCGGCACCACGAAGGGCACGACCAATGTCACCTACGTGCGTGACGCGACGGGCCGGATCGCCGCGGGCTGCGCCTCCGCGGTCGCATCTGGAGGCGCAGCTTTTCTATGGTGCACTGCCGCGGTATTTGGCTTAATCGGGTCCATGGTATGGGTAGACAAGGAGGCTCGGGCGCTCCGCCGAGCGATGTACGCGACGTGAATAATCTGAAACCGGAGCGCGTCCGATATCCGTTTCCAAAACTTATGGTTTGTGTTGTTATTGGGATCATAATGGCCGTCGGCATGGCACGCATACTGCCCGATTACGTCGGAACCGTCGCGATCATCACGGCAATAGTCGGCAGAGTAATTTATCGAAAGCGGCTCTAATGAACGGCACGACGTACATTGTGCCGGAACGATCAGACCCGGAACTCGCTACAAGTGACGCAGCAACGGGTCGGCAGGTTCTAGCGGTCATTGCACGGTGGCTGCAGCGTACAGGTCGGTGGGTCGTTGGTTGTCGGGGTTGTGGCGGCTCCGACGTATTCTGCGGGTGGTGAGTGGGCGCCGGTCGCCTACCCGGGGGCGGATGCGACTCATGGAGGGAACGGCTCGCAGGTCACGTTGACGACTGATGCGGCCGGACAGGAGTCTGCTGTCGCGGCGACTGGGCCGGGTGGGGCGTTGATCACCTCCGATGCGGTGTACAGGGCACAGGATGGTCGGGTGCTGACCGACACGGTCGAGATAGTGCGGCGTCACCCACGTTCGCGCACACCTACGATGATGTGGGCCGTCTGGTCGCCGCGGGGGAACCGAACCAGACGGTGAACTACGGATTCGGTGCGACGACCGGCTGCGGGACCGGTCCGGGCGTCCTGGCGGATGCGGACGCAGACCTCTTGGCGGCGCAGCGATTCCCGGTGGCGCGCGTCCGGGGTCTCGCCGGCACGAAGGAAGAACGGCGGTGTGAACCGGGGATGACCATCAGCGGCCAGTTGCTCTCCAGGTTCGGCGTGGGCACGAGCGGGTCTCCTGTGACTGGCAGATCATTACAGAGTTCGCAGGGATCGAGCGTCGTCGCACGATGATTGCCAACGGCGACCGGAGTCGGCCTGCAAGCGGGCACGGGCCAGTGATCAGACGACCACAGGATCGCGGTCGGCGATGAAAGCCGGGCGGGGCTGCGACGCCGCGAAGGGTGTGGCGAGCGGGTTCTCGATCGAGTTGTAGACGATGAACACGTTCGAACGCGGGTAGGGCGAGATGTTCGAGTTCGACCCGTGCAGACAGTTGCTGTCGAACACCGTGGCCGACCCGGACGCACCCGTGAGCACACGGATGCCGGACTGCTCGGCGAGCTCGGCGATCACAGCGTGGTCGGGCACCCCGACCTCCTGACGACGCAACGACTCGCGGTAGTGCGCATCGGGGGTTTCGCCGACACACGGGATGAAGGTGCGGTGGGATCCGGGGATGATCATCAACGGCCCGTTACTCTCCAGATTCGGGGTGAGCGCGAGCGAGATGCTCACGGTGCGCATCGCCGGAAGGCCGTCCTCGGCGTGCCAGGTCTCGAAGTCCGAATGCCAGTCGAACTCCTTGCCACCGAAGCCCGGCTTGAGGTTGATGCGACTCTGGTGGATGCCCACGTCCGAGCCGAGCAGTTGCCGGGCGATCCCGGCGAGACGCACGTCCGCGACGAGCGCGGCGAAGCGCTCGGAGATCCGGTGCACCTCGAACACCGACCGGACCTCGTCGCTGCCGGGCT
>JBDZUV010000058.1:0-18873 GCA_040255345.1 Actinomycetota bacterium | reverse complement strand
CGCACGGGGCGGCCGCGCCGAAGTCGGCCACGGCCAGGTGGCGACGTCGGCCGGTCGGCACCGCGGAATCCGGACCGACCCGGCGGTCAGGGCGCGGGGACCAGGGCACCGCTACCGATCTGGTTCTTCCCTGCGACCTTCGCCTCACGCAGCATCCGATCGGCCTCGGCCACCAGGTGGTCGGCGTCCATCGACCCGTCCGCGTCGTAGGCGAGGCCCACGCTGATCCCCAACTTCGGGTGGCGGCCCATGACCGAGATCGGCGTCGCCAGTGCGTTCAGGACCGCCACCGCCACCTCCTCGGCCGCTTCGATTCCGGGAACGTCCGAGATCAGCACGGCGAATTCGTCGCCACCGAGCCGCGCGACGAGATGCTCACCGCACGCGTGGCGCAATCTGCCCGCGACGGCGGACAACACCTGATCACCCACCACGTGCCCGAGTTCCTCGTTCACGGGCTTGAAATCATCGAGATCGCAGTAGAGCAGCGCGCGCCGACACCCGGTGGTCGCGGCGAGGCGCCGTGTGAACTCCCCGCGATTGCACAACTCGGTCAGATGGTCGTGTGTCGCCTGCCACGTGAGGGCCCGTCGCTGCCCGATGGAGCGCAGGGCGACGCGGATCAGGTTCGCGACCCGACGCACGCTGATCTCGGTGATCGGATTCGGCAGGCCCGGCTCGGGATGCCACACGAACAGTGCCGCGTCCTGGCCGCCCTCGCTCGTGGTGTGCGTGGGTACGAACCAACACGCCGCCATTCCCGCCTCGGTTGCTGCCCTGCGGGTGGCGGGGGCGAGGTGATCGAAGAGATCCGCCACGTCGCGCGTGGTGCGTAAGGCCGCGTCGATCACGGTTCGGTCGACGAGGCCAGGATCATCGAGAGCCAGCGAGGTGGCTGCGCCGACGACCTGGCCGAATCGTTCGCCGTCCCACCCCAGACCCAGCGCCGCGACCGTATCGGGGACGTCGTGTTCGATCACCGACGACAGCAACGCCAGTGCTCCGTCGAGGTCACTGCCCTGAAGCGTCATCTCGATGGCATCGCTGGTTGCCAGCGCGCCGCCGGCCCGCTCGAGTTGCGCGACGTAGCCCGCCACGCCCGTCACCGACGAGGGGCGCACCTGCCCGTCGACCGCAGCGAGGCTGCCATCCGCGCAATGCATCCGCACCCGGACGGGGGCGCCGACCCAGTCGGGCGGACGCTTCGACCTGCTGAGCTCGACGAAGCCGGGCAGCACGTAGGCCAGGCTTTCGGCGTCGAGCATGTCGAGCATGCTGCGACCGATCCAGTAGCCCTGTTCCCAGCCGAGCAGCGCGGTCAGCGACGAACTCGTGTACACCACGACGAGTTTCTCGTCCATCACCACGAAGGGATTGACCGACGTGTCCAGTATCGACTCGAAGAACCCTCTGGAACCGATCGGTGGATACCCGGTATCAGCGTCTGCGAACTCCACAATTCCCCCTACCCTGACCAACGTCCCGGCGCCCACCGGGATCGACGCCATACTACTGCGAGTCAGGGTCGCACTTTCCAGCCAGGGGCCGAAGTGTCTGTCGGTGACGTCCGCTCAGGTCAGTTGAACGCGCAGGCGCAGCATGCGCCGAGGACCAGGACTGGACCATCCCGGCGGCGTGCCGGGGCGGCCCTGGGCGGGCATGATCCCGCCGAACGGCTCTCAGGGCAGCGTGAGGATCTGCGGCCCGTCGGCGGTGATCGCGACGGTGTGCTCGACGTGCACCGCGCGGGATCCGTCGACGGTCACCGCGGTCCAGTCGTCCGCGAGGATCGCCGTGGCGCCCGACCCGGCACAGATCATCGGCTCGAACGCCAACACATTGCCGACCCGCACTTTCGGCCCGGTGCCCGCCCGGGCCTCGTTCGGAACCGCCGGCGCCTCGTGCATCGCCCGGCCGATGCCGTGCCCGGTGAATCCTTCGGCCAACTCATAACCCCGGTCGGCGACGATTCCGGCGACGATCGCGCCGTAGTCGCCCAGGCGCGCACCGGGCACCATGGCCGCGATCCCTTCGGCAAGCGCCCGATCGGCCGTGTCGATCAACGCCCGCGTCACGGCGTCGACGGCGCCGACTCCGACGGTGAACGCGGCGTCACCGTGCCAGCCGTCCACGATCGCCCCACAGTCGACGGAGATCACATCGCCGTCTTCCAACACCCGGTCCCCCGGGATCCCGTGCACGACCACCTCGTTCACCGAGGCACAGATCACCGCCGGGTAGCCGTGGTAGCCGAGAAAGTTCGACTGCGCGCCGCGTCGTTCGAGCACGTTTCGTCCCACGTCGTCGAGGGCCGCGGTGGTCACGCCCGGTCGGATCGCCGCACGGATCTCCTCGTGCATCTCGGCGACCACCCGGCCGGCAAGTCGCATCGCCGCGATCTGCTCGACGGACTTGCGGTCGATCCCCACCCGCAGGTTCAAGACGCCTTCGTACGTGCGTCGATCGCCGCGATGATGCGAGCGGCGACCGCGTCGGTCGAACCGAGACCGTCGACGACCTCGAGCAGGCCGCGCTCCGCGTACCACATGGTCAACGGCGCCGTCTCACGCTCGTACAGATCGAGGCGCCGTTGGATCGCCTCGGGCGTGTCGTCCGCGCGTTGGACCACGTCGCCGCCACACTCGTCACAGATCCACGGTTCCTTGGGCGGGTTGTCGGTCGAATAGTTGGCGCCGCAGTCCACACACACCCGTCGACTCGCCAACCGCTCGAGCACCACCGGCACGGGCACGTCCAGGTCGATCACGACGTCGAGCCCACCCACACCTTCGACGATCTTCGCGAGCGCCTCGGCCTGGGGCACGGTGCGGGGGAACCCGTCGAGGATGAAACCACGCCGGGTCAGTTCCGAATCGTTGATCTGCTCGTCGACGACCGCGACCATCACCTCGTCGGGCAACAGCTCACCGCGATCCATGTAGCCCTTGGCCCGCAGCCCCACATCGGTGCCGGCCTTGACCGCGGTGCGCAGCATGTCACCGGTCGAGATGTGCGGCACCACGTAATGACGCGACATGCGCACACACTGGGTGCCCTTGCCCGCGCCTTGACGGCCGAGCATGACCAGCCGGGTACCGGCCGTCATCGCACCGGCCGCCCAACACGTGCCGTTTCTGGCGCGGTCACTTGGTGATGAAACCTTCGTAGTTCCGCAACATGAGCTGCGAGTCGACCTGCTTGATCGTGTCGAGTGCGACCTGCACGAGGATCAGCACCGAGATCCCGAAGAACGCGAGCGACTGGCCACCACCACCGGGCAGGTACTTCGACAGGAAGTACGCCGGAATCAGCGCGATGATCACGGTGAAGATCGCGCCCGGCAGGGTGATCCGGTTCAGCACCTTCGACAGGTACTTCTCGGTCTGGGGTCCGGGCCGGATCCCCGGGATGAAGCCGCCCTGTTTGCGGATGTTGTCGGCTTGCATGGGCGCATTGAACTGGATCGAGTTGTAGAAGTAGCTGAACAGCACGATCAGCAACCCGTAGATGATCAGATACACCGGTGAGGTCGGCGAGACCAGGTAGTTGTTGATGAAACTCTGGACGCTGTACACCCAGTTCTGGACCGGGGTGCCGTCGGCGTTCGTCTTGGTCGGCAACATCCCGGTGATCACCAGCGGCAGGTACAGCAGCGCCGACGCGAAGATGATCGCGATGATGCCCGACGCGTTCACCTTCAGGGGGATGTACGTACTCTGACCGCCGTACATTCGCCGGCCGACGACCCGTTTCGCGAACTGCACCGGGATCCGCCGTTGGCCCTGTTCGAAGTAGACGATCGCGACCATCATCACCATGAACACGGCGATCACCACGGCCATGATGAACCAGCCCTTCTCGGCTTTCACCGTGCCGAAGTCGACCGGCACCCGGCTCGCCACCGCCACGAAGATGATCAGCGACATCCCGTTGCCGACGCCCCGCTGGGTGATCGCCTCACCCATCCACATGAGCAGCGTCGCGCCGGCGGTCAGTGCGACCGCACACAACGCGATCCGACCGGGGGTGAAGTTGCCCGGGCCGAACATGTCGATGCCCTGGACACCGGAGGCGAAGAACCCGCCGCCGCCGTTGTGGAGCATGTAGGTCAACGAGACCGCCTGCACCACACAGATCGCGACGGTCACATACCGCGTCCACTGGATGATCTTGCGGTGGCCGACCGCGCCCTGGTTCTGCCACTCCTCGAGCTTCGGCACCGCGACGGTCAGCACCTGGATCACGATCGACGCCGTGATGTAGGGCATGATCCCGAGGGCGAACACCGAGAACTGGGTGATCGTGCCCCCGGAGAACAGCTGCATGAACTGCAGCAGACCACCGGTCTCAGACGAGTTCTTGAGCTGCTGGAGCTGGGTGATGTCGATCCCCGGCACGGGAATCTGGGACCCGATCCGGTAGACCACGATCACCATGATCGTGAACAGGACCTTGTTTCTCAGTTCCGTGATCTTGTACAGGTTCGAGAACGTCGACACCTAGAGCTCCTGACGGCGGCCGCGTCAGCGATTCGTGAGGGCGTTGCCCTGTGCGGGCGGACGACCCGAGAACGGCAACGGCAGACGCTCCACGCTACCGCCTGCCGCGACGATGGCTGCTTCGGCCGTGGCCGAGAACGCGTGCGCCTTCACCCGGATCGGACGGCTCACGTCGCCCCGGCCGAGGACCTTGATCAGCGCGCCCTTCCGGGCGATACCCTTGTCGCGCAAGCTCTCCGGGGTGATCTCGTCCAGGCCGGACGCCTCCAGCGTGTCGAGGTTGACGCCCTGGTACTCGACACGGAACGGGTTGTTGAACCCGCGCAGCTTCGGCACCCGCATGTGCAGTGGCATCTGGCCGCCCTCGAAACCGACCGGGACGGTGTTGCGGGCCCGCTGGCCCTTGGTGCCGCGGCCGGCGGTCTTGCCGCCCTTGCCGGCGATGCCGCGGGCAACACGCCTGCGACTGCGCTTGGCGCCTTCGGCGGGTTTGAGTTCGTGGATCTTCATTACGCCTCTTCGACGTCGACGAGGTGGGGAACGCGCGCGATCATGCCGCGGATCTCGGGACGGTCCGGCAACGTGTTGGATCGACCGATACGACCCAGACCGAGGGCCCTGAGCGTACCGCGCTGTTTGGGTTTCGCTCCGATCGCGGAACGAACCTGAGTGACGATCAGATCAGCCATGTGACTAGGAGACCTCCTCGAAGTCCACCGGGCCACGCTCGGACTCGCGGTAGGCGGCGAGCAGGCCGGCCGGCACGAACTCTTCCGGTGACAGCCCCCGCAGGCGGGCGATCTCGTCGGGACGCTTGAGCCCCTTCAGGCCGGCGATCGTCGCGCGGGCGACGTTGATCATGTTGGGCGAACGCAGCGACTTGCACAGCACGTCCTGGATACCGGCCTCTTCGAGGATCGCCCGGGCGGCGCCACCGGCGATCACGCCGGTACCGGGTGCGGCCGGCTTCAACAGCACGCGTCCCGCTCCCTGGTTGCCGGTGATCTCGTGGGTGATCGTTCCCCCGGCGAGAGGCACGGAGAACAGGTTCTTCTTCGCTTCCTCTTCACCCTTGCGGATGGCGAGGGGCACCTCTTTGGCCTTGCCGTAACCCAGGCCGACCCGGCCGGCGCCATCACCGACGACGACGAGCGCGGTGAACGAGAAACGTCGACCGCCCTTGACGACCTTGGCGACTCGGTTGATGTCGATGACCCGCGAATCGCGTAGCGGGGCATCGGCCCGCGCATTGTGCGACGGGGCGTCAGCGTTCGGACTCATCAGTGGTTCCTCTCAGAAATCCAGGCCGGCCGCACGAGCGGCGTCTGCGAGGGCGGCGACCCGCCCGTGGTACTGGTAACCGCCCCGGTCGAAGGTGACCTGGGTGATCCCGGCCTCCTTGGCCCGTTCGGCGACCGTCGTGCCCACCTGGGTGGCCACGGCGACGGTGCCGTGGTTGCCCGGCCCACCGAGCGAGGCTTCGATCGACGAGGCGGCGACGATGGTGTGTCCGGCCCGGTCGTCGATCACCTGCGCGACGATGTGCCGCTTCGAGCGGAACACCGCGAGACGCGGACGCTCCGCGGTGCCGCTGACCTTCTTGCGGACGCGGCGGTGGCGACGGAGGCGGGGGTTGGTGAGCTTGTTCGGCGAATGACTCATATTCGATCTGATCCCTACTTCGCGGCCTTGCCGGCCTTGCGTTGGACGCGCTCACCCAGATACCGCACACCCTTGCCCTTGTAGGGCTCGGGCTTGCGGATGCTCCGGATGTCCGCCGCGATCTGACCAACCGACTGCTTGTCGATCCCGGAGATCTTGATCCGGTTGGGTGACGGCACCTCGAAGGTGATCCCCTCGGGTGCGGCGACCTTCACCGGATGACTGAAACCGAGTGACAGGTCGAGATCCCGGCCCGACAGCGCGGCCCGGTATCCCACGCCCTGGATGTCGAGTTCCTTGGAGAACCCTTCGGTGACGCCGACGACCATGTTGTTCACGAGCGTCCGCACGAGCCCGTGCAGCGCACGGTTCTCACGGGCGTCGTCGGGACGTTCCACGACGAGGGTGTCGCCTTCGGCGTGCAGCGTGATGGCGCCGGGGATCGGCTGGACGAGGGTGCCCTTGGGGCCTTTGACCTCGACCCGATCGTCGGTGATCGACACGTCGACACCGCTGGGTACGGGAATGGGGCTACGCCCGATACGTGACATTGCTACCTCTCACCAGATGAAGCACAGCACTTCGCCGCCCACGTTGCGCTTGCGCGCTTCGCGGTCGGTCATGAGGCCGTGGTTGGTCGAGACGATGGCGACACCGAGACCGCCGAGCACGCGGGGGATCCGCTTGGCCGGCGAGTACACCCGCAGCCCGGGCTTGGACACCCGGCGCAGACCCGAGATCGTGCGTTCACGCTCGGCTGAGTACTTCATCTCGATGTACAGGGTGCGGTACGGCTTGCCGTCCTCCTGGGTGACCGAGAAGGCATCGATGTAGCCCTCGGACTTCAGCAGGTTGGCGAGCGCCTCCTTCTGCTTGGAAGAAGGCATGCGGACGTCGTCGTGCTTGGCCACGTTGGCGTTGCGCAGACGGGTCAACATGTCGGCGATGGGGTCGGTCATGGTCATGAACGCATCCTCCTCACCAGCTCGCCTTGGTCACACCGGGCAGCTCGCCATTGTGAGCGAGCTCACGCAGGCAGACCCGGCACAGGTTGAACTTGCGGTACACGGCGCGTGGGCGGCCACAGCGGCGGCAACGGGTGTAGCCCCGTACCTTGAACTTGGGCTTGCGCTGTTGCTTCTGGATGAGGGCTTTCTTTGCCATTTTCCTCTACTGTCCCTCGCGCTTGAACGGGAATCCGAACGCCGCGAGCAGAGCCCGTCCTTCGGCGTTGGTGCGGGCGGTGGTGACGATGGTGATGTCCATCCCCCGGGTCGTGTCGACCGAGTCGTAGTCGATCTCGGGGAAGATGAGCTGTTCGGTGACCCCGAACGTGTAGTTGCCACGCCCGTCGAATGACTTCGGCGACAGGCCACGAAAGTCACGGATCCGGGGAATCGCCAACGAGACGAGCCGGTCGAAGAACTCCCACATCCGGTCACCCCGCAGGGTCACCTTGGCGCCGATCGCGTTGCCTTCACGGAGCTTGAACGTGGCGATCGACTTCTTCGCCTTGGTGACGAGCGGCTTCTGGCCGGTGATCACCGTGAGGTCGGCCACGGCGCCGTCGAGCAGCGACTTCTGCTGCACGGCGTCGCCGACTCCCATGTTCACCACGATCTTGGTGAGTCGCGGGACTTCCATGACGTTGCCGAGTTCGAGCTCGCTCTTGAGCGCGTCCCGGATCGATTCGTTGTACCGGGCCTTGAGCCGTGGCATGGTCCCGGTGGACGTTCCGGTGTCGCTCACAGCTCACCCCCGCACTTGCGGCAGACACGCTTCTTGGTGTCACCGTCGATCGAGTAGCCGACCCGGGTCGGGCCGCCACAGGAGTCACACACGATGCCGACGTTGGCGACCGGCAGCGGCATGTCGATCGAGATGATGCCACCGGGCTGCTCGGCACTGCGCGCCTTGGCGTGCTTCTTCGCGGTGTTGACCCCGTCGACGACGACCTTCGCCTCTCTGGGGAACACCTTGGAGACGGTGCCCTGCTTGCCCCGGTCCTTGCCGGTCAACACCTGGACACGGTCACCGGTCTTGATCTTGAGTCCGGCCATCACAGCACCTCCGGTGCCAGCGAGATGATCCGCATGAACTTGGCGTCACGCAGCTCCCGACCGACCGGACCGAAGATGCGGGTGCCGCGTGGCTGCATCTGGTCGTTGATCAGGACCGCTGCGTTCTCGTCGAAGCGGATGTAGGAACCGTCTGGACGACGCTTCTCCTTCTTGGTGCGCACGACGACGCACTTGACGACTTCGCCGCGCTTGACGCCGGCGCCGGGGATCGCGTCTTTGACGGTGGCGACGAACACGTCACCGATCGATGCATAGCGGCGACGTGAGCCGCCGAGCACCTTGATGCACAAGACCTCTCGGGCGCCGGAGTTGTCGGCGATCCGGAGGCGGGACTCCTGCTGGATCATCGCACGGTCCTTTCAGCTCCTCGAGCCCCTTCGACCCGTGGCCGAGCCACCGTCGGTGCGATGATCCCGCGGCTCGCGGTATCGATCGTTCGCGTCCGGCTCACCGTGCCCGCTCCACGATCTCGAGCACGCGCCAGCGCTTGTTCTTCGAAACGGGGCGGGTCTCGACGATCCGGACCCGGTCACCGATGTTCAGGTCGTTGGCCTCGTCGTGCACGAACAGCTTCGACGTGCGCGCCACGGTCTTGCCGTAGCGGGCGTGCCGCTTGCGGTTGGTGATGCTGACGACCGCCGTACGGTCCATCTTGTCGGAGACCACGACCCCTTCACGTACCTTGCGCGGGTTGGGTCTGGTCGGCGTTTCTTCCCCATGTCCATTTTCGATGGTCACGCCTGCTCCTCACTTGCAGCCAGAGCTTCGGCCGCGGCGATCTCCCGCGCGCGTAGCTCGGTGTTGATTCGTGCGATCCGCTTCCGGGTCTGTCCCAGACGAGCGGAATTGTCGAGTTGCCCGGTGGCGTGCTGGAACCGCAGGTTGAACAGTTCCTTCTTGGAGTCGCTCAGCGCCTCCACGAGTTCGGCGTCGGGCACGTCGGTGTAGGTCTCGGTGGCCATCACACCCCCTCGGTGCGGGTGATGAATCGGGCTTTGATCGGCAGCTTCTGGATGGCCCGTTCCATGGCGGCACGGGCGATCTCGGGGTCGGTGTAGGTCAGCTCGAACATGACCCGACCGGGCTTGACCACGGCGACCCAGTGGTCGGGGTTGCCCTTCCCCGAGCCCATGCGGGTCTCGGCGGGCTTGGCGGTCACGGGCTTGTCGGGGAAGATCGTGATCCAGACCTTTCCGCCACGCTTGATGTGGCGGGTCATCGCGATACGGGCGGCCTCGATCTGACGGGCGGTGATCCAACCCGGCTCGAGCGCCTGGATCCCGTACTCACCGAAGGCGATCTCGGTGCCACCCTTGGCGGTGCCACCGGTGCGACCCCGGTGGTGCTTGCGGTACTTGACCTTCTTGGGCATCAACATGGCGGATCAGTCACCGTCCCCGGCACGGAAGTGCGGCGTCTCTGAGTGCTCCTGGGTGGTGCGCTCGATCTCTTCTTCCTCGGCGAGCAGACGCTCGAATTCCGGATCGGCCTCTTTGACGAGGGGCGCGTTCTCGGTGTCGGCGGTCTCCTCCGGTGCCTCCTTCGCCGCTGCGGCCCGCTTACGAGCCGCAGACGACACGACCCGGCCTCCCGGATCGCGCACCTGACCGGACGTCTCACCCACTGCCATCGCGGCCTCTTGGGCGATCCGTTCGTTCACCTGGGTGCGGTAGGGCACGATGTCGCCCTTGTAGAGCCACACCTTGACGCCGATCCGGCCGGCGGTGGTGCGGGCCTCACGGAAGCCGTAGTCGATGTTGGCACGCAGCGTGTGCAACGGCACCCGACCTTCGCGGTACCACTCGGTGCGGGACATCTCCGATCCGCCGAGGCGGCCCGAACACTGCACCCTGATGCCGAGCACGCCGGCCTTCTGGGCGTTCTGCACGGCCCGCTTCATGGCCCGACGGAAGGCGATGCGGTTGGCGAGCTGGTCGGCGACTCCCTGGGCGATCAGGGCGGCGTCGAGTTCGGGGTCCTTGATCTCCTGGATGTTGAGCTGGACCCGGTTGTTGCCGGTGATCTTGGCGAGCTCACCGCGCAGACGGTCGGCCTCCGAGCCGCGGCGACCGATGACGATGCCGGGACGTGCGGTGTGCACGTCGACGCGCACGCGGTCACGGGTGCGCTCGACCTCGATGCGGCTGATCGCCCCGTGGGGCAGATCGTTCATGATGCGGGTGCGGATCGTGGAGTCCTCGATCACGTAGTCGGCGTAGGCCTGCCGGTCGGCGAACCAGCGCGACTTCCATTCGGTCGTGGTGCCGAGGCGGAACCCGTAGGGGTTGACCTTCTGTCCCATCAGTCGGTTTCCTTTTTCTCGGACGATTCGTCTTCGTCGACCGCAGCGTCCACGTCGTTCTGGGTGGCTTCGGCCCCGGTCTCGGTGTCGGCGGCCTCGGTCTCGGTGGCTTCGGCTTCGGTCTCGGTGGCTTCGGCCCCGGTGTCGGCGACGTCGGCCCCGGTCGTTTCGCTCACGGCGTCGTCGCTCGGACCGTCTTCGGCGGCGGTCGTCTGGTCGGCCGTCTCATCGGCGGCGTCTTCGGCCTCGGGGTCGAGCCCGGCCTTCTCGGCGTCGCTCTGTCGGCTCTTCGCGACCCGGGCGGCACGCGACGCGGACACCCGCCGCTGACGTCCACCACCGGCGGCACTCTCGGCCGCTTCGGCCCGGGCGACCTGCACGTCGGACATGCGGGTCACGATGACCGTGATGTGGCAGGTGCGCTTGCGGATCGTGGTGGCACGGCCGCGGGCACGGGGGCGGAAGCGCTTGAGCGTCGGCCCTTCGTCGGCGTAGCACGCCGAGACGAACAGACGGTCCGGATCCTGGTCGTCGTTGGCGACCGCATTGGCGACCGCGGATTCGAGCACCTTGGCGATCACGTCGGCGGCGTCACGCTCGACGAGGGTGAGCAGTTCCCGCGCCTCGGCGACCGTGCGGCCCCTGATCAGATCAAGCACCTCGCGGGCCTTCGACGGCGACATCCGGATGTAGCGCGCCTGGGCACGCGTGCCGGGACGCTCGTTGGTCTTTGCACCGAAAGCCATCAGCGACGACCCCTGACCTGCTTCTCCTGGCCGGCGTGGAACTTGAACGTCCGGGTCGGCGCGAACTCACCGAGCTTGTGGCCCACCATCGACTCGGTGACGTACACCGGGACGTGCTTGCGGCCGTCGTGCACCGCGATCGTGTGACCGACCATGTCGGGGATGATCGTGGAGCGCCGAGACCAGGTCTTGATGACCCGCTTGGCCCCCTGGGCGTTCAGGTCGTCGACCTTGGCCAACAGATGGTCGTCGACGAACGGACCTTTTTTGAGCGAACGTGGCATGTGGTGACCTACCTCCGCGAACCGCGGGTACGGCGGCGGCGCACGATGAGTTTCTCGGATGCTTTGGTCTTGTCGCGGGTGCGACCTTCGGGTTTGCCCCACGGGGAAACCGGGTGACGGCCACCGGAGGTCTTGCCCTCACCACCACCGTGGGGGTGATCCACCGGGTTCATGGCCACACCACGGGTCTGCGGGCGCACACCCTTCCAGCGGTTCCGGCCGGCTTTGCCGATCTTGATCAGCTCGGCCTCGGCGTTGCCGACCTCGCCGACGGTCGCCCGGCAGTCGATGAGCACGCGGCGCATCTCGGAGCTCGGCAGCCGCAGCGTCGCGAAGTCGCCTTCCTTGGCGACGAGCTGCACGCTCGATCCGGCACTGCGGGCCATCTTGCCGCCGCCGCCTGGGGAGAGTTCGACGTTGTGCACGACGGTACCCACGGGGATGTAACGCATCGGCAGGGCGTTGCCCGGGCGGATGTCCGATCCCTGTCCGCTGCGCAGACGGTCACCGACCTCGACGTTGCGCGGGGCCAGGATGTAGCGCTTCTCGCCGTCCACGTAGTGCAACAGGGCGATCCGGGCGTTGCGGTTCGGGTCGTACTCGATCTGGGCGACCTTGGCGGGCACGCCGTCCTTGTCGCGCTTGAAGTCGATCACGCGGTACTGCTTCTTGTGTGCCCCACCGCGGTGTCGGGCGGTCTTGCGGCCGTAGGAGTTGCGGCCACCGCTCGAGTTCTTGGTCGCGAGCAGCGACTTCTCCGGCGTCGAACGCGTGATGTCGGAGAAGTCGGAGACGGTCTGGAAACGCCGACCGGCGCTCGATGGTTTGCGCTTGCGAAGAGCCATGGGCCTAACTCTGGAAGATCTCGATGGACTCGCCGTCGGCGAGGGTGACGATCGCCCGCTTGGTGTCGGGGCGCTTGCCGACGCGGTTGGTCCGACGGTCACGTCGGGCCTTGCCGCGGCGATTGAGGGTGTTGACCTTGACGACCTTGACGCCGAAGTTGGCGACGACGGCGTCGTGGATCTCGGGCTTGGTCGCGTCGGGGTGGACGATGAAGGTGTAGACGCCTCGTTCCTGCAAGGCGTAGGACTTCTCGGACACCACCGGCCGGATCAGCACGTCGGATGCATCCATGGGATCAGTCCTCGCTTCCGGGGAGGGTCGAGCGGGAGAACACGACGTCGTCGGCGACGAGGACGTCGTAGGCGTTGAGCTCACCGACGTGGCACAGGTGCACCTGGCCGAGGTTGCGGAAGCTCTTGATCACGTCGGTGTCGTCGTCGCCCACCACGACCAGCACGCGACCGTCGAGGCCGGCAGCGTCGAGGAAGGCCACGGCGGCCTTGGTGGAGGGTCCGCCGAAGTTCCATTCGTCGACGACGAACAGGTGACCGTCGGCGGCCCGGTCCGACAGGGCGGCATACAGCGCGGCGCGGATCATCTTCTTGGGGGTGCGCTGGGCGTAGCTGCGCGGCTTGGGACCGAGCGCCACACCACCGCCCCGCCAGTGCGGCGCACGGATCGTTCCGGCGCGGGCACGACCGGTGCCCTTCTGGCGCCAGGGCTTGGCACCGCCGCCGGCCACTTCGGCGCGGGTCTTGGTGCTCTGGGTGCCCGAGCGCCGGGCCGCGAGCTGGGCGGTCACGACCTGGTGCAGCAACGGCACGTTCGGCTCACGGCCGAAGATGTCGTCGGAAACGTCCACCGAGCCCGACTTCGCGCCGGTGGCGTCGAGCGCATCGACCGAAGGCATCAGTCCTGTCCTCCTTTGACCGCGTCTCGCACGAACACGAGCCCGCCCTTGGGGCCGGGCACGGCGCCTTTCACCAGCAGCAGGTTGCGTTCGGCGTCGGCCTTGACGACCGACAGATTCAAGGTGGTCGTGGTGGTACCACCCATGCGGCCGGCCATGCGTTGACCCCGGAACACCCGGGCCGGCGTGGCGCACGCGCCGACCGAACCTGGCATGCGGTGCACCCGGTGGGCACCGTGACTGGCTCGTTGTCCGGCGAAGTTGTGGCGCTTCATCACCCCGGCGAAGCCCTTGCCGCGGGACACCGCGGTCACATCCACCAGGGGGGTGTCGGCGAGCACGTCGACGGCGATCTCCTGGCCGACCTGGTACTCGGAGACGTCGTCGAGCCGCAACTCGACGAGTTGCTCGCCCGGTTCGACGTCGGCGGCCGCGTACTGGCCGGCGACCGGCTTGGTGAGCTTCGACGCCTTCTTGGTCCCGAAGGTGACCTTCAACGCGCCGTAGCCGTCACGCTCGGGGGTCTTGACGTCGACGATGCGCATCGGCGGAACCTGCACGACGGTGACGGGTACGACGCGGTTGTCGTCGTCCCAGATCTGGGTCATGCCGACCTTCTCGCCGACGATTGCTTTCGTTGCCATGAGGGCACAAGTTCCTTGGATTCGCCCACCGGTTGGTGGGGCGTTCACGCGAACGCTCCGCTGGGCGAACCCATGGCGGAGCGTGTCTTTGAGTTGTCGCTGTCCGGTTCCCACGTTGGGAACGTGGGCCTGGACAGACTTCGATTGGTGTGCGTGCCGTTCGGACTGCGCACAGGGGGACTGCTCGCAGTGCGCCCGTTCGGGGCACGGCTCGGCAACCTTAGCGAGGACCGGGCGCTGGGTCCAAGGCGAGCGGCTCGACGACGCGATCGCAGCTCGATTTCAGTCGCTGACCGGAACCACACCCACCCGCGTTCGGTTCGGTGTCGAACCCGGTCGTACGGATCCGGTCCCGGACGCCGCTCATGCGATCGAACCGACCGGTCACGCCGCATCCGTCCGAGACGTGCACCCCGTACTCGTCGGCCGCCGGCGAACGGTCGTCGCCGTTCGTCACGGGCGCGGTCCAGGTCGGTGCGCCGGTCGCCACGTCGATGGCGTCGAGCGTCCCACCCGGACCGGCTCCGCCCATGTAGACGACGCCGTCGCACAGACGCCGCCGACGGTGTAGACCACCGGGCACCCGGCGAGCCGCCGGGGCGACGGTCAGAATGGAGCGTTCATGGCGAAACCGACGGCAATGGACGAGTACTTCGTCCACCAGATCCCCCAACTGCTTCCCCGGGTCGTGGTGCATCACCCGTACTGGCGGGAGAGTTTCTTCTACGAGATCCACGATCCCCGTGGCGACGGCGACGCGTTCTTCTTCACGATGGCGCACTACCCGGCGAGCGAGCGGATGGATTCGCTGCAGATGGGACGCGTCGGCGGTGAGCGGGTCAGCGGCTACCGCGTACGCGACGACGACGGCGACCCGCACACCCTCGAGGTGGATGGGGCCCGGGTCGAGGTGATCCGACCCTTCGAGGAGGTGCGGATCAGCGCCGCGCCGAAAGATTCGGACTTCGCCTTCGACCTGACCTGGCGCGCCCGCACGAGGCCGTACGCGCTGCGGCGGGGCACCATGCGCGCCGGCGACGAACTCATCTGGGACCAGTGCCACATCTTCCAGTCGGGCACCTACGAAGGCACCTACACAGTGGGCGGCGAGAGCGTCGAGGTCGACGGCTGGGTCGGCCAACGGGACCATTCGTGGGGCGTCCGCGACCACGGGCGTTGCCCGCTTTGGATCTGGTGGCAGATCCAACTCGACGACGGCTTCCTCGGTGTGTGGCATTGGGAACTCGCCAACGGCGCCACGGTGTACACCGACGGCTGCTGGGCCGGCGCCGACGGCTCCGATCCCGTTCCGGTCGTCGGGTTCACGTACGAGGCCGACTGGATCGGCACCGACGGGTCCCGTGGGGGCTACGGCGAACACGGTGCGACGACCGCAGGACTCACGGCGACCGGTGCGTTCACACTCGCCGACGGACGACGGATCGGTGTCGAAGCCGAAGGGAGCTTCGTGCAGCCGTACGAACCGTTCCACCGCGGCGGTCTCAACCTGATGAAGGTGCACACCGACGATGGCCGCACCGGCACGGCCATCTACGAGGTGACCGGTGCCCGGCACCATCGCTTCTTTCCCGACACCGTCGTCGAAGGGGTGCTGCCGTCGTGACGGAGCGACCCGGCACGATCGCCGATGCACCAGGAGCGTTGACTCCCGAGTGGCTGACCGCAGCGTTGCGCTTCTCGGGCGTGGTGGTCGACGAGACCGTCACCGAGGTCCGCACCGCAGCGCTCGGCACGGGTCAGATGTCGGACAGTGTCCGTGTCAGCCTCACCTACGACCGGGACGCCGGTGCGCCGCCGACGCTCGTGGCCAAGCTCCCCTCGACCGACCCGGGCACCCGGGCCTCGGCGCTGTCGCTGCGCAACTACGAAAAGGAGGTGCGCTTCTACCGAACGCTCGCCCCCACACTCGGCGTACGCGTCCCACGGGTGTACTACGCCGATCTCGCAGTGACCCCCGACCGGTTCGTGCTCCTGCTGGAGGATCTCACCCCCGCCCGCGCAGGCGACCAGATCGAGGGCTGCAGTGTCGAGGTCGCCGAAGCCGCCGTGGGCGAACTGGTCGGGTTGCACGCGCCACGCTGGGCCGACCCGACGCTGGAAGGCCTCGACTGGCTGGACGACACGACGCGCAGCGAAGGCGCCGGGCCACTCCTGGCGATGCTGTGGACGGGGTTCTGCGACCGCTACGCGGCGCGGCTGACCACCGAGATCGTCACGGCGGGTACGCAATTGTTCGACCACATCGGCGGCCTGCTGGCGCCGCGGGGCCCGCGCACGCTCGTGCACGGCGACTACCGCCTCGACAATCTGCTGATCGACGCCGCGACCGGCACGATCACCGTCGTCGACTGGCAGACCACGGCGCTCGGTTCGGCGCCCTATGACGTCGCCTATTTCATCGGCGCCGGTCTCGGCCTCGACGACCGCCGCGCGCACGAGGAACGACTGGTCCGCGACTACCACGAACGACTCGTGGGTGCGGGGGTGCGCGACTACTCCTGGAACGACTGTTGGGAGGCCTACCGACGGGGCACCTTCACCGGGTTGTTCATGGCGGTCGGCGCGTCGATGATCGTGGAGCGGACCGAGCGTGGTGACGAGATGTTCCTCACGATGGCCGAGCGTCACGCCCACCAGGTGCTCGACCTCGACGCGGTCACGGCTCTCGCCTAGTGTTCGAGGCGTCACGTGACAGCGCGACGTGTCTTCAACACCGAACACGTTGTGCTCATGGCCGACCAGGACCAGGCACAAATGGAGGCATCGGGCTTCCATCCTTCTTCGCTGGTGCAACTCGACGGCGACAAACACCACTCGCACCGGGCGATCTCCCGCGACTGGTTCAAGCCGGCGGCAGCCAAGACCCGTCAACCCCGCATCACCGAACTCGCACACGAATTCGTCGATCGGATGCGCGACCTGGACGGCACCTGTGACTTCGCCGCCGACATCGCCAAGCCGTTCACCCTGCGGGTGATCATGGAGATCTACGGCGTGCCCGAATTCGACGAGGGGCTGATGATGGAACTCACCCAGGGGATCTTCGGCGCCGCCGACCCCGAGTACGTCGGCGAGCGGGACAACGCCGAGGCCAAGGCGCTCGAGTCGATGATGCGCTCGATCAACTACTTCAACGAGCTGACGGCTGATCGCCGCGCCCACCCCCGCGACGACGTGGCGTCCACCATCGCGTACGCCCAGATCGACGGCTGTCCGATGGGCGACGTCGAACGGCTCTGGTGCTACACCATCATCGCCACCGCCGGTCACGACACCACGTCCTATGCGATCGCGGGCGGCCTCCAAGCGCTGCTCGCCCACCTCGAACAGTTCCGCGCGCTGATCGACGACCCGGGCCTCGTCGACAACGCAGCCGACAAGATCATCCGTTGGACCTTACCGGTGCGCCACTTTCTCCGCTACGCCGCGGTGGACCCCGAGATCGCCGGGCACCAAGTTGCGGCGGGCGAGCGGGTGCTGTTGTCGTATCCGTCCGCGAACCGTGAGGAGGCGGTCTTCGACGAACCCGACACCTTCGACGTGCGCCGCCAAGGCGCCGACAAGCACCTCGAGTTCGGTTTTGGCCGTCATTTCTGCCTTGGGATCCACGTGGCCCGCCGAGAGGTCCGCACCTTCCTCGCCACCCTGCTCGAACGGGTCACCGACGTCGAGTTGGCCGGAGAGCCCGCATGGTCCGAGTCGCACTTCCTCTCGGGCGTGAAGCGCCTGGCGACCACCTACCGCACGTGCTGAGCTGCTCCGAGGCCCCGGCGCAGCGATTCACGGCACAACTTTCCAACTTTGAGTTGTCACTGTCGGTCCACGGGACGACGCCGCCCACTCCACCATGGGACCCATTACGCTCGACCCCGCGCCACCATCGGCGAAGCAACAGTCCCCAACGAGGGCAGGACAACGAGCTAGCTGTCCGAGGCTCCCCGCTGGGACACCGATGCCGACTTGGCCCTTACCTATGACTGTAGAGGGCCAGCCACCTGATCCCCGCAATCTCGTAGCTCATCGATGCCACCGCCTCGTTGGCATTACATCGTTAGGGCCCTAATCATCGGAATTACTATGCCGTATAGCCTCGGGCGGATCATTTGTGAGGTTTTCAAGACTAAAGCGCGTCTGTAATTCGTCGATATTCATAATTCGACTCGCGTCGAATATGGACTGCCATTCGTTGACCGCGGCTTTCGTTGATCGCAGCCATCTTGTTCGGTACATCTTGTCCTGAAGTATGAACTCGATGGCATACCTATGAGACTTAGCGTCTGGCAAATTACCACTGAAAAAGGCTGACAGGTAATCAACTACACGAACTGCAGTGCTGACGGCATGTCGCGACTCAATGAGACGACCCCAACCTGTAATATTCATCCTTCACGCCATTCTGGCTCATCAAAATACTCAGGCAGGTAGTATCGTGGATTGGGAATAATCCATATGGGATCAAATTCAATTCCTGCCCGGATGGCACCCCGAGTACCCAATCGGAGGCCCCTCCACGCCCACGAAAGATAATTGTGTGCACCATGACTGTCTCTAAAGGTAGGCCACGCAGGCTGCCAATTGACCTGGTCATCGTCTCCGGTCCGAGTACACAGCCATACGGGCACGGGTAGCGGACGTTTTGAGTTGGCAACGGGAGGCGCACAACCGCGAATACGGAAGTTGCCTCGGACGCTCCACGTGTCACAGTAATCGTCAGAACATGGTGCGACGACGGTGGTCTCATTCGGAGATTCGCCGCACAACCCGCTCGGGTCTGATCCGTTGATGGGGTCGTTGCTGGCGTAGCCGTAGCGTTCACCGGTCAGGGCATACAACGGATCGGGGGTGGTGAATTGGGCGGTGGCGGGGTCGTAGTAGCGG